>DATMDV010000479.1:0-3580 GCA_035557475.1 Ilumatobacteraceae bacterium
CCCATCCGGCGGACGCATCGCCGTACGACACATTGGCGAGCACCTCGAGCGAGTCGACCGGGTTGAGCTCCGACCCGCCGAGCACCTCTGGCACCCACATCGCGAACAGGCGGTCGCGATGCAGGGCGTCGACGACGGGAAGCGCCAACTCACCCTTCTCGTCGGCGAACTCGGCGTACTCGTCGATGAGCGGCACGAGCGCCCGCGCCCGTTCGGCCAGGACGGATCCGGCGGTCAGCTCTGCACCGAGTTCCACGTTGTTGACTCCTCTGTCGTTCGAAATATCGGTTCTGTCTGCTTCAGACTGCCTGCCGGCCCGTCTGAAGCAGACAGTTCGGGGGGTTGGTCAGCTGAAGAACTCGGCGATGGTGGTGACGGCGTCGGGCGACTCGTCGAGGACGAGGTGGCCGGCATCGGCGAACGTCTTGACCGTGGCGTTCGGGAGCAGCGCGCCCCAATGACTGGCGAGGGCGGGCGGGACGAGTGTGTCCTCGTCGCCCCAGATCACCATCGACGGGATGTAGACGCGTCCGAGCCAGCGCGGGATGACGCGATCGAAGGGGTGCTCCCAGAACAGCAGCGCCGTCGTGCGCGTCTCGCGATAGCGATCGACGGTGAAGTCGACGTCGTGCGGGTCGGCGGGCAGGTGCTTGGCGATGGTGTCGAAGTTGTGGACCAGGCGACCGACGACCTCTTCGGGCTTGAGCGTGAACAGATCGTCGACCGGCACCTCGGGAACCTTCAGGCCCGCCGGGCAGCACAGGACGAGGCGGCGCAAGCGGTGTTGCTGCGCGATCGCGAAGCGCGCCGCCAGCAGTCCCCCGAGCGACAATCCGACGAGGTTGACGTCGCGGACGAGCCCCAGCTGGTCGAACAGCTCGGTGTAGTGCAACACCAGGTCGTGCACGCCCTGCAGGTCGTCATAGTCGCCGGACTCGCCGTACCCGGGGTGGAACGGCATCAGCACGCGGAACTCCTCGGCCCACGCCGGCGCGAACTCGGCGCCGTGGAACGTGCCGGCACCGTGGAAGTACACGAGCGGCGGCGCGAGCGGATCGCCCATGGCGAGCACCACCGACGGGGTGCCGTTGACGTCGAGCTCGATGCGATCGATCGTGTCGGCGCTTCGCTCGCTCATGCCGGCACCACTTTGCGCGAACGGAGGCGAGGGATGACCTCTTCGGCGAAGAGCGTCGTGCTCTTCACCACCTTCCAGTTCGGCATGTCGCCGAGGGCGATGTTGAGGTTCACACGGGTCGTCTTCGCCTCCTCGACCCAGTTGGCGATCGCGTCGGCCACCTTCTCGGGCGTGCCGGCGACGATGCGGTTGATCTCCAGCAACGAATCCCAGTCCGCCGACCCGTGCACGTCGGCGGACGTGATGCGGCGCCGGAACTCGGGCACCGTCACGTACCCGGGCGGGTTCAGGTAGCGCGGCGTGGTGCGCAGGGCGGTCTCGAAGAAGTACATGACGTGCGGCATGAACTCCTCCTCGGCCTTCTCGTCGGTCTCGGCGACGTAGGCGAAGATGCCGATCGTCACCTTGTCGTCGGTGACCTCGTGACCGTGGTGGACGAGGCGGTCGCGGTAGTGGTCGAACACCTTCAGCTGCATCGACGTCGGGATGAACACGACGGAGTAGCCGAAGCCGTATTCGGCTGCCAGCTCCATCGTCTCCGACGAGCCGGCGCCGACGATGTACGCCGGCGGGTGCGGCTGCTGGATTGGCTTGGGCCACGGGTTCAGGTAGCGGTACGTGTAGAAGTCGCCGGCGAACGACTGCGGACCGTCCTCGGTCCAGCACTTGAGGATCACATCGAGCGACTCACGGAACCGCGCCCGCGCCGTCGCCGGGTTCACGGCGTTGGCCCAGTATTCCATGCCCGTGCCGAGCGGGAATGCGACGTCGAGACGGCCGCCCGACATCACGTCGAGCATCGCGTACTCCTCGGCCAACCGGTTCGGGTACTCGAAGTTCGGAGGCGTTCCGAACACGCTGATCCGCGACGTCGTCTGGGGGATCAACGCCGCCGCCGTCAGGTTGGGCGCCGGGTTCATCGTGTACTGCGAGTTGTGGTGCTCGTTCAGCACCAGGCCGTCGAAGCCGAGCTTGTCGGCGAGCAGCATCTCGGACAGGTAGCGCTGGTAGAGCACGTGCCCGGCCTTCGGGTCGTAGTTCGAGTTCGAGTAGTCGACCCAGAGCGATTCCTTGTCGGCGGCGTCGGCCGGCAACCCGGTGTAGGGGAAGAAGTGGAAGTAGTGGAATTCCGCCCGGTCGGCGTAGCTCATGGATCCTCCATAGTCAGTCGCTGCTCGCTCCGCGTCAGTGGGCTTCGAGGTGACGCCGCAAGAGTGCCGCAACTTCGTCCGGTGCGTCCCATTCGAGGAGGTGGCCGGCGCCGGCGATCACCTCACCGCCACCCCACCGCTCGATCAGGCCGGGCACGAGCAGCTCGTCCTGGTCGCCCCACACGACGAGCTTCGGGCAGCGGATGCGGTGGATCCGCTTCGCAACACCGCGGTCGCCGAGCGGCCACAACAGGCTGGCCGAGGCGATGTCGGAGAGGTACCGGGCGACCGGCGCCTCCTCCTCGCCCTTGTGGCCGAAGCGATCGGCGAAGGCGTCGGGAACGCCCTTGGCGAACAGGTGGCTCATCCGCTCGGGGGCGGGGACGGCGTAGAGGTCGAAGCCCGGTGTGTCGGCCGCGTTGATGCCGAACGGTGCGAGCAGGCTCAGCGACGTCACCATCTCGGGTCGCATCGCGGCCAGCTCGGCGGCGATCATCCCCCCGAGCGACGCGCCGACCACCGGGCACGGCAGCGCGCCCGTCGCATCGAGCGCGTCCCAGAACACCGTGAGCCAGTCGAGGTACTCGTCGGGTGCGACGAAGCCCGACTCACCGTCGAACCCGGCGACCGACGGGACGACGATCTCCCAGCCGTCGGCTTCGAGGGCGCGCAGCGCGGGTGAGACCTCCGGGTGGCCGGCGATCCCCCACAGGTAGACGAGGCGCTGATCAGCGGGCATTTTCGGGCCACCACGGGTCGGGATACTCGGCGAAGACGGTGCGGAGTCCGGGAGCGACCTTGTCGGCGAACAACCGCGTGTTGTAGCGGGTGAGCTCGTCGCTCATGTTGCCGAACTGGAGCATCGCGCACAGGTGCCCGATGCGGAGCTCCTTGCACGCTTCCTCGAGCTTCTCGCGGACCGTGTCGGGGCTGCCGATCACGACGTAGCCGTTGTCGACCATCTCGTCCCACGTGAGATCGTGCTTGGCTTGCTTCGCTCGCGAGGTCTGGCGCACCTGCGACTTGTAACGGGCCCGCACGGACGCCTCGGTGACGTAGCCCGGCGGGTCGGTGAACCCGGGGTACACGTGCAGCGAGCGGTTGAAGAAGTACTCCGCCGGCTCGCGGTACATCTCGTAAGCCTCGGCGTCGGTGTCGGCGACACCGATGAACTGGGTGACGGCGAGGCGGTGCGGGTTGTCGTCCTTGCCGTGCGCTTCGACCTGGCGCCAGTACCCGGCGACGGTCTCGCGGACCATCTTGTAGCCGTAGTAGGTGAGAGCGCCGTAGA
>DATMDV010000480.1:0-4363 GCA_035557475.1 Ilumatobacteraceae bacterium
GAGAGCTTCCTGGGTGTACCCATCCGTGTACGCGACGAGGTCTACGGCAATCTCTACCTGACGGAAAGCGTGAACGGTGCCTTCTCGCCCGACGACGAGGAGCTCGCCCAGGCATTGGCCGCGACTGCCGGCATCGCGATCGAGAATGCGCGCCTCTTCTCTGACTCGTCGTATCGCGAGCGATGGGCATCTTCGCTGGCCGAGACAGCGCGGCGGCTCATGAAAGGTGATGGCGAGGACCATCTGGGCGGCATCGTCGAACAGGTTCAGTCCCTGGCTGACGCTGATCTCGTCAGTATCGCGTTGGTCACTGCAACGGGTGATGAGATCTCGGTGGAGCGAGCCTCGGGCATCGGAGCTGCCGAGCTCGTGGGGATGTCATTTCGCCTGGTTGACACGTTCGCCGGCCGAGCCATCGCGGCCGGCGAGCCGGTTCTGGTCGGAGAGGAGAACGAGTTCGACCAGCAGGGGCTCGCTCAGCAAGCACTCCTGGGCAACTCGGTGGTCATTCCGTTTGGTCCACTGGACGTGTCGACAGGCGTGCTGACGATCGCGCGAGAGAAGGGTGGCCTGCCGTTCAGCGCGCAGGACCTCGACATGGGCGTTTCGTTCGCCAGTCACATCAGCGTCGCGATCGACCGTGCTGAGTCTCGCCGCACTCGGCGACGGGTCGAGCTCTTGGAGGAGCGAGGTCGCATCGCACGCGACCTCCATGACCACGTCATCCAACGGCTCTTCGCCACCGGCCTGAATCTGCAGGCGACCGCCGCAGGAGTCGGCGGCGAAACTGCAGATCAGATCACCGCTCAGATCAAGGAGATCGACGATGCCATAGCGCAGATCCGTCAGAGCATCTTCGCGATGCGACGCGACCCCGAGTCAACGACGGTCAGTCTCCGCGCGCGCATCCTCGAGATCGTTGACCACGTCGGCGATCAGATCCCGTCCAGACCTCGGGTCAACTTCGTGGGCCCAGTCGACCTCATGGCGTCCGGCGATCTGACGGACGACGTCGTAGCCGTCGTGAGCGAGGCTCTCGCGAATGCCGTTCGGCATGCAAACCCCACGAAGGTCGATGTCACCGTGTCGGCGGTCTCAGGACACGTCAGCGTCGAGGTGACAGACGATGGGGTGGGCCCAGGAGAATCTCCCGTGCTCAGCGGACTCGACAACCTGCGCCATCGCGCTGAAGCCAGGGGTGGTGCATTCGAGATCCATCAGGCGAGCGGTGGTGGCACTCGAGTCCTCTGGACCGTTCCGGTGTGAGGCACGGCTGTCTGCCCGGACGGGACGATGACCACCGGGCACGTGGCACCGTCGTGCGCCGGCCAGTCGCCCGCCCAGCTCGACGATCGGTGATGCTCCGTTCCCGTGGAGAAGCGTGCTCTCGCTCAGCGGTCGTCGAGCAGGCGGCTTGCGAAGACGGCGGCCTGGGTCCGACTCTCGAAGCCCAGCTTCGAGAGCACGTTCGACATGTAGTTCTTGACCGTCTTCTCGGCCAGGAACAAGCGCTCACCGATCTGCCGGTTGGTCAGACCCTCCGAGACGAGCTCGAGGATGCGCCGCTCCTGCGCCGTCAGACTCTTGAGCTCGTCCGGCTCTCCAGGCGGACCTTCGCGAAGACGCTCCATCACCTTGGCAGTGACACTCGGGTCCAAAAGGGAGCCCCCGGCGGCCACATGCTTCACGGCACTGATCAGGTCCTGTCCGGTGACCTGTTTCAGGACGTATCCCGATGCGCCGGCCATGATCGCTGCAAACAGCGCTTCGTCGTCGTCGAACGACGTCAGGATGATGGCCTTGGTGTCTGGATGGCTGGAGCGCACCTGCCGACAGACCTCGATGCCGCTGCCGTCCGGCAACCGAGCATCCAGCACCGCAACGTCGGGCCTGACTGCCGGAATCCGGGCGATCGCTGCCGCGGCCGTGCCTGCTTCGCCGACCACTTCGATGTCTCCGCCGCGCTCCAGTAGTTGCTTCAGCCCGGTTCGCACGACTTCGTGGTCGTCGACGAGAAAGACGCGAATGGTCATGGAGCTCCTTGGGGTTTCGACTTCTTCAGTATCGAGCGCCGTCGACAGAGAGTCGAGGGTCCAAGGTCCCGCCAACGCCACCGCCACTGGATGATGGCGGCGAATTCGAGCGAGGCGCGAAACAGAACGCCCAGATGGCGGCCCCACGACTTGTCTGACTTGAGAGGTGGCAACCGAAGGAGGTCGGCGTGGCCAATCACGACAAGAAGCACGACAGCGCTCAGGCCACGTCCCTAGGTCTGGTAGGGGCGCGGCCTGAGCAGCGTCTGACCAGCACGCTTCTGCTGATCTTGCTCCCCGGGCAGGAGTCGAACCTGCGTCGCTAGTCCTGATTCAAAGTCAGGCGGGCCCTGCCGGCAGACCAACCGGGGATCGATGTGAAGTTAGGACCCGCCTGGCGGGGCAGCACCATCATGGCCGACAGACCAAGGCGGGGAATCGAACATCAGGCTACCGGTCGGAAGTACAGGCTCGGGTCGCACGCGCTCACTCGTGCGACCGCTCCAGCCACCCGGCGAGCGACATCAACGTGGCGTCGTCGCCGCGACGCGCGATCAGCTGCACGGCCAGCGGGAGCCCGTCGTCCGTTCGACCAACCGGCATCGAGACGGCCGGGGTGCCGGCATGGTTCCACTGCGCCGTGTACGGGTAGAACGTGTTCATCCCGAGGACTGTCCTTAGTCCTCCCCGTCCATCGAAATTTCCGACTGGGAGGGCCGGGCCGCTCATCACCGGCGTCAGCAGGATGTCGACACCGAGATCGTCATACACGGTGCCGCCCCATCGGTCACCGGCGTTCCTCGCCCGGACGATCGAGCCGGGTCCGAACGGGCGACCGAGACGGGCGATCTGGCGCGTGCGCTTCTCGAGCTGGGTTGGGTCGTCTGCGGCGGCAGCCATGTCACGGATGCCGGCGAGGAAGCGCACCGCGAGCAGCCTGGCGTCGAGCTTGTACGGGATCGACACCTCGCGGACGTCGTGTCCGGCCCGGTCGAGCGCCGACGCCGTCGCGTCGAGCGCGGCACGGACCGCCGGGTCGAGTGGCTGGGCCCGCGTCGCCGCGGACGCACTGGTCGAGACGCCGATGCGCAGCGGCGCCGGCTCGGTCGCAGCCGCATCGACGAGGTCGGGGGCGAACGTTCCCAGATTCTGGAGGTACAGGGCCACGTCCACGACCCGTTGCGCGAGACCACTCTGTGTCGACATGCCATGCCAGCCGCCCGAGCTGGGCATGGTGCCGTGCGTCGGCTTGAAGCCGACCAGCCCGCAGGACGCAGCCGGGATTCGGACAGAACCGGCGCCATCCGACGCGGTGGCCGCACTCACCGCGCCGGCGCCGACGAGCGCCGCGGACCCGCCCGAGGATCCGCCCGGCGAGTGGTCGAGGTGATGTGGGTTGCGCGTGATGCCGTTGGCCACGGACTCGGTGAAGCCGTAGATCGCCAGCTCGGGAAGGGTCGTCGTCGCCACCGGCACCATGCCGGCGCCGCGGATGCGCGTGATGAGCTCGGCGTCGGCCGTCGCCGGCTTCGTGTTGGCTCGGCTGCCGTAGGCGGTGACGTGCCCGGCGATGTCGAGGTCGTTCTTGACGGCGATCGGCACCCCGAGCAACGGCCGGTCATCGCCCTCGGAGCGGCGACGGTCCGCCTCGGCCGCGGCGTCGAAGGCAGGATCGGCGAGCAGCCCCACCACGGCGTTGAGCCGCGCGTTCTCGCGCTCGACGGCCGCGAGGGTGGCCACGGTGAGGTCCCTGGCACTGAGGGCACCGGATCTCATCGCCGCGGCCTGCTGCGTGACCCCCGCGGCGACGATCTCGTCAACGTCCATGACGGCACGCTACGCCCGTGGCCGCCGACGAACAATCTCGACATCAAGATTCTTGACGGTACGATGTGGAGGTGGCAGGTCAACAGGAGCCGGACGAGGTCGACGCCATCGTCGCCGCTTGGCAGCGTGAACGTCCCGACGTCGACGTCTCCGCCATGCAGGTGTTGAGCCGCGTCTCGCGCCTCGCCCGCCACCTCGACCGCGCACGCAAGCAGGCCTTCGCCGCGCACGACCTGGAAACCTGGGAGTTCGACGTGCTCGCCGCACTGCGCCGCACCGGTCCGCCCCACGACCTCTCACCGGGCCGACTCGTCGCCGAGACGCTGGTGACCAGCGGCACGATGACCAACCGTGTCGACCGCCTTGCGGCGCGCGGGCTGGTCGAGCGACGGCCCGACCCGAACGACCGCCGCGGCGTGCTGGTGAGGCTCACCGCATCCGGACGCCGGGCCGTCGACGCCGCGCTCGACGAGCTGCTGGTTCACGAGCGGGCGATCCTCGGC
>DATMDV010000481.1:0-3489 GCA_035557475.1 Ilumatobacteraceae bacterium
TGAGCATCCTGCAGGCCGACGGCGCCCGAGAGTGTGCAGTCGAGCAGTACTCGATGACGAAGAGCTTCTCGATGGCGGGTTGGCGTTGCGCGTTCATGCTCGGCAACGCCGAAGTGGTACAGGCGCTCGTGAAGCTCAAGAGCTATCTCGATTACGGCATGTTCCGGCCGGTGCAGATCGCCGCCACCGTCGCCCTCAACGAGGCGGCCGACGTCCCCAACGAGATCTGCGCGACGTACGAGCGCCGCTGTGACGTGCTGATCGACGGACTGGTGAAGATGGGGTGGAGCGTCCTGAAGCCCGGCGGGTCGATGTTCGTGTGGGCGCCGATCCCCGAGCCGTACGCTGAGATGGACTCGGTCGAGTTCTGCTCGATGATCGTCAGGGACTGCAACGTGGCGCTCTCGCCGGGGCTCGGGTTCGGGCCGGGCGGCGAGGGCTATGTGCGATTCGCCCTGATCGAGAACGACAAGCGGATCCAGCAGGGCCTGCGCAACCTGCGCCGGGGACTGACGAAGCTCGGTTGACGCGGCCGCACGAGCGGTTCACATGCCGGACACGTGGCGCCAGTAGTTTCCGCGTGTGCACACCGTCGTCTTGCGCGTCTGGTTGCCCGACCGCCCCGGCGCGCTCGGCCAGGTCGCGAGCAGGATCGGATCGGTGCGCGGCGACGTGCTCGGCATCGAGATCCTCGAGTCGGGCGGCGGACGTGTCGTCGACGAGTTGGTCATCGGGCTGGCCGACGCGAACCTCGTCGACCTGCTGATCGCCGAGGTGAGCGCCGTCGACGGCGTCGCGGTCGAGCACGTGCGTCCGGTCGAGGGCGACCGCGTCGATCCCGACCTCGTCGCTCTGGCGGCGGGTGCCGAGATCGCCGAGGCCGAACCGGCCGAGCGGCTGGCGGTGCTGTGCGCCGCGGTCGCCCGGATCGCCGATGCCGAGTGGGCGGCCGTCATCCGTGACGGCGTGGTGGTGCACTCCCACGGACAACCGCCGGAGCTGCCGTGGCTGCTCGCGTTCCTCGACGGCAGCCAGCACCTGCGCGACGCGAACGGCGCCCCAAGTGATCTGGTGTGGGCGTATCTCCCGCGCTCGGGAGTCGTCGTGGCGGCCGGCCGGTCGGACCGAACGGTTCGCGAACGTGAACGGACGCGTGTCGCGCTCCTCGCCAGGGTTGCCGACGCACTCGACTGCTAGGACTCGCTGCCCCAGGCGCGTGATCGCTCGACCGCCCGCAGCCATTGCGAGTGGGAGAGATCGGCGAAGGTGCGGTCGTCGGTGGGCGTGAACGTGGCGTCGAGCTGCCAGCGAGCCGCGATCGATTCGAGATCCGGCCACACGCCCTCGGCGAGACCGGCCAGGAACGCCGCGCCGAGGGCGGTGGTCTCCTGGTCGACGGGTCGCCGAACGGGCACGCCGAGCTGGTCGGCTTGCATCTGCAGCATGACGTCCATCGCCGACGCGCCGCCGTCCACCCGCAAATCGGTGATCGCCGTGCCGCTCGCGGCCACCATTGCCGCGACCGCGTCGCGGGTCTGGTACGCCATCGCCTCGACGACGGCCCGGGTCAGGTGGGCGCGCGTCGTGCCGCGGGTGATCCCGACGATGGTCCCGCGGGCGTACGGGTCCCACCACGGCGAGCCGAGGCCGGTGAACGCCGGCACGACGTACACGCCGCCGCTGTCGGGCACGCTGGCGGCGAGCGGTCCCGCCTCGGCCGCTTCGTCGATGATGTCGATGCCGTCGCGGAGCCATTGGATCGCGGCCCCCGTCACGAAGATCGCCCCCTCCAGCGCGTACGCCACCGTCCCGTCCGCGAGCTCCCAGGCGATCGTCGTCAGCATTCCCTCGGTCGGCGGCGGGCAGCGGTCGCCGACGTTGAGCAGCACGAAGCTCCCGGTGCCGTATGTGTTCTTCGCAGTGCCCGGTCGGAAGCACGCCTGGCCGAACAACGCCGCCTGCTGATCGCCGGCGATGCCGCTCACGGGGATCCCGGGCGGGACCGCGCAACGGTCGGACGTGACGCCGAAGCGACCGCTCGACGGGCGAACGTCGGGCAGCGCCGACAGCGGCACGTGGAGCAGATCGCACAGCTCCGGGTCCCAGCGCCGCTCGACGATGTCGAACAGCATCGTGCGGCTGGCGTTCGTCGGATCGGTTGCGAACACGTCACCGCCGGTCAGGTTCCACAACAGCCAGGCGTCGACGGTGCCGAGGGCCAGGTCGTCGGACACTGCGATCCCACCCTCGGTCAGCAGCCATTCGAACTTCGTGCCGCTGAAGTAGGGGTCGAGCACCAACCCGGTCCGCGCCCGGACGAGGTCGAGGTGCCCCTGCGCCGTCAGCTCGGCGCAACGTCCCGCGGTGCGACGGTCCTGCCAGACGATCGCGTTGGCGTATGGCACACCGGTCGTCCGGTTCCATGCGACGACGGTCTCGCGTTGGTTGGTGATGCCGATCGCCGCGACGTGCTCGACTCCGACGGCGTGGACGACCTCGTCGAGCGTCGCCTTCACGGCCGTCCAGATCTCGGTGGCGTCGTGCTCGACCCAGCCGGGGTGCGGATACCACTGGGTGAACTCGCGGTACGACGCCACCGGCGGCCGGTCGTCGGCGAACACGGCGCGGCTGCGCACGCCCGTCGTGCCGGCGTCGATCGCGATCACACAGGCGCCCGTGGTCACGGTGGTCACCGTACCCGCCGGTCGCGAGCAGGCTCAGCGGCGCCGGGCCCCAGGACGGTTCGATCGGCCGCCGCCCGAAGTCCGCCGTGTCGGCGCCGGGCGTTCCCGCCGGACGTCGGTCGCCGCCGTGCCGGTGGTACCGGCGGTACCCGTGGTGCGGTCCTCGCGCTCCGTTCGCAGCTGCCTGAGCGTCTTGCGCTGGTAGCCGAACCTGGCGAGCACGGCGCCGAACAGGAGGTACAGCGGACCGCTGACGAGCAGGCCCACCATCGCACCGAGCAGGTTGCCGTTGCGGAAGAAGATGAGGAAGACGGCCGCCATGATCGCGGCGTAGATCAGCCACTCGCGGATCAAGCGTCGCCACGGCACCGGTCGAGTCGAGTCCCAGGCCATCCGCGCTTCCTATCAGATGCCTACCTCTCAGATGAAGAGTGGTCGCGTATCCTCACGGGGGTGCGGATCGGCGTGTTGACCGGCGGTGGCGACTGCCCCGGACTCAATGCCGTGATCCGCGCCATCGTGCGCAAGGCCGAGCGCCACTACGACGACCAGGTGATCGGCTTCCGCGACGGCTGGCTGGGCCTGCTCGAGCGCGACCACCTCGACCTCGACGTCGAGCGCATGCGGGGCACGCTGCCTCGCGGCGGCACCATCCTCGGATCGTCGCGCCACCACCCGTTCGCCGTCGACGGCGGTCCCGAACGCGTGCTCGAAGTCGTCGCCGAGCTCGAGATCGACGCGGTCATCGTGATCGGCGGCGAGGGCACGCTCACCATCACCCACCGCATGTCCCAACTCGGCCTCC
>DATMDV010000482.1:0-4691 GCA_035557475.1 Ilumatobacteraceae bacterium
AGATTTTTCCGCATCCATCCGGTGGCTTCGATGAAATCGACCCCGTAGTTGTTGTGCTCCTCGATGCCGGTCGCGATGGCGAAGATGTTGGGGTCGAAGATGATGTCCTCGGGAGGGAACCCCACCTGGTCGACCAGGATGTCGTACGCCCGCTGGCAGATCGACGTCTTGCGCTCGAAAGTGTCGGCCTGGCCCTGCTCGTCGAACGCCATGACGACGACCGCCGCGCCGTGGTCGCGCACGATCCGGGCCTGGCGGATGAACGCCTCCTCGCCCTCCTTCATCGAGATCGAGTTGACGACGGCCTTGCCCTGGATGCACTTCAGGCCGGCCTCGATCACCGAGAACTTCGACGAGTCGACCATGATCGGCACGCGCGAGATGTCGGGCTCGGCGGCGATCAGGTTCAAGAACGTCACCATCGCCGCCTCGGAGTCGAGGAGTCCCTCGTCCATGTTGACGTCGATGATCTGCGCCCCGTTCTCGACCTGGTCGCGAGCGACCTGGAGGGCGGCGTTGTAGTCGCCGCCGGTCACGAGCTTGCGGAAGCGGGCCGATCCCGTGACGTTGGTGCGCTCGCCGACGTTCACGAACGGGATGTCGGAGCTGAGCGTGAACGCCTCGAGGCCCGAGAGGTGGAGCCTGCGGTCGGGTTCGGGCAGGCGGCGTGGTGGCTTGCCGGCGACGGCGTCGGCGATGGCGCGGATGTGCTCGGGTGTGGTGCCACAGCATCCGCCGGCGATGTTGACGAGGCCGGCGTCGGCGAACTCGCCGAGGAGTCCGGCCATGAACTCCGGTGTCTCGTCGTAGTGGCCGAACTCGTTGGGCAGACCGGCGTTGGGATAGGCGCACACGAGGCTGTCGGCGTAGCGCCCGACGTCGGCGATGTGGGCCCGCATCTCCTGTGCACCGAGGGCGCAGTTGAATCCGATCGAGAACGGTGCCGCGTGGCGCACGGAGTGCCAGAACGCGGCCGGTGTCTGCCCGGTGAGCAGCCGGCCCGAGCGGTCGGTGATCGTGCCCGAGATCATGATCGGCACGACCGTGCCGCGCTTCGCGACGAGCTCGGAGATGGCGTGGATCGCGGCTTTGGCGTTGAGCGTGTCGAAGATCGTCTCGACCAGCAACACGTCGACCGATCCATCGAGCAACCCGCGGACCTGCTCGGTGTACGCAGCGGCCAGCTCGTCGAACGTCACGGCCCGGAAGCCGGGGTCCGACACGTCGGGTGAGATCGACGCGGTCCGGTTCGTCGGGCCGACGGCGCCGGCGACGAAGCGTCGCCGTCCGTCCTCGCGCTCGGCCATCAGGGCGGCGTCGCGGGCGATTGCGGCGCCGGCGCGGTTGAGGTCGTAGGCGAGCTCGCTCATGCCGTAGTCGGCCTGGGCGATGGCGGTCGACGAGAACGTGTTCGTCGACACGATGTCGGCACCGGCGCGGAAGTAGGCGTAGTGGATGCTGCGGATCGCGTCCGGCTGGGTGATGTTGAGCAGGTCGTTGTTGCCGTGAACGGCACGGTTCCACGCGTCGAATTGGGCGCCTCGGTAGGCGTCCTCGTCGAACCCGAGCCCTTGGATCATGGTGCCCATCGCCCCGTCGAGCACGAGGATCCGCTCCGATGCGGCCTGGCGCAGCGCACTGATGCTCATACCGCGACCGCCTCTGCCGTCGCCGGATCGGGGATCGGGTGGATGTCGAGCAGGCGGCAGATCGAGTAGACGAGCTCGGCCCGGTTCATGGTGTAGAAGTGCAGGTCTGCGACGCCCGCCTCGACGAGGCCGAGCACCTGTTCGGCGGCGACGTTGGCGGCGACCAGCTGGCGGGTGTGGGGATCGTGCTCGAGCCCGGCGAAGCGCGCCGCCAGCCGGGGCGGGATCGACGTGCCGCATTTCGCCGCGAAGCTGCTCGTCTGCTCGAAGTTCTGCACGGTCATGATGCCCGGCACGATCGGGATGTCGATGCCGCGTGCGCGGACACGATCGACATAGCGGAAGTAGTGGTCGTTGTCGAAGAAGAACTGCGTGATCGCGCGGTTGGCGCCGGAGTCGACCTTGGCGGCGAGCATTTCGAGGTCGGCGTCGACGGTCGGGCTCTCGGGATGCTTCTCCGGATACGCCGACACCGAGATCTCGGCGTCGTACAGACGCTTGATGCCGGCGACCAGATCGGCGGCGTTGCGGTAGCCGTCGGGGTGGGGCTCGTACCGATTGCCGACGCCGCCGGCCGGATCGCCGCGCAGGGCGACGATGTGGCGCACACCGGCCTCCCAGTAGCGCCTGATCACGTCGTCGACCGTCGCCCGCGGCTGGCCGACACAGGTCACGTGGGCGGCCGTGGTCAGCGACGTGTCGCCGACGAGGCGCTCGACGGTCGCGTGACTGCGCTCGGCGTCGGAGCCGTTGGCGCCGTAGGTGACCGATACGAAGTTCGGCCGCAGCGGCTCGAGTTGTCTGATCGAGCGCCACAACGTTTCCGACCCGTCTGGCGTCTTGGGCGGGAAGACCTCGAACGAGACACGCATCACGCGACCTCTTCCTGGTAGGTGTGCTCGTCGCCGGCAGCTGGCCGTCGATCACGCCCGACCCAGAGCGAGATCGCGATCTTGGCGGCCGAATCCGAGTCGGGGGTGAGGCTCTCGTGGGTGATCAGGTCGAGCCCGGCGGTGTCCATCCATTGGTTGATCGTCTCGCTCGCGAACCCGAGACGCCGGTGGGCGTGGTCGACGCGCAGGAACTCCTGGTCGTGCGGTGCGAAGTCGACGACGACGAGCCGGCCCTGCGGCCGCAGCACGCCCGCCGCCTCGCGGATCGCGCCGGCCGCGTCGTCGAGCAGGTGGAGGACCTGGTGGATGACGACGACGTCGAACGTGTTCCGGGGCAGGCCGAGCGAGTACAGGTCGCCCTGACGCACCCGGCAGTGCCGCAGCCCGGCCCGGTCGAGGTTGGCGCGGGCGATGGCAAGCATCTCGAGCGATTGGTCGAGCCCGAGGCCGTGCTCGATCCGCGGCCCGAGGAGCTCGAGCATCCGCCCCGTGCCGGTGCCGAGGTCGAGCACCGAGCGGTACGACTGGCCGGACAAGGCGGTGACGATCGACTGCTCGATGCGCTGGTCGGCGACGTGCAATCGGCGGATCCGATCCCAGCTGGCCGCGTGCCGGGCGAAGTACTCCCGCGCCGCCTTCGCCCGTTCGGCGCGCACCGCGCTCAGGCGTTGGCGGTCGTGGGCGATCGTCGGATCGGCGGGGTCGAGGTCGGCCAGCGCCCGGCGGATGACGCGGGCACCGGGCCCGATGTCGGCGAGGCGGAAGAACGCCCACGACCCCTCCGGCGAGCGGGCCACGAGGCCGGCCTCGGTGAGCAGCTTGAGGTGCCGCGACACCCGTGGCTGCGACTGGCGCAGGATCTCGGTCAGGTCGGACACCGTGAGCTCGGTCTCGGCCAGCAAGGCCAGGATCCGCAGCCGGGTCGTCTCCCCGGCCGCCTTCAGGGCCTCGTTGAGGGCGTCGAACGGAAGGCGCGGCGCGGGCGGAGGACTGGGCGGCTCGTTCCGCTGCCATATGGGCATAAGGATATGTTTATATCTCCATCCACCCGGAAGTCAACCCCAAATCCCGAACTGTCTGCGTCAGATGAGGCCACGGGCAATCTGAAGCAGACAGAACCGCAGAAGACTTTCGCCGGGTCCGCCTTCGCCTCCCGCTCACATCAGATGGCTGCGCACCAGGTCGCGGAGGAGGTCGATGTTCTCGCCCTTGCTGGCGCTGGTCCAGACGATGTCGGCGGGGTCGAGGCGACAGCCGGCGGACAGGTCGCGTCGGCGGGCGACGCGTTTGGCGGACTTGACCTTGTCGAGCTTGGTGGCGACCACGGTGTGGGGCACCGTGTTCTCGCGCAGCCAGTCGAGCATCTGCTCATCGAGCGGTGTCGGACCGATCGCGCCGTCGACCAGTACGAACACCTGCACCAGCGGCTCGCGTTCGAGCAGGTAACCCTCGATCATCTCCGGCCAGTCCTTGCGGATCCGGTCGGGGACCTTGGCATAGCCGTAGCCGGGCAGGTCGACGAGCGTGCCGCCGCCGTCGAGCTCGAACATGTTGATCAACTGTGTGCGACCCGGCGTGTTGCTGACGCGGGCGAGCTGTTTGGTGTTGGCGAGGGCGTTGATCAGTGCCGACTTCCCGACGTTCGACCGGCCCACGAACGCGACCTCGGCGGTCGAGGGTGGGAGTTGGGCCACGCGGGTCGCGGACGTCACGAACCGGAGTCGGAGCGGTCGGTTGTCCATCAGCCGGCGATGAGGGATCCGAGTGCCCACACGGCCGCAACGAACCCGACCAACGCCATCGCGAGGCTGCGCGCGACCGGCGCCCGTGTGAGGTGCGAATCGTCGCGTTGCACATCCGGCGGCCGCACGATGGCCACGACGTTCCCTACGAACAGGGCGCCGCCGAGCGCGAGCACCAGCCATGCCAACAGATCCTCTCCGAGGAACATCCCGTCATGATGGCGCGCGAGACTGGGGGCATGGGATTCCACCACGTCGCACTCGCCACACGTGACACCGAGGCAACCCACCGCTTCTACACCGAGGTGATGGGCTTCGAGCTCGTGAAAGTGGTGACGGCCGGCAACCCGGGCGAGCACGGCGGCTACTCGAAGCACTTCTTCTACGACACGAGTGGCGCGTTCGGC
>DATMDV010000483.1:0-39961 GCA_035557475.1 Ilumatobacteraceae bacterium
GCAGTCGGTGCCGACGTCGCCGCGGTCGTCCAGGGCATCGGCTCCGACACCCGGATCGGCTCGGCGTTCCTCAACCCGGGGCCGGGTTGGGGCGGGAGCTGCTTCCCGAAGGACTCCCGGGCGCTGGTCCGCATCGCCCAGGACCACGGCTACAACTTCTCGATGATGCGGGGCGTCATCGAGGTCAACGACCAACAGCGATCCCGCATGGTCGACAAAGTCATTCGTGCCCTCGACGGCCACGAGCGCAGCGTGCTGAGCGGCTCGCGCGTCGGGGTGCTCGGGTTGACGTTCAAGGCCGGCACCGACGACCTGCGCGACTCGCCGTCGATCTCGGTGATCCGCGACCTGATCCATTTCGGGGCCGACGTCACCGCATACGACCCGACGGTCATCGATCCGCTCCATCCGGCCCGTGCCGCGGCCCTCGACGGGATCGCGCTGTGCGCCGATCCGTATGCCGCCGCCACCGACTCCGATGTCGTCGTGATCCTGACGGAGTGGCCGGAGTTCAAGGAGCTCGACCTCGACAAGCTCGCCACGGTCATGGCCGGCAAGGCGATCGTCGACACCCGCAACGTCCTCGACCCGATCGCCGTCAGGTCCGCCGGGCTCGCGTACGACGGCGTCGGTCGGCGCTGACATTGCCATTGCGCACACACGGCGGCTGACACAGCCCCCATCTACGATGGCCGCATGTCTCGTGTCGTCGTCACCGGCGGAGCCGGCTTTCTCGGATCACATCTCTGCCGGGCATTGCTCGACCGAGGCGACGAGGTGGTGGCGATCGACAACCTCGTCACGGGGTCGGTCGCCAACATCGAAGCGCTGTTCGGGCGGCGCGGGTTCGCGTTCGTCGAGCACGACGTCAGCACGTACGTGTGGGTGCCGGGAGACGTGGACGCGGTCATGCACCTCGCCAGTCCCGCGTCGCCAGCCGATTTCGAGCGCATCCCCATCCAGATCCTGAAGGTCGGCGGGCTCGGCACGCACAACGGCCTCGGTCTGGCCAAGGCCAAGGGCGCCCGGTTCTTCCTCGCCTCGACGTCGGAGGTGTACGGCGACCCGCTCGTGCACCCCCAACCCGAGACGTACTGGGGCAATGTCAACCCGATCGGCACACGTGGGGTGTACGACGAAGCCAAGCGTTACGCCGAAGCGATGACGATGGCCTACCACCGCCACCACGGCCTCGATACCCGCATCGTGCGCATCTTCAACTCCGTGCTCGCCGACGAGCAGGTGCTGTACGACGATGGAACGGAGCTCCGCCGCGAGACCATCGGCGAACTCGCTCGCCGGGTCGGTGACAACGTCGCCCTGGAGGGCTACTGCGTACCCGCCTTCGACGCGACTGGCCGAGTCGACGCCGCTGAGGCGATCGCACTGGTCGGACACCCGCCGACCGGGCCCTGTTTCGAGGTGAGGACGCGGTACGGCCGCTCGATCCGTGTGACGGGCGATCACAGCCTCTTCGTCGAGGACCAGCATGGACGACCGAGCCCGCTTCCTGTCAGTTCGCTGAAGGTTGGCGATCGAGTGGCGATCGCAGCCCAGATCGACGTTCCGACCCGCGACCGGACCAATGTGTCGATGCTCGACGTCTGGTCGAGCGCCGGTGGCGATCCGTGGCGACTGTCGCTGACCTGGCCTGGTCTCGGTGGCCAGGTCTGGGATCACCGCCAAGAATTGCTCGGTTACCTCGAGTCCGCATTCCCGGGCCAGGACCGCCGATCCCGGCTCTGGCCACGGGTGATCAGCAGCCGCGACCGAGACATGCTCACCCTGGCCGAGGTGCGCCGGATGGGATTCGCGGTCCCCGCCAAGGTCGCCCAGGTCAGGCTGCGATCGGGGGGACCGTCGGCGCGGATGCCGCTCCACATCGACGTCTCCGACGAGTTCCTCTGGACGCTCGGTCTCTGGGTCGCGGAGGGGTCGTGGCAAGTGTCCGACCACAATTCGTTCATCACCATCAGCGGCGAGATCGGGTTGCTCGAACGTGCCGCCAAGGTGTTCGAACGCGACCTTGGCCTTCACACCGTGTGGGCCCCGGCCTCCGTTCAGCGGGCCGCGTCGATCTTCGTGCACGGACAGCTCCTCATCCGCCTGATGGAGCACCTCGGATTCGGCGGGAATCGCAAGCGCATCCCCGGATGGATTCTGGGCCTGCCGCTCGCCCGACTGAAGTGGTTCATCGAGGGCTATCGGTGCGGCGACGGCGTGCACTCCGGCAAGAAGTTCGAGGAAGGGATTCGGCACGAGTTCTCCACGACCTCGACGGAATTGAAGGACGATCTCGTGGTCGCGTTGGCGCGATTCGGGATCTGCCCGAGCGTCGGCCGATACGAGACGACGGTCAAGCAGCGCACGGGCGAGCGGCGCTACCCGTTCTGGCGGCTCACCCTCTGCAATGTCGATCCGTGGAGCCCACTCGAGTGGGACGACGGTGTCGACCAGGGTCTGAACGCCCGTCGGACCGGCGATCTGGTGTGGGCTGCGGTGACCGAGATCTCCGAGATCGAGCCCGACGGCCTCGTCTACGACTTCTCGGTCCCCGGTCGTGAGAACTTCTGGGCCGGCACAGGAGTCATGGCGCACAACACGTTCGGGCCTTCGATGAGACCCGACGACGGGCGGGCGGTGTCGAACTTCCTCGTCCAGGCGCTGCGCGGTGAGGCCATCACGATCTACGGCGACGGATCGCAGACCCGCTCCTTCACATATGTCGACGACGAGATCCGTGGCTTCCTCGCCTTGCTCGACTCCGACATCACCACGCCGGTCAACATCGGGAACCCGACCGAGTACACGATCAGCCAGCTCGCCGAGATGGCGATCGAGGTGACCGGATCGTCGTCCGAGCTCACGTTCGAGCCGCTTCCGGTCGACGACCCGACGCGTCGCCAGCCCGACATCACGTTGGCGCGCAAACACCTCGGTTGGGAGCCCACGGTCGAGCTCCGCGAGGGCCTGGAACGCACCGCCGAGTACTTCCGAGGGGTGCTCGACTGAACGCGGCTGCAAGGATCGGCGCCGATGAGTGCCGACACCCAGCCGTCGCCCGACCGCCGGGAGCCGATCGACGTCGTCTCGGAGCTCCTGGGCACCGTGGTGACCCTCGAGGTGGTCACGGGCGCATCGGTCCGGGCGGGCCAGGTCGTGGCGCTCGTGGAATCGATGAAGCTGCATCACGAGGTCGTGGCCTCGGCCGCCGGAACGGTGGTCGCGATCGCGGTCGCGGTGGGTGACACGGTGCGACCGGGTGACCTGCTCATGACGATCGGGCCTGGCGACGTTTCCCCGGCGACGTCGGGATCGACCGTCGATGGCGCGGGCGCATCGGCGCCGGCGCGGTCGGCTCCGGCGGGCCTCGACCGTCCCGATCTGGCCGAGGTGCTCGAACGCCACCGGATCGGCCTCGACGAGGCCCGCCCGACCGCCGTCGCCCGCCGCCGCGAGCGGTCGCACCGAACCGCTCGCGAGAACGTCGCCGACCTCATCGACGAAGGCTCGTTGATCGAGTACGGGCCGCTCGTGCTCGCCGCCCAGCGCCGCCGCCGCGAGATGGCCGACCTGATCGAGAACACCCCCGCCGACGGTCTCGTCGCTGGGGTCGCGACGGTGAACGGCGACGTCTTCGAGGGGCGCGCCGCGCAGTGCATCGTCATGTCGTACGACTACACGGTGCTGGCCGGTACGCAGGGCACCCAGAACCATCGCAAGAAGGACCGCCTGTTCGAGCTCGCCGAGCAGATCCGGCTGCCGATCGTCTTCTTCACCGAAGGCGGCGGTGGACGGCCGGGCGACACCGACGGAACCGGCGTCACCGGTCTCGACAGCCTCGCCTTCATGCTGTTCGCCGAGCTGTCGGGGCAGGTGCCGCTCGTCGGCGTGAACTCCGGGTACTGCTTCGCCGGCAACGCCGCGATCCTCGGTTGTTGCGACGTCGTCATCGCGACCGAGGACTCCAACATCGGCATGGGTGGTCCGGCGATGATCGAGGGCGGCGGGCTCGGCGTCTACGAACCGACCGAGGTCGGGCCGATCGAAGTGCAACGCGCGAATGGCGTCGTCGACATCGTCGTGCCCGACGAGGCGGCGGCGGTGCGTGCCGCCAAGCAGTACCTGTCGTACTTCCAGGGCCCCATCGCGGCGTGGGAGTGCGCCGACCAGGACCAGCTCCGCGACGTCGTCCCGCTCGACCGGCTGCGCAGCTACGACGTGCGGCGGGCGGTCGAGCTGCTGTTCGACACCGGCAGCGTCCTCGAGCTCCGGCGCGACTTCGGCGTCGGCATGATCACTGCCCTCGCCCGTGTCGAAGGTGTTCCCGTCGGCGTGATCGCCAACAACCCCGCCCACCTCGCCGGCGCGATCGACAGCGACGGCGCCGACAAGGCGGCGCGGTTCATGCAACTCTGCAACGCGTTCGGGATCCCGATCGTCACGTTGTGCGACACCCCGGGGATCATGGTCGGGCCCGACGTCGAGCACACCGCCATCGTCCGCCACTGCTGCCGGCTGTTCGTCAACGGCGCCAACGTCTCGGTCCCGATCGTCACCATCGTGCTGCGCAAGGCGTACGGCCTCGGCGTCCAGGCGATGATGGGCGGTAGCACGAAGGCTCCGCTCGCGTGCGTCGCGTGGCCCACCGGCGAGTTCGGCGGGATGGGGCTCGAGGGGTTCGTGCGGTTGGGTTACCGCAAGGAGCTCGAGGCGGTCGCCGACCCTGTCGAACGCGAAGCCCTGTTCGCCGAGATGGTGGCCCGCATGTACGAGCGCGGCAAGGCGCTCAGCATCGCGTCGGTGTACGAGATCGACGACGTGATCGACCCAGCCGACTCGCGCCGGTGGATCTCGACCTTGCTGCGAGCCGCCCCGCCACCCGACCCGGCGAACAAACGCCGCACGTTCATCGACACATGGTGAGGCGAACTGTCTGCTTCATATTGCCCATGGCTACGTCTGAAGCAGACAGAACGGATTATTGATCGGCGAGCTGATCGAAGACCCAGTTGGATGCTTTGACGGAGCCCATCAGGGCACTCGACGCCATCGAGTAGCGGTGACCCGGGTAGAGGATCACGTCGTCGGCGAACCTGGCCAGCCGGTTGAGGCTCTCGGACATCGCACCCGGATCGCTGCCGGGCAGGTCGGTCCGCCCGCATCCGTCGAGGAACAGCGTGTCGCCCGAGACCAGCCGTCCGTCGACGAGAAAGCACTGGCTCCCGGGCGTGTGACCCGGCGTGTGCACGAGCTCGACGTCGATCGCTCCGACCGCGACGATGTCGCCGGGGTCGTGGGCGGTCACGTCGGCGGCGGTGAGCCCGGTGGTTCGCACCACCCATGGGACCTCGGCCCGCTGGACATGGATCGGGCAGTCCTGCCGTTCGAGCAGCGCCGCGATCCCCTCGATGTCGAGACCCATCATCGAACCGCCGATGTGGTCGGCGTGGTAGTGCGTCGCCAGCACGCCGGTGACCCGCATCCCGTCGGCCGCCGCGGCGTCGAGCAGCTCGCCGACCGCGTAGGCCGGATCGACGAGCAGGCATTCGCCGGTCGTCCGGTCGCCGATCAGGTACGCGAAGTTGACCATCTGCGTCGCGACCGGGTCGCCGACCGCGAAGTCGCGCCCGGAGAGCAGCTGGCGGAAGTACAAGCGAGGGCCGTCGGCCGCGGCGCCATCGTTGTGGGGAGTCACGTTGCGCAGCCTAGTTTTCGATCTTGATGATCGAGCAGCTGCGAGCGCTCACAGCGGGGCAACCGATCGTGTTCGGCGGCAACCGCGTGACGTTCGTGCCCGACGAGCTGGCGGCGCAGTTCGTCGCCGGCGACCGTCTCGTCGTCGTGCACGACACCGGCGCCCTGCTCCACGTCCCGGCCGCCGAGCACGCCCTGGCGACGGCCGCCGTCGACGTGGCCCTCGCCGCGTTCGCGGCCCTCGGGTCGTGCTCGGACGCGCAGATCAGCCGGTTCTTCGAGGTGTTCGCCGCCCGTCTCACCGACGACGCCACGTTCGCGTCGATCGCCACCGCCAACCGCAGCGATGTCGAGCGCGCCGCGGCCGGCGGTCGCTCGACAACTCGTCTCGAGCTGACGCCGAGGATGCGCACCGACATGATCGCCGGACTCCTCTCCTGGCGCGACGCTCCCGGCGCGCGTGATCGGGTGGTCGAAACCCGTGCCCACGATGGGTGGCTCGTCGATGTCAGACAGGCGCCGCTCGGTGTCGTGGCATTCGTGTTCGAGGGGCGGCCGAACGTCTTTGCCGACGCCGCCGGTGTGGTCCGCACCGGGAACACGGCGGTGTTCCGGATCGGGTCCGACGCGCTCGGGACCGCCCGCGCGATCGTCGAGCACGCGCTCGATCCGGCGCTCGAGGCGACCGGATTGCCGGGCGGCACGCTCACGCTCGTCGACTCGCCCGCGCGGTCCGCCGGCTGGGCGCTGTTCGGCGATCACCGTCTCGCCCTCGCCGTGGCCAGGGGGTCGGGTGCCGCGGTCAGCCAACTCGGCGCGGTGGCGCGTCAAGCCGGGGTGGCGGTGAGCCTGCACGGAACGGGCGGCGCGTGGCTCGTCGCCGGCGAGAGTGCCGACCCGGACCGACTTCACCACACGCTGGTCAACTCGCTCGATCGCAAGGTCTGCAACACCGTCAACGTGTGTTGCGTGGCGCGGGCGCGGGCGGCCGACCTGGTCCCGGTCGTCGTCGCCGCGCTGCGCGAGGCGGCCGCTCGGCGGGGCACCGAAGGCCGGCTCCACGTCGAGGCCGAGTCCGTGTCGTACGTCGACGCGGAGGTGTTCACTCGTCGCGTTGTCGTCAAGCGCGCCGACGGCGAACACGACGAACCGTTCGGGACGCCGATCACCGCCGAGATGCTCGCCAACGAGTGGGAGTGGGAGCACTCACCGGAGATGGCACTCGTGGTGGTCGACGACGTCGACGCCGCGGTCCGTCTCTGCAACCGCTACAGCCCACGTTTCATCGCGTCACTGATCAGCGCCGACCAGGTCGAGCACGATCACTTCTACGCGGCCGTCGACGCGCCGTTCGTCGGCGACGGGTTCACGCGATGGGTCGACGGGCAATATGCGCTCGACACACCCGAGCTCGGCCTGTCGAACTGGGAGCACGGCCGGCTCCTCGCACGCGGGTCGATCCTGTCGGGTGACTCCGTCCACACGGTGCGCTACCGGGCGTCGGTCGACGACCCGATGATCCGCCGTTGAGGGCGGGCGTTGACCCCGGTGGGGTCAGTTCCACACGCCGTTGATGTCGACGATGAGGTGAACGGCGTTGCTGGTGAACAGGCACACCTCGCCGCTGGGGCCGAGTGGCACGAGCGCACCGTTGGCGATGGCCGGCGTCGATGCACTGAAGTTCAGGTTCGACACGTTGGGCACGGTGCCGCACGGGTAGACCGTCACGAATCCCGCCCCGTCGGCACCGGCAGCCGTGACGTTCACCGACACGGCCTTGGCGTTGGCCGGGATGCCGCGGTTGCCGGCGACGGCGAGCCGAACGATCTGGCCGGCGACGAGCGTCGAGCCATTCGTGTCGGGGTTGAGCTCGGGGTAGGGCGAACGGGTGTCGAGCAAGCGGACGGGCATGAGCGGCGTGAACTGGTAGCCGTTCCCGGCGACGAAGTAGCCGGCGAGGTCGACGAGCAGGTCGGTCGGCGCGTTCGAGACGATGCAGATCGTGCCGCTGGCCGAGGTCGGGATGATCGCCGAGTTGGGGCGGTTCTCGAGCGGCTCGAAGTTGACGTTCGAGACCTCGCTGCTCGCGGCCTGGTCGCACGGGTAGGCCCTGATGAAGCCGTAGCCCGACGGGGCGACGACGGTGAGGTTCACAGCGACGGCGTTGGCGTTGGCGGGAGCGCCGCCCGGCACGCCTTCGACGGCGATCGTGCGGGGGACGCCGGGCTCGAGGGCGAGGACGTCAGCCGGCCGGGTGTCGTAGAGCCGTGTCGGTGCGACCGGGTAGAACCCGGACGAGTTGCCGCCCGAGCCGGCCCGGAAGTAGCCGTTGATGTCGATGATGATGTCGGTGTCGACGGGGGAGTAGAGGCACAGCTTGCCCTGCGACAGGGCGACGAACGCCTGATTCGGAACGGCGCTGGCCGTGAAGTTCAGGGTCGAGACGGTCGGCACCGCAGCCGAGCAGTTGTAGACCGTGAGGAAGCCGGAGGCGGACGGCCGATCGACCGTGAAGTTGGCGCTGACGGCGGTGATCGCGGCATCGCCGAAGTCGACTGTCGTCGGTACTCCGGCCCGCAGTGGGACGACCTTGCGGGCCTCGCGGGAGTCGGCGTAGCGATACGGTTCGACGGGCTGGAACGACGACCGGGCGCTCGCCGGGGCCGTGTCGGGGAGCACGATCGACGGGGGCTGCAGAACCGCATTCGGATCGATCGTGAACGACCACGTGACGTTGCCGCCCGTCGAGTTCACGGTCGAGGTGTACGTGCCGGGGGCGAGCGGACTGCGGGGGACCACGATCACCGCGTTGGCGGAGCGCAGGATCGATTGGGCCGATCCGTTGGTGTTCTCGCCGTGCAGCACGCAGGTCTGGACAGGACCGGCCGGACCGGACAGGGCGGCACTGGCCGAGGTGACGGCGCCGGGCATCATGGCGAACAGCGGGAGACCGGCGGCAGTGCCCGTCCAGCCGCAGAACTCGAGCGGGTTGGGTGATTCGGTGCGGAAGCGATCCAGAGCCAATGTGGCATTGCGGCCCGGGAAGACGGTCGCCGAGGTCGGGCTGGCGATCTGGGGATTGATGCCGCGGAGGACGTCGAGTGTGCCTCCGGAGTGCCACGCAGGGGCTGATCCGTCGGCGCAGATGCCGAACCCGCTGGTCGCGAGTTGGGGGCGCAGGATGCCGATCGCGTGGAACGGGCCGGTCATCCAGAGGTCGATGTGGTCGCGAGGCGTTGCGGCGGTGTTGCTGCTGACGGCGACATTGCCGCTGTTGCCTGCGGTGTCGCCACCGGGGGTGTAGCCGGGATTGCCCGGTACCTCGTCGTGCGAGATGCCGTTGGCGAGCATGTAGCACGAGTGTGCGTAGCCCTCGGCCGACCAGGTCGTGTTCTCGGTGACGGGTGCGAGACCCGACATCGCCCGATAGGCGTTGACCGTGCTGAGCCACGACGTGGCCGTCGCGGCCGACACCGGACTCGAGGAGGGGAGTTGGCCCGCGAACAAGACCGCGCCGATCGAGGCAGCGGCGATGATGCAGCGACCCATTGATCTACGAACTCGCATGGCGGTCAGCACTCCTGTGTCAGCTAGGTGTTGCTGATCACAGAGATCGACCCCCTAGCTCCACTGCTTGAGAGCACTTTGCGAAGTCTTGACTGGTTCTAGAAATCGTCAAGCAGGCGCGACGCGCCCACTGAACCCGTGTCGCCCGGTACCGTGCGCGCCGTGCGTCGGGCCGGTTCCGAGCGGGTGGCGGCGATCCTGCTGATCGGCTTCGGGCTGGCGGCGGCGTGCTCGTCGGGGTCGCCGAGCGGGGTCGGTCGGCGACTCGACTCACTGACGACGACCTCGTCGTCGACACCACCCGTGTCCACGACGACGACGACGACAACTTCGACAACTTCCACGACGCTGCCGGACCGCGCGCGTCCGGCGACGAGCGTTCCGATCGAAGCGGTCGAGCCGACACTCGGGGCGGGCGACGCGTTGTACCCGGAGCTCGGTTCGTCCGACATCGACGTGGCCTCGTACGACGTCGCCCTGACCTACGACCCCGTGTCGGATCGGCTCTCGGGGAAGGTGGTGATCGACGTCGAGCTGCTCGTCGACACCGACACCGTGCCACTCGATGCGGCCGACCTGGAGATCCTCGAGGTGTCGGTCGACGGTGTCGCGGCGCCGTGGAATACGCAGGATGACGAACTGCTCGTCGAACTGGCGGAACCGACCGCGAGCGCGTCGCACGTCATGGTGGAGGTGGTATACGACGCCCCGCAGCGACTGCGATCGATGGACGCCGGATTCCCGGTCGGGTGGTACGACACCGACGACGGCTCGTACGCGCTGAACGAGCCCGACGGTGCCAGCGCATGGCTGCCGGTTTCCGACCACCCGTCGGACAAGGCGACATGGCGGTTCGAGATCACCGTGCCCGAGGGAACGACGGCAGTGGCCAACGGTGAGCTGCTCCACGAGATCCACGCCGGCCAAGAGGTCACGTGGATCTGGGAGGAGCGCGAACCGATGACGTCGTACGCGGTGCTGGTGCTCACCGGCGACTACGAGGTGGTCGATGGTGCGAGTGCGGCAGGTGTCGACCTCGTGCACGCGGTGCTCCCGTCGTCTCGGGAGGCACTCGCCGTCTACGAGCCCGTGACCGTTGATCAACTCGAGTTCTTCGTCGAGTGGTTCGGCCCGTATCCGTTCGCCACCTACGGCCTGGCGATCACCGAGAGCTTCCCGGGGCTGGCGATGGAGACCCAGGGCCGGTCGCTGTTCAGTGCCGTCGACTTCGACGGCACGCTCGGGCGTCTCCAGCACTTCCTGCTCGCCCACGAGCTCGCCCACCAGTGGTTCGGAAACGCGGTGAGCCCGGCGCGGTGGACGGACATGTGGCTCAACGAGGGGTTCGCGAGCTACGCCGAATGGATGTGGCTCGACGAGGCCGGACTGACGCCGCTGGCGATGTCGGCGGACGATGCGTTACGCGGGCGACAGGACGCGGCGATCTCCGTCGACGCGCCCACCCTCGATGAACTGTTCGGAAGCGGGGTGTACGTCGGCGGGGCGATGGTCCTCCACGCGCTGCGACTCGAGGTCGGTGACGACGACTTCTTCGAGATCCTGCGCGCGTGGGTCGCTCGGTACAACGGCAAGTCGGCGACGAGCGACGACTTCCGTGCGCTGGCGGCCGAGACCGCTGGACGCGACCTGGGTCCGTTCTTCGATGCCTGGCTCAGCTCGCCAGACCCGCCTGACCGCTACCCCGGCTGAACCGGCGGGCAGCTTCAACGACGCAAGAGCGTCTCGAGCACCCCGCCCCAGAGACGACTCGGCCGGTCGGTGCGTGCCTCCGCTCGATCCGCAAGGGCGGCCGCCCGCCGGCCGAGGTTGACGCCCGCCCATCGCAGTGGTTCGGGCTCCCACCGTGGAGAGCGATGGCCGACCCATGGAAGCGCGACGACGTCGGAGCTCGCGCCGGTGATCAGGTCGGAGAGCGTGCGGCCGGCGAGGTTGGTGGTCGCGACACCGTCACCGACGTAGCCGCCGGCCGCCGCGAACCCGGTGGTGGGGTCGAACGTGACCGAGCAGTGCCAGTCGCGCGGCACTCCGATCGGACCGCCCCAGTGATGGGTGATCGGAGTCCCGGCGAGCGACGGGAACAGGTCGACCAGGCTGGCGTGGAGTAGCTCGCGCACGCGATCATTGGTGTCGTACGAGGGGGTGATGGCCGAGCCCCAGTGGTACGGCGCCCCGCGCCCGCCGAACGCGAGCCGACCATCGGCCGTCCGCTGGCCGTAGATGATGAGGTGCCGGCCGTCCGCGAACGTCGGGCGACCGGCGAGCCCGATCGTCTCCCACTGGTCGTCGTCGAGTGGTGTGGTGGCGATCATCAGGGAATAGATCGGAATCAGGTCGCGGTGATGTTCCGCGAACTGCGCGGTGTACGCCTCGGTCGCCCGCACCACCACGTCGGCGCGCACGACGCCGCGGTCCGTCGTGACGCGGCGGGGATCGATGCGTCCGACGGTCGTGTGCTCGAAGAACTGCACGCCACGCCGTGCCGCGGCGGCCGCGACGCCCTGCGTCAGGCGGGCCGGATGGACCACCGCGCAATGCGGTGTGAACAGCGCTCCGCGGACGTCGGTGGCGGCACAGGTCTGGCGCGCCTCGTCGGCATCGAGCCACCGGTAGTCATCGGCGCCGAATCCGTGCTCGGCGTACTCGGCGAGGTCGGCCCGGATGCGATCGACCTGCGGTGACGATCGGGCGAGATCGATCCGCCCGCCCTTCGCGTAGTGACAGTCGATCGACTCGGCGGCCACCACGCGGCCGACCTCGTCGACGGTTGCGTGCATCGCCTGTTGGAGCGCGTGCGCCGCATCGGGTCCGTGGCGGCGGGCGACGGTCGACAGGCTCATCGGGAGCAGCGCCGAGCACCATCCGCCGTTGCGGCCGCTGGCGCCGAAGCCCACCGTCGCCCGCTCGAGCACCGCGATCCGCAGCGTCGGATCCGTGGCCGCGAGGTAGTAACCGGTCCACGCGCCGGTGAGACCGGCGCCGACGATCACCACGTCGAAGTCGGCATTGCCGGGCAGCGGCTCGAAGGCGCACCGCTGCGCGTCGGGCAGCGTGGCGTCCCAGAGCGAGCGGGGGTGGGCCGTGACATCGACGGTGGCGCGGCGCACGCCAATACGCTACGCCTCCACCCTGCGACCCATGACACAGCTCCCTCCTCCCTCGTCGGCCCCCGCGGGCTGGTATGCCGATCCCGACGGTCACCCCGCGTCGCGGTACTTCGACGGGCGCGAGTGGGCGCCGCCCACGCTGTTCATGCCGGCGCCGATCAGGATGGCGCCGCCCGCCGCGCCGCACCCATCCCTGCCGGTCACGGCCGCCGGCGGTGCGCTCGTCATCCTCCTGCTCTCGCTGGTGGCGGGCCGGCTGTTGGTCGACGTCCTGACGCGCTTCGACTGGCCACTGCTCGTATACGTCGCACTGCTGACCGCGATCGCCTACGGTCCGTCGGTCGCGTGGTGTTGGTTCGTGAGCCGGCGATGGGGAACCGGCCGGCTCGCTGCCGACGTCGGGCTGCGGTTCCGCTGGAGTGATGCCGGCTGGGGTCCGGTCATCTGGATCGCCGCGTTCGTCGTCCAGATCGGGATCGCGGCGTTGGTGATCGCCTTTGACATCCCACTCACCAGCAACACCGAGCGCGTTTCCGACATCGACGCCGACCGGGCGTACGTGATCGCGCTGGCGGTCACGGCGGTCATCGCGGCTCCGATCGTCGAGGAGATGGTCTTCCGGGGGATCGTGATGCGCGGCCTGCGGGCCCGGCTCGGGGCGGTCGCCACGGTGATCGTGCAGGCCGTGTTCTTCGGGGCAGCTCACTTCGACCCGGTGCGCGGGACCGGCAACATCGGCCTCGTCATGGTGTTGTCGGCCGTCGGTGGCGCGCTGGGTGTCGGGGCATACCTCCTGCGACGGATCGGGCCGACGATCCTTGCCCACGCGATCTTCAACGGGGTCGTCCTCATCATCGTTCTCACCGGCGCCAACGAGCGCAGTGACTTCGACTTCGAAGACGGCGCAGCGCGCCTCGCGCTCCCACACTCAGCCGTGTTGATGCCGTCGGCGACGGCGTCAGGGTTTCCGGAAGGCGGAGGGGCAGACGTCACGGAATGCCGGTCGGTCACCGATCGCCGAGGCGCTGACGATCGCATCCGTACATGCGGCCGCGAAGCAGCGGGCGGCGGCGTCGAGGATCCGGTTCAGCCGCGACGACCGGCTGTCGGGCCCGCGATACCTCACGCCGCGTTCGGTCGGCCAGCCTTCGCGTCCGGCGGCAGTGGGGATGCCGGCGTCGATCACCTGGTCGCAAGTCGCGAGCGCGAAGACCGTGTCGCCGTCGAACAGCGAGTGTGACGGGCGGACCGCCCGGGCAATGCCGTCGTGCCCGACGGACGCAAGCTTCGAGACCTCGGCCTTGGTCAGACGGGCCGACGTGGCGATCACGCCGATCGTCGTGTTGAGCGGTTCAGGGAAGTTGGCGACCTCGCGGAGCGACGCGCGCTCGGCGGTACTCGGCCTGCGCAGACCGAAGCCATCGGCCTCCCACGGCAAGCCGGTGCGCGGGTCGAGCACCGCACCGGACGCGTTGACGACCGCGAGTGCGCCGACGACAATCGTGTCGGACTCGCCGAACGTCAAGCGGGCGCTGGCGGTGCCGACGCCACCTTGCAAACCGCCGGCGACGGCACCGGTACCGGCGCCGACCGCACCGCGTGCCGGTGGCGACGGCCTTGCCGCGATCAGCGCGCGCCGGCCGAAGCCGGCATCCGGGCGCTTGTCGAAGTCGCCGCCCCGGCCGAGGTCGAAGATCACCGCGGCCGGCACGACCGGCACCACGTCGTTCGCGCCCGGTCCGACTCGAACGCCGAGGCCGCGTTTGGCCAGCACGTCCATCACGCCGTCGGCCGCGGCCAAACCGAAGGCACTGCCGCCCGTGAGGCAGACGGCATGAACGAGGTCGACCAGGTTGCGCGGGTCGAGGGCATCGGTTTCCCGCGTCCCGGGACCCCCGCCGCGCACGTCGACACCCGGGACTGCGCCGCGTGGGATCGACACGACCGTCGTCCCGGTCAACCAACCGCGTCCGACACGCTGGGCGTGGCCGACGCGCACGCCCGGCACATCGGTGATCGATCCGCTGCTCGCCTTCATGTGCTGAACGTCACCCGCTGGTGGTCGCTGAGGCCCGTCGCTGAGGATCGAGTTGGGCGGCCCACAGCTCGCGCAACGACGGTTCGGGGTCGAGGAGCGTGACGGATTCGGCGGCGATGCAACGGGTTGTGCGATCGTCGACGTCGTACGAGCTCCAGCCGGGCCCGCCGTCCGACGCGAGCCGTACTACCGCTCCAGCGCACTCGTCGGCGACCCGGATCCGGTCTTCCCCGTCGCCGGTGAACGCCTGCACGCCAGGGCGGTGGAGGTTGTGGAACACGAACGGGATGTCGACTGCGTGGCAAGCGCCGAGGATCCCGCCGAACGCCGGGCTCGGCCACGTGAACCAGTACATCCAGGTCGGGTTGCCGCGGGCCACACGTGCCTCGGCGAGCCGGCGTACGGGCACTCGCAACATCTCGTCGGTCTGCATTGCCGACAGCAGTTGGCCTGTCGTGTGGTCGGGCCGCAGCGCGCGGTATTCGGAGACGGCAACATCGGCGCGACCCGGAAAGCGCCGCTCGTAGGCAGCCAGCAGACCGGGCTCGTCGAGCGCCCAGTTGGCTGGGTCGAACGCGTTGAACAGATGCATCTCGTCCCGCGTCGTCCCGATCACGAGTGGACGCGGGTCGGCGGCTGCGTCGGCGAGGATGTCGCCGGGGAGCAGATCACCGTGCGACGTCGGTGCGAAGGCCGTCAACGCGCGGGTCGGGTCGGCGAGCACAGCGGCCTGCGCCGCCAAGAGGTCGTCGACCGAACACCTACGAAGGTCGTCGAACGACTGCACGCCGGCAGCCGCGACCAACTCGCCGGTCGCCCGGTCGGCGCGCCTCGTCGATCGCAACTGCGCCAGCGAGGGGCTCATCGCGACGGCCTTGTGGAACAGGTCGCGGGCAATCGGCGCGGCGAGGAGCGCGACGACGCTCGCGCCGCCCGCTGACTCGCCGAAGATCGTCACGTTGTGGGGATCTCCACCGAACGACCCGATCGCCTCGCGGACCCACTCCAGGGCGGCGACCTGATCGGCGATGCCGTGGTTCGACCGACCGGCGAAACCGAACGAACCGAGGCGGTAGTTGATCGTGACGACGACGACGTCGCCGAGCGCGGCGAGCGATGCGCCGTGGTACCACGGCGTCGCGCCGCTGCCGGTCAGGAACGCGCCACCGTGGATCCAGACCAGCACGGGTCGCCGGGCGATGTCGCACCCTGGGGTGAACACGTTCAGGTGGAGACACTGCTCGGAGGCGGGAAGGCGGCTGCTGCCGAGCAGCCGTTCCATGCCGCCGGCCGGTTGCGGACACAGGGCACGGTACGTCGTGGCGTCGAACACCGTGTCGACTTCGGCGCCGAGCCCCGTTGCGAGCGCGTTGACCGCAACCGGCTTCTCGAACCGTTCGGCGGTCGCGTACGGGATCCCCTTGAAGATCGCCACGTCGGCGGGTGCGGGACGATGATGGCTGACGGTTTGGGTGAGGCCGCGGACGCGGCCAAACGGGGTGGTCGCGAGAGCAGCGGTCATCGACTCACCGTATCGAGCGCTTGCCGCCGGGCGCCGGTCCAGGACCGGCCTCGATGTGGTCCGGTAGCGTCGTGGCTCGTGCTCAACCGTCCCGTTCCGCCGGATACGGCGTGGAACCGGGCCCTCGGAGCCGCCAAACGGGCGGCCGGAGAGGTCCTGCACCTGGGATGGGAGACGGTGGGTGCCTGGGCCGCGATCGGTCCGGCGACACGCCGGGGGCGGTGCTTCGGCGCGTTCGGCGACGGGAGCGTGATCTGTTTCCCGCCGCACGCGCTCATGAACGAGCGCTACATCCACATCGGGAGCGGCACGATGATCGGCGCGTTCGTCACGCTGTCGGCAGGCATGGTCCCCGGGCAGCAGTGCGTCACCGATCCGGTGGTGTCGATCGGCGACCGGTGCCTGATCGGACGCGGGAGCGGGATCGTCGGCCACCTCCGGATCGAGGTCGGCGACGACGTGTGGACCGGCCACAACGTCTACATCACCGACCAGAACCACGGATACGACGACCCGACGTTGCCGATCTCGCGTCAGGTGATGCCAGAACGACCGGTACGCATCGGCAGTGGATCATGGCTGGGGTTCGGCACCGTCGTGCTGCCGGGCGCCGAGATCGGCGAGCACGTGGTGATCGGCGCCAACAGCGTGGTCACCGGTGTCATCCCGTCGTACACCGTCGCGGCCGGAGCACCCGCACGAGTGATCAAGGAGATGGCGATCGAGAAGATCGTGGGCGAGAAGATCCCGCAGTGACGTTCACGGTCAGAGCGCGTCTCGCGGTGGCGCACACGACGACATCTCGTTGTCGACGGCGAACGACTCGATCCGTTCGCTGATCGGAACACCCTCGAGCTCCGCCTCACGGAACGGGACGTTCTCACCGCCGCGGAGCTCGTCGGCGAAGCTGCGTCGGTTCTCCAGGTACATCCGGTAGTCGGCCTCCCAGTCGGGCACGATGGCTTGGCCTTTCTCGTCGCCCGGCGGCACGGCGACGACATCGTCGACCATCTGCTCGACGATGTCGGTCGCTCGGTCGACGATGTCGGCCCGTTCGCGGAGCATCTCGTCGTCATCCGGATCGACGGGTCGGAGGTCGGTGAGGCCCTCACGTGCCTCGTTGGCTTGGCGGCAGATCGTCTCGGCCCGGGAGGCCCACTCGCGGTCGCCGATCTTGTTGACCGATTCCTTCGAAGCGAAGAACAACGCGTAGGTCCAGAACACGACGAGGGCAACCAGCGCGAACGCGATGGCGATGCGGCTGAGAACGTGCCCGCGTGTTCGCATTCGTTCGACGCTACGGGGAGTCGCCGCTGGTAAACAATCGGGGTGGACCCGCGACCCTCGACGCCTCGGTTCGAGCGCGCCCGGCGCGGGCTGAACCTCATCGTCTCGATGGTCAGGCTCCACCCTCGCGTCTTCGCGATCGCGGTCTCCGGCGCCTCGGTCTTCGCGCTCTGCACCGTCGCGTCGAGCTACGCCGTGCAATGGGTCATCGACAACGTGATCCTGCCCCGCTTCGAGGAGGGCGAGGTCGCGGTCGCGACCGTGATCGGCGGGATGGCGCTCCTGATCGGGATCGGCGTACTGCGGGCGGCCGGCGTCGTCGTCAGGCGTACCTTCGCCGGCATCACCCAGTGGCGAGTCGCACAGACTCTCACCGACGGCGTGATCGATCGCCTCGTGCGCCAACCGATACCGTGGCATCAGCGACGCGCGGACGGCGAGCTCGTCGCCAGGGCCGGTGTCGACGCCGATGCCGCCGTGAGCGTCCTGGCGCCGATCCCGTTCGCGACGAGCACGGTGCTCATGATCGTGGTCGCCGGCGCCTGGATGATCGCGACCGACGTCGTGCTCGGGCTCGTCGCAGTCGCCGTGTTCCCGGTCCTGATCGTGCTCAATGTCGTCTACCAGCATCGTGTCGATCGCCACTACAACGAGGCTCAGGAACAGCTCGGCGCGCTGTCGGCCGGAGTGCACGAGAGCTTCGAAGGCGTGCAGCTGATCAAGGCGTACGGGGCCGAGGCCCGCGAGACCGAGCGGCTGTCGACGATCGCCGCCCACATCCGCGACGCCCGCGTCAATGCGGTGCGCCTGCGCGGCACGTTCGAGGCCGCCCTCGAAGTGATCCCGTCCACGGTCAACGTCGGCCTCGTGGTGCTGGGGGCGCAGCGCGTCAGTTCCGGCGAGGTGACGCCCGGTGAGTTGTCCGGCTTCATCTACATGTTCACATTGCTGGTGTTCCCGTTGCGACTGATCGGGTTCGCGCTGTCCGAGCTCCCACACTCGCTGGCGGGATGGGGCCGTGTCCGGACCGTGCTCGACGAGAAGATCGAGCCTGACCCCGGACACTCGATCGGCGAGGCAGCGCCGGGCAACGGCCTCGAGCTCGACGACGTGACGTTCGGGTTCGATGGCACCGACGAGCCGACGCTGTCGGGCATCAGTCTGTCCGTGCCACTGGGACGGGTCGTCGCCGTCGTCGGTCCGACGGGCGCCGGCAAGACGACGCTCGTCGAACTGATCGCCGGCCTGCTCGCACCGGTGTCCGGGAAGGTCCGGATCTTCGGGGAGCGAGCACTGGTGTTCCAGGAGGGGTTCTTGTTCTCGGGCACGGTGCGTGAGAACCTCGAGATCGGCACGCCCTACCACGACGATGAGCTCTGGGCGGCGCTCGAGATGGCGGCCGCCGACACGTTCGTGCGCGACCTGTCGCACGGCCTCGACACGGTGGTCGGAGAGCGTGGCGTCAGTCTGAGCGGGGGTCAGCGACAACGCCTCGCACTCGCGCGCGCCCTCGTCCGGCGCCCCGACCTGCTGCTGCTCGACGACACGACGTCGGCGCTCGATCCCAGTACCGAAGCCACGGTGCTGAGCAACCTGCGCCGGTCGCTGGCCGACTCGACCGTCGTGCTCGTCGCCTCGCGTCCGTCGACGATCGCGCTCGCCGACGAGGTCGTCCATCTCGAGTTCGGGCGGATCGCGGCCCACGGTTCGCACGCCGACCTGATGGCGGCCGGTGGCGGATATCGGTCCCTCGTCGAGGCGTTCGAGACCGAGCGGGACGCGGAGCCATGACCGAGCCGGTCGGCCGTTTCTCCGCGGTCAACGCCATCGGCCGTGGCCTCCAGGAGGCACCGGTCCTGCGACAGGGGCTCGGCGTGACGTGGTTGATCGCGGCGGTCGGCGCCGGTGGCCGGGTGGTCGTGCCGATCACGATCCAGCAGGCCATCGACCGCGGCATCGTCGGCCACGACCCGGTCAGGGTCGGCCTCGTCGGCGTGATGGGCGTGATCGCCGTCACCGCGCTGATCGTCGCCGGCTTCGCCCAGCGGCTGGCGATCGTGCGCCTCGGCGTGCGCAGCGAGCGCGCGTTGTTCGACCTGCGGGCGCGGTTGATCCACCACATCCATCGCCTCAGCCTCGCCGACCACAACGAGGAGCGCCGCGGTGCCCTCGTCGCCAGGGTGACCAGCGACATCGAGACGCTCGCCCAGTTCTTCCAGTGGGGCGGTCTCGCGTGGCTGCTCGACGGCACGTTGATGCTGATCGTCGCCGCCGTCATGCTCGCCTACGACTGGATGTTGGCGATGGTGGCGTTCGCCGTCGCGCTGCCGCTCGCGTTCGTGCTCCGCGCGGTGCAGCGTCATCTCGTCGTCGCCTATGACAAGGTGCGAGAACGTAACGGGGAGATGCTGAGCTCGATCAGCGAGGTCGTGTCGGGCGCCGAGACGATCCGTGCCTACCGCGCCGGTGGTCACTTCGAGGGTGCTGCGAACCTCACGGTGAAGCGGCGGGCCGATGCCCAGATCCGCACCAACGTCATCGGCGCGTTCTTGTTCCCGTCGGGTGAGGTGTTCTCGGTGCTGACGGTCAGCGCAGTCGTGGCGGTCGGTGTGCTGCGGGGACCGGGGAGCGGGCTGACAGCGGGCGCGATGATCGGCTTCGTCTTCCTCACGTACAAGTTCCTCGAGCCGATCGCCGAGTTCACCGAGGTGCTCGACCAGACACAGACGGCTGTCGCCGGCCTCCGCCGGGTGCTCGGCGTGCTCGACATCCCGGCTGGTCCGCCATCACCAACCGAATCGCAGGCGTTGCCGCCGGGGCGGCTCGACATCGACGTGCGCGACGTGACGTTCTCGTACCGCTCGCGAGCTGACCGCGACCTGTCCGACGACACCGTCCTCCGCCACATCAACCTCCACATCCCGGCCGGCCAGCAGGTGGCGATGGTCGGGGCCACCGGCTCTGGCAAGACCACGCTCGGCCGTCTGATCGCCCGTTTCGCCGATCCGACCGTCGGTGAGATCTGGCTCGGCGGAGTGCCCCTGACCGCGGTCGACAACGACGAGCTCCGAAGCCGGTTGATCGTGGTCGCCCAGGAGCCGTTCCTGTTCGACGACACGATCGCCGCCAACGTGCGGTTCGCCCGTCCGGGGGCCGACGACGCGGCGATCGTCGCCGTCGTCGCCCGGCTCGACGTCGTCGACTGGCTCGACGCGATGCCCGACGGGCTGAACACACGCGTCGGAGAGCGCGGTGAGCAGTTGTCCGCCGGCGAGCGCCAACTCGTCGCCTTGCTGCGGGCCGGCCTCGCCGACCCCGACGTGCTGTTGCTCGACGAGGCGACGTCGTCGGTCGACGCGCTCACCGAGGTGCGCATGTCGCGGGCTCTGTCGCACCTCGCCGAGGGCCGCACGACCATCGCCATCGCCCACCGGCTGTCGACCGCCGCCCGCGCCGATCGGGTGCTCGTGCTCGACGACGGCCGGCTCGTCGAGGACGGCCCTCACGAAGAGCTGATCCGCGCCGGCGGCACGTACAGCCGGCTCTACGACGCCTGGATCGCGTCGACCGCCGCAACCGTCTGATCACCGCCCGTCGCCGGCCTGCTGAGCGACATGCTCCAGCCGGCTCCGATACGTCTCCCACCATGCCGTGTCGCCGGGCGCCAGGTTGTCGTTGTCGGCTCGGAGGCCGGCGGTTCCGTCGATGAGCTCGCGGACGATGTCGGCGTGCCCGGCGTGGCGGTTCGTCTCGGCGATCATGTGGACCAGGATCGTGTGCAGGGTCACCTCGCTGCGGTCGTCCGGCCACCAAGGGACGTGGCCGATGGCGTCGAGCTCCAACGCCTCGATCGTGGCGTCCGAATGCGCCCACACCCGGTGGTAGAGCGCGACGATCTGCTCGCGCGACTCGTCGAGGGTTGCCCACATGTCGGCGTTCGGTTCGGCATCTTCGTCGAGCCATGGCAGCGGTTCGTCCGAGGGCCGATCGAAGGTGGGGCCGAGGTATCCCAGCTCGACGCTTGCCACGTGCTTGACGAGTCCCAGCAGGTTCGTGCCGGTCGGCACCATCGGACGGCGGATGTCGTACTCCGACAGCCCGTCGAGCTTCCAGAGCAGCGCGTCACGGGCGATCTGCAGGTAGCGGTGAAGAGTCGCCTTCGGATCCGATCCAGTCATGTCCGACAGCATGTCACCGGCGCGGTTTTACAACCGGGCGGACGGGGTACGAGGTCGACAGACGGGCACAGACGAGAACCAAAAGATGAGAGAGGGAGTACGAGATGGCCGAGCTCACTGCGAAGAAGCGCGAGAAGCTTCCCGCCAAGGACTTCGGACTGCCGGAGAAGGCACGGACAAAGGACGCCAAGAAGGAGTCGGGGAACTACCCGATGCCCGACAAGCCGCACGCCCGAAACGCCAAGTCGCGAGCTGCCCAGCAACAAGAGGCCGGCAATCTCACGAAGAAGGAACGCGAACGGATCGATCGCAAGGCCGACAAGATCCTCGACGACTGATCGATCTCGGAATCGCCCGTGGGGTCACGTCTCGCGGTCGAACACCTCGGCGAGACCGCTGAGCAGCCACCGCCGTTCGTCCGGCACCGAACAGGGCATCGGCACCCGGAAGCTGAGCGCCTCCACGAGTTCGATCGCCGGACCGGTGAGGCGGAGCGCGTCGGACGGGGCGTCACCGTCGTGGACGACGACCGACTCGCCGACCTCCACGACGAAGCGCACGTCAGGGCTCGTCGCCTCGACTTCGATCGACCCGACGCGGGTGCTCCCACCGGCAACCACGAAGGCGGGACTGAGCGCAGCACCGTAGCCGAGACATCCGGTGACCTCGTCGGGCTCCTCGACCGGCGTGAGCCCGAGTGGCAACACGATGTCGCGCTCGTGGGTCCACGCGTCCCAGAGCGCGTGCAGCGCGAGGGCCCGCAACGGAACATGGCCTGGCGGCGCTTCACCGATCGTCGACCAGCCGTCGTGATCGATGCCGGCGACGGCGGCGGCGATGGCTTCGTTGGTCTCGACGAATTGCTCGAGCACGTCGGCGGACGATTGCGATCGCGAGGCGTCGACGAGCTCGATCGGCGACGTCACCGGATCGAAGCTGGCGAGGAAGCGGGTCGGCGTGCCCCCGAGCGCGGCCTCGATCGAGAAGGCCCAGAACTGGTTGGTGGTGACGAGGTGGGCGATCACGTCCCGCACCGACCACGCCTCGCACCGGCTCGCCGCCGCCCACTGATCCTCCTCGAGCCCGGCGAGCAGCGCGGCGAGGCGCCGTCGCTGGCGCAGCAGCGGCTCCGCCGGATCACCCAGCGGCACGTCGAGCCGAAGGAAAGACGGCACGTCGTACCGCGGCGTCAGCAGCATGTCAGTCGAGCTCGAGGCCGAACGGGAAGGGCCCTTGGACGGCGGTGATCTCGCACTCGACGGACTCTGCCGCGAGACGCTGGCTCACCGCGAACCTCGCGGTCCCGCCCGGTGCCGTCGAGGGCAACGTCGCCGCCCGCTCGATGGTGTGTCCCGCGGGGAGCGCGCGGAACTCGACATAGACGGTGAACCGGCTGGCCCGCGTCCCGTCGTTGCGGAGCTCACCCTCGGCGCGAGCGCGTCCCGCCTCGACCTCGCAGGATTCGATCGACGATGTCGACTCGGGCGGGTGCTCGTAGCGATCGATCGCCCGGTGCACGGCGACCGTGAACAGGAGGCCGACGGCGGCGATCGGTATCCCGACCGCGCCGGTCACGACGCCGGCGATGGCGAACCCCTTGCGGCGGCCGGTCTCGCGAGCGCGGCGGAGCCCGACGAGACCGAAGATGAGCGCCAGCACGGCGAGCACGGCACCGGCCCAGAACACGTACGGGCCCCAGCCGACGACGACCGAGACGATCCCGCAGACCATCGCCGCGATCGCGATGCCGTTGCCCGTGCGCTTGCCGGCGACGGCGCGGTGGTCGACGAGGCCCACTGACGCGCGGTGGGGGACGGTGGACGCGAGCGGGTCGACGTAACGCTGGCCGTTCGAGGCGACGTCGGACGTCCACACCGCGCCGTTGTGGTAGCGGTACTCGAATCGCCCAGCGGGATCGGTGTACCAGCCTGGACTCGTGCGGCCGCCACCCGATTCGCTCACCACCGGCGAATGTATCCGACACCCGGTCCAACCGGGCTCTTCACCGGACGCCGTGCCGCACGCCATACCCGGCGCCGCGATCGACATCCGTACCATGCAATGGCATGGAGATCGTCCTGGTCCGCCACGCCCAGCCGGAGTGGGTGCGCGACGGCCTCAACGTCGTGGACCCACCGCTGACACCGCTCGGCCATCGCCAGGCCAAGCACCTCGGGGCCGCCCTGAACGACGAGAAGTTCGACGAGGTCCTCGTGTCGCCGCTCGACCGCGCCCGCCAGACGGCGGCACCGGTTCTCGCCGCGCTCGGCCGGGACGAGGAGATCGACGATTGGCTCGAGGAGATCCGTGACCCGGGCTGGCACGGCACCCCGGCCGAGCGTGCCGAACAGGCCTATCGCGAGATGCGGGAGCGTCCCGTCGAGGGACGTTGGGACGGACTCGAGGGCGGCGAGTCGGTGCGCGACTTCACCGACCGCATCCGGCTCGGGGCGTCGTTGTTCCTCGCCGAGCGCGGGATCCACCGCGTCGAGCACGACCTCCCCATCTGGCAGATCGACGAGCCGGAGGCGCGCATCGTGCTGATCGCCCACGCGGGCACGAACTCGGTCGTGATCTGCCACATGCTCGGGCTCGAGCCCACACCGTGGGAATGGGATCGCTTCGTGCTCGGCCACGCGTCGATCAGCCGGCTCGTCGCCCTGCCCGTCCACGAAGGATTCACGTTCAGCCTGTTCAAGCTGTCCGACGTCGAACACCTCCCTCGCAGCGACCGCACCCACTGACCCCGAGTAGCTTCAGCACGATGCCCGACCCGGCGATGGCCGATCCCGATCTGGTCAAGCTGTACGCGTTCCAGGTCTTCTCGAAGTTGGAGGGCGCGGTCACGGCCGGGATGATCCACCTCGGCGATCGGCTCGGCCTCTACCGCGTGCTGGCCGGTGCCGATGATCCGATGACGACAGCGGAACTTGCCGATGCCGCCGGTCTCGACGAGCGGTGGGTCCGGGAGTGGGCCTACAACCAGGCTGCCGCCAAGCTCATCGATGTCGTGCCGGACGGGGAAGAGCTGCGGTTCGGGCTCACGCCGGAGGCGGCGGCGGTGCTCGCCGCGCCCGACCACCCGGCGTTCGGGATGGGGATGTTCCACCGTCTCCCGCAGACGATGCAGACGCTCGAACAGATGCCCGAGAGCTTCCGGTCAGGTGTCGGACACGATTACGACAGCCATGGCCCGGAGGGGGCGGTCGGAATCGAACGCAGCTTCGAGCCGTGGAACCGGACGTTCCTGTTGCCGGTGGTGCTGCCCGCCCTCGACGGCATCGTCGACAAGCTGACTGAAGGTGCGACCGTCATCGACATCGGCTGCGGTGCCGGCGGCGCGGCGCTACTGATGGCTCGTGCATATCCCGCCAGCCACTTCACGGGCTACGACATCTCCCAGTACGCACTGCGTCGGGCCGAGGAGAAGCGTGCGGATGCGGGTGCCACCAACGTCGCCTTCCACGACCCGCGGCAGCACCCGATGCCCGACGACCACTCGGTCGACCTCGTGACGACGTTCGACTGCATCCACGACATGACCGATCCGCAATCGATGATGGACGCCATCCGTCGGGCGGTTGCGGACGACGGCACGTGGCTGCTCGTCGACATCAAGGCGCGCGACACGTTCGCCGAGAACGTCGAGAAGAACCCGATGGCGCCGCTGATGTACGGAATCAGCGTGCTGTCGTGCATGTCGTCGGCGCTCTCCGAGCCGGGCGGGGCCGGGCTCGGCACGCTCGGCCTCCCGGCGTCGAAAGCCGAGGCGATGGCCCGCGAGGCCGGGTTCACGCGGTTCCGCAAGCTCGGCGTCGATCACGCCGTGAACGCGTTCTACGAGATCCGCCCGTGAGGGGGTTCTGAGCGCGTTGCCGCCCGCCCCGTGGGGGAGCGGGCGGCAACAGGTGCGATGGCGCCGTCAGCGCCGGCCAGCGTAGGAGTCCTCGGAAACGGTCACGATGCGGTCATCGCGCCGCCTGCGGCCAGCGAGGCCGAACAGACCGAGCAGGCCGACGAGGCCTACCAGGCCCCAGTCGTCAAATCCCTCGTCGTCGTTCTCGTCGAGCGGATTGTCGATCGCCTCGACGTCGTTCGGGTCGTCGGGCGGGGTAGTGGCGAAGGCCGCCGAAGCCGGCAGCGTCGACAGGGCAGCCGCCACCACGATTGTGGTCAAGGTCTTGCGCATCTCTTGGTCCTCCTTCAGGGGTCAGTCGCGCCGGAGGCCGGCAGCGATTGGACTCCCCAATACCCGCACCGGCGCCCGCCAAACCGCCCGTAGGGGTGGTTGTCGACCGCCCGACGAGGGGTCGATGGCGGAAGCGGCGTGACCGGTGTATCAATGCTGCTCGTGGAGAAGCAGTCGTGACGGGGACGAGGCTGAGCGCGCTGTCGCGTTCGATCGCCGGCAAGCGGGCGATCGTCACCGGCGCGGCGAGCGGCATGGGACGGGCCACCGCGCATCTCTTCGCCGACGAGGGCGCCCAGGTGGTCGTCGCCGATCTCGACCACGGAGCGGTGAACGTCGTCGTCGACGAGATCCGTGCCATCCACGGCGGCGCGGCGGCGCTCGGCGTCGTCTGCGACGTGTCGACGGCCGACGAGCTGTCGCGTCTTGTCGACGCGACGGTCGAATGGGCGGGCGGGATCGACATCCTCGTCAACAACGCGGGTGTCGCGATCGCCAACTCGGCGTTCCAGCCGGCGGACCAGTTCGAGGACGGCTGGGCCCGCACCGTCGATGTCAACCTCACCGCCCACGCCCGACTGATCCGCTTGGCGTTGCCCTACCTCACGGCGTCCGGCGCCGGCCGGGTGGTCAACATCGCGTCGACCGAGGCGATCGTCACGAGCGCCGGGATGGTGGCCTACGCGGCGACCAAGGCCGGCGTGATCGGTCTGACGAAGAGCCTCGCCGTCGAGCTCGGACGCCACGGCGTCACCGTCAACTGCATCTGCCCGGGCCCGATCACCACCGGCATGACGGCCGCGATCCCCAACGACGCCAAGGCCACATACGCGCGGCGGCGGGTGCCGCTCGGCCGTTACGGCGACCCCGAGGAGGTCGCCCACATGACGCTCAACCTGTGCCTGCCCTCGGCGAGCTTCGTCAACGGCGCAGTGATCGCCGTCGACGGTGGCATGTCCATCCGCCACACCTGACGCCGATGACGCTGCAGCCGTCCCAGTACCGTGCCGTGACGATCGGTGCGCTGCTGGCGGTGTGTGCGATCGTGGTCACCGGGGTGGCGGTGCGGCTCACCGGCAGCGGACTGGGGTGCGACGACTGGCCCAACTGCAACGACAGCCAGCTGATCGACGTGTCGAGCAGCCACGCCGCGATCGAGCAGGTGAACCGGCTGTTCACCGGCCTGGTGAGCGCTGCCGTGATCGCTGCCGTGCTCGGTTCCACCCTGCGCGATCCCCGCCGGCGTGACCTCACCCGGTTGTCGGTCGGGCTCGTCGCCGGGGTGCTCGCCCAGGTCGTGCTCGGCGGCATCACGGTGCTGGTCGACCTGCACCCGGTGGCGGTGCAGGGTCATCTCCTGCTGTCGATGGTGCTCGTCGCCAATGCGACCGTGCTGGTGCGCCGGGCCGGCGAGCCGGACCCCTCCGGTTCGGACTGGTCGGGTGGCGTCGAACGACTGGACACGGTCTCGCCGGCCACCCGGGCGACAGCCTTCGCACTCGCCTCCGGCACGTCACTCGCCGTGTTCACGGGAACGCTTGTGACCGGCGCCGGTCCGCACGCCGGCGACGAGGACGTCCGACGCTTCGGCTTCCACATCCCGACCGTCGCTCGCGTTCATGGGGTGACGGTGATGGTGACGATCGCCGTCGCCCTGGCCCTGGTGTGGCGTATCCGGCGCAGCCGTCGGGAACGACTGGCGATGACACCGGTGATCAGCACGTGGTTGTTCGTCGCCGCCCTCCAGGCCACCGTCGGTTACGTCCAGTACTTCAACGGCGTACCGGAACTCCTCGTCGGGCTCCACGTCGCGGGGGCGACGGCGCTGATGGTCGTGACCACCCAAACCGTGCTCGACACCCGCCGCCCGGCCCAGCATGACCACGCTCGGCGCGACTCTCCTCCGGCCCTCGTCAAGCGCGACGCTTGACGGTCGACCGCGGAGCGAGTGGAATGACCGTCCACGTGGCGGGCATCGGGGGGCCTCCGGGCAGGGGAAGAGCGAGTTGACACGAACTCAACTGAAACGTGTGGTCATCGCGCTGTTCGCGATCGTGGCCGGACTCCTCGCCCTGGCCGACGCGCCCGCCCACGCGCAGGACACCGAGTACGCCATCCGGGTGCGGGTGCTCGACCAGCAGCGTGACGCGAGCGGGCGAGCCGACAACCAACCGGTGGAGGGCGTTTCCATCACCGTCGTCGATGCCGACGGGGCCGAGATCGGGGCGGCTGTCACCGACGCCGAGGGGATGGCGCTGATCGCTGTGCCGGCGCCGGGTGACTACGTGGTGCGTCTCGACGAGGAGACGTTGCCAGACGACCTCGGCCTGGCCGGCGAGTCGACCGCCGAGGAGGCCGTGACCCCGTCGTCATTCGTCACGTCGACGACGAACATCACGTTCTTCACGGGCGAATCCCAGAGCTTCGGCCAGAGCGGTGTCGAGAAGGTCGCCCAGCGCCTCGCCGACGGGGTCCGGCTCGGGCTCATACTGGCGATGTGCTCGGTCGGGCTCTCGCTGATCTTCGGGACGACCGGTCTCACCAACTTCGCCCACGGCGAGATGGTGACCTGGGGCGCGCTGGTCGCGTTCCTGCTCAACGTCACCGGAATCGGCTTTCTCGGGTTCCTCGACTTCTTGCCGTTGATCGACAGCGACGGACGCTTCCAGTTGTTCCTCACCGTGCCCATCGCGGTCGTCGTCGGGGGCATGTTCGGATGGTTGAGCGACTGGGGCATCTTCGCCCGTCTCCGTCGCCGGGGGATCGGCTTGATCACCCAGATGGTCGTGACGGTCGGGCTGTCGATCATGCTGCGCAACCTGTTCCTGTACCGATTCGGCGGGCGTACCCGGCCACTGCGGAACTACTCGCTGCAGGAGGGGGTCGACATCGGTCCGGTGACGATCACGCCGCGCGACATCGTCACCGCCCTCGTCTCGTTGGCGGTACTCGTCGCGGTCGCCTCGGCACTCCAGTACACGAGGATCGGCAAGGCGGTGCGGGCCGTCTCGGACAATCCGGACCTCGCGTCGGCGACCGGCATCAACAGCCAGCAGGTGATCCGCCTGGTGTGGGTCGCCGGCGGGTCGCTCGCCGCCCTCGGCGGGATCTTCAGGGCACTCGACGAGCAAGTGGGCTTCGACATGGGCTCACGGCTACTGTTCTTGATGTTCGCCGGCATCACGCTCGGCGGCCTCGGATCGGCGTTCGGCGCACTGGTCGGCGGGTTCCTGGTCGGCGTGCTCGTCGAGCTGGCGACGTTCGTGGTGCCGAGTGAGCTGAAGAACACACCCGCCCTGTTGATCCTGATCCTGGTGCTCCTGCTGCGACCGCAGGGCATCCTCGGTCGCGCCGAGAGAGTCGGTTGAAGGAGAGCTGATGGACTGGGAAGCGATCTTCGAGGGCACCGTCAAGTCGTTCATCGGCATCAATGCGGTCTACTTCGCGATCGCCGCGATCGGCCTCAACGTCCAGTTCGGGTTCACCGGCCTGCTCAACTTCGGCCAGGCCGCGTTCATGGCGGCCGGCGCCTACGGGTTGGGGATGACGGCCCACTACTTCGGGATTTCGTTCTGGTGGGGCATCGGCATCGGGATCGTGTACGCGATCGTGCTCGGGCTGTTGATGGGCATCCCCACGCTGCGATTGCGCGCCGACTACCTGGCGATCGTCACGATCGCGGCGGCCGAGATCGTGCGTCTCGTCGTGCGTTCGGTGAAGTTCAAAGACGTGTTCGGTGGCAGTGACGGGATCAACGAGTTCTCCGGTGAGTTCCGCAGGGTCGGTACCGATGTCGGGTTCGAGGTGGCCGACTCGTACGGGTTCTGGTGGTTCACATTCACCGGCCGCCAGATGTGGACCCTCGTCGTCGGGTGGATCCTGGTGGCGTTCTTCGGGACGCTCGTCTACATGCTCATGAAGAGCCCGTGGGGCCGCGTCCTCAAGGCGATCCGCGAGGACGAGGACGCGGTGCGCAGCCTCGGCAAGAACGTCTACAGCTACAAGATGCAGTCGCTGATCCTCGGCGGCGTCATCGGCACGTTCTCGGGCATGGTGTTCGCCCTCGACCGGGGCAGCGTTCAACCCGACAACTACAGCCGCGACGTGACGTTCTACGTCCTGACGGCCCTCGTGCTCGGCGGAGTCGCCAAGGTGTCGGGCTCGATCGTCGGGCCGATGTTGTTCTGGGCGATCTTCGTATTCATCGAGAGCACCCTGCGCGAGTTCACCAGGGACGGCCCGGTGCGCATCGGTGACTTCACGTTGATCGATTCCACCCAGGTCGGCCAGATCAACCTCGCCCTGATCGGGTTGATGTTGATGCTGCTGATGATCTTCCGCCCCCAAGGTTTGTTCGGTTCGCGCAAGGAGATGGCGTTCGATGACCGGTGACTCGACCGCTCAGCGGGGGACGTCCGAGATCGCGGTCGAGGCCAAGCGGGCGCTCGCCACGGCCGCGGCCGAGCCGGGTAGCGCCAAGCCCGATCCGATCCTCGAGGCTCGCGACATGGTTCGGAACTTCGGCGGCATCCTCGCCGTCGACGTCGAGCACCTCGAGGTCCAGCGGGGCTCGATCACGGCCCTCATCGGGCCCAATGGGGCAGGCAAGACGACGTTCTTCAACCTCCTCACCGGATTCGACGAACCGACCCGCGGCTGGTGGCAGTTCGACGGACACCAGATGAGCGACGTCGCGGCGCACCGCACAGCGGCGATGGGCATGGTCCGCACGTTCCAGCTCACCAAGAGCCTCACCAAGCTGCCGGTGATCGAGAACATGAAGCTCGGCGCCACCGCCCAGCGCGGCGAGAAGTGGTGGAACGCCCTCGTTCCGTCGTTGTGGAGGGATCAGGAGCACGAGATCGAAGCCAGAGCCGACGAACTGCTGGCACGCTTCGCGCTCGGCCACATGCGCGACGAGTACGCGGGCGCCCTGTCGGGTGGGCAGCGCAAGCTGCTCGAGATGGCACGCGCGCTGATGACCCAGCCGCGGCTCGTGATGCTCGACGAACCGATGGCGGGCGTCAACCCGGCGCTCAAGCAGAACCTCAACGACCACATTCGCGGCCTGCGTGACGAGGGGGTGACGGTGTTGTTCGTCGAGCACGACATGGACATGGTCCACGACGTGTCGGACTGGGTGGTCGTGATGGCCGAAGGGCGCATCATCGCCGAGGGCACGCCCGATCAGATCTCGAACAATCCGGACGTGATCGACGCCTACCTCGGCTCCCATCAGGGTACGTCGCTGCTCGAGGACCTGGAAGCGCTGGAGGACCTGGGGTGACCGAGACCGACCCGCTCCCGGTGCTCGAGGCGGTCGAGCTGGTCGCCGGCTACATCCCCGAGGTCAACATCCTGAACGGCTGCAACCTGGTCGTGAAACCGGGCGAGTTCGTGGGCATCATCGGTCCCAACGGCGCGGGCAAGTCGACACTGTTGAAGGCCGTCCTCGGCCAGTGCACGATCCGCTCCGGGCATGTGACGCTCGGCGACGAGGACATCACCGGCAGGCAGGCGTACGAGCTGGTGCCGAAGGGCGTCGGCTACGTGCCGCAGACGAACAACGTCTTCCCCAGCCTGACCGTGCGCGAGAACCTCGAGATGGGTTGCTACCTTAAGCCCGCGCTGTTCGACTCGCGGTTCGACTACGTCGCCGAGTTGTTTCCCCGCTTGCGTGAGCGGGCGCAGCAGCGGGCCGGCGCACTGTCGGGCGGCGAGCGCCAGATGGTCGCCATGGGCCGGGCCTTGATGCTGGAGCCGACCGTGCTGTTGCTCGACGAGCCGTCGGCGGGCCTGTCGCCGCATCTCCAAGACGAGGTGTTCTTGCAGTGCCGGCGGATCAACGCCACCGGTGTCGCGATCCTGATGGTGGAACAGAACGCGCGGCGCTGCCTGCAGGTCGTCCACCGGGCCTACGTACTCGACCAGGGCCGCAACGCGTACACGGGGTCCGGGCGCGATCTGCTGTCCGACCCGGCCGTCATCGAGCTGTACCTGGGCACGCTTGCCAAGGCGTCCGGGGGCTGACACGTTGCGATTGGTTCGAAAACATGAACGGCCCCCGGGTCTCCCCGGGGGCCGTTCACGTTGCGATGACTGGGATCAGGTCCCGGCGTCGAAGTTCTCGCCGAGCGCGTTGCCCATGTTGCCGTCGGTTCCGTAGAAGTTCTTGCTCGACGGACCGATGCCCTGCTCGATCATCGTGCGCAGGATCCGGCTGCCTTCGTCGAAGCTGATCAGGACGATTGCGTCCGGATCGGCCGAAACGACGTCAGCGACCTCGGAGTCGAAGCCTGCTGCGGCGGGATCGTACGCAACCTTGCCGAGCACCTCGACGCCGCTTGCGGTCAGCACGTCCTCGATGACGTCGGCGATGCCGTTGCCATATGCGTCGTCGAGGTTGAGGATGTACGCCGAGGCGTTTCCGTCCTCGAGGATCAATTGCGATACGACCGCGCCCTGGAGTCCGTCCGGCGGTGCGTCACGGAAGAACAAGCCGTTGTCGGGATAGTCGGTCAGTGCCGTGCTGGTGTTGGCCGGGCTGAACATCGTCACACCGGCCTGGGTGATCTTGTCGATCACGGTCAGTGTGACACCCGAAGAGGCGGCGCCGATGATGGCGTCGACGCCCTCGCCGATCAGCCGGTCGGAGGTGACGCTCGCGATGTCGGTGGTCGTGTCGCCGGAGTCACCCGACGTGTACTCCACCGGTGCACCGAGCACGCCGCCAGCGGCGTTGATCTCGTCGATGGCGAACGCCAGACCGGCGAACTCCGGTGGTCCGAGGAATGCGAGGCTGCCGGTCTCCGGCAGCAGCGAGCCGATCTTCAGCACGCCGTCGCCGGCGCGCTCGACACCGACCGGGACCTCGTCGACGATCATCGACTCGGGGGACTGGGCTTGCACGGTCTCGGTCAGGCTCTCATCGATGCGGTTGTCGGCACCGAACTCGAGCACCGCGTAGCTACCGGCCAGCGGCTCGCCGTTGCCGTTGAAGTCGAGCGGACCAGAGATGCCGTCGTAGTCGATGTCGGTGCCGGCATCGATGAGTGCGAGACAGCCGGCGAAATCAGAGCCGGCGCCGGGACCGCACTTCTCGCCGTCCCGCGTGATGCCGACGATCTCCGACGCGTGAGCACTGCCGTCGTCGCCGGCGGCTGCGACCGCGAGAGCGATCACGAGCGCTGCGTCGTAGGTCTCGGCAGCGTAGTTGAAGTCGCTGAGCTCGGCATTGCCGGCCGCGACCCAGAAGTCGTTGACACCGGCGATCCAGTCGCTGACGTCGGAGGTGCCCGGGGTCGTGCCGCGCATTCCGGCCAGCTCGCCGCCGCCACCTTCACCGGTGGTGCCCGGTGGAGCCGTTTCGGCCGTATCGGTGGGTTCAGTGCCAGGTGGTGTGGTGTCGGTCGGTGGCTCGGTGGCCGGCGTGGTGTCGCCAGCCGGCTCGGTCACGTCGGGCTCGGTGCTTGTCGATTCCTCGTCGTCGTCGCCGCACGCTGCTGCGACGAGTGAGAGACCGACGAGCAAAGCACCAACGCGACGTACGCGTGATTTCTGCATGTTGTGGGTTCTCCCCCTGTTTCGAAAGGGCGGGGTTGCCCTGTCTCTAAGGTTCCGGAAGCGTACCGGCGACCTGTGAGAGGTACAAGCACCGCACGGAGTCGACGACAAACTTGACGCGACACTTTGACGCGAAACGGCGTGCTGTGAGGGGACGCGGCCAAACCGTAACATCGCCGTCATGTCATTGATCGCCGGCGTCGATTCGTCGACCCAGAGCACCAAGGTCGAGGTGCGCGACCTCGAATCGGGGCGCGTCGTCGCCAGATCGTCGGCGCCCCACCCGCCGACGACCCCACCCGTCAGCGAGCAGGATCCGGCCGCTTGGTGGTCGGCGTTCGAGCACGCCTGGGCCGGGGCCGGTGGGCCGGTGGTCGCCGCGATCAGCGTCGCCGGCCAGCAGCACGGCATGGTCGTGCTCGACGCCGGCCAGCGGGTGGTCAGGCCGGCCAAGCTGTGGAACGACACCGAGAGCGCCGCTGACGCCGGCTGGTTGTGTGGACAGCTCGAGGGCGGCGCAGCGGCGTGGGCGGCGGCCGTCGGCAGCGTGCCAGTGGCGTCGTTCACGATCACGAAGCTGTCGTGGCTGCACCGCAAGGAGCCGGACGCGTGGAAGCGTCTCGCCCACGTGCTGCTCCCGCACGACTGGCTGACGCTCCGGCTGACGGGCGAGATCGCGACCGACCGGGGGGATGCGTCGGGGACCGGGTACTGGTCGCCGGCGACGGGCGAGTACCGGTTCGATCTGCTGCGGGTGGTCGACGCCGACCGCGACTGGACGTCCGCTGTGCCGCGTGTGCTCGCTCCGACCGAGGTCGCCGGACGGTGGGGTGACGCATTGGTCGCGGCCGGCACCGGCGACAACATGGCCGCCGCGCTCGGTCTGGCGCTCCGTGTGGGCGACGCGGTGGTCTCGATCGGGACGTCCGGCACCGTCTTCGGTGTCTCCGATCAGCCCTCGGCCGACCCGACGGGAGCGGTGGCGGGGTTCGCTGATGCCACCGGTCGCTATCTGCCACTCGTGTGCACGCTCAATGCGGCCAAGGTGCTCGATGCGGTCCGCGGCGTGCTCGGCGTCGACCCGGTCGAGTTCGATCGGTTGGCGATGGCGGGCGACGCCGGGTCGCTCACCCTGCTCCCGTACTTCGACGGGGAACGCACGCCGAACCGACCCGACGCCACCGGCCTGCTCGGAGGACTGCGTACCGACGTCACGCGCGAACAATTTGCCCGCGCCGCCGTCGACGGTGTCGTGTGCGGCCTCCTCGACGGCGTCGACGCGCTCGCTGCGCACTGTGGGGTCGACCGCATCGTGCTCACCGGTGGCGGCGCGCGCTCAGCCGCGGTGCGCTCCGTGTTCGCCGGCCTGTGCGACCGGCCGGTGTTCGTGACCACTGCCGACGAAGCAGTGGCTGCCGGGGCGTGCGTGCAAGCGGCGGCGGTGGTGAGCGGCGAGCCGCACGCTTCGATCGCCGAACGTTGGGGGCTGGGCCGGGCGGAGCCCGTCGAGCCCGACGGCTCGGCTGATCGGGTCGGGGTGCGGGCGAGGTACGCGGCGCTGCGGGGCGAGCTGTCGCCACCTGCGGGCTGACTGCCGTCCGATGGAGCAGGATCCGTTCGAGCTGCTCGGCATCGATCCTTCCTCGACGGTGGACGACGTGCATCGGGCCCGCCGCCGGCTGGCGATGCGGGCGCACCCCGATCACGGCGGCGACCCGGGGAGGATGCAGGCCATCAACGCCGCGGTTGATGCGGCCCTGATCGCGTTGAGTCGACCGCCGCCCGAGCCCTCCGCGGTCGAGCAGGCCGGCGAGGAGCCGGTGGTCGACGACACCGGGCGCGGTCGGTGGCGACGGGTGGCGACCGACAACCCGTCGTTCACGGTCGAAGCGCTCCCGGTCGAGACGTTCGAGGCGCTCGTCGTCGTCGCCAACTGGATGGGGGAGGTGCACGTCGAGGATCCGCCGTACGTGCTCGAGACGCACCTCGTCGAGCCGTTCGACTGCTGGTGCCGGCTCGACATCGTGCCCGACGCGGGTGCCAGTACCGTGAGCATCGTCGTTGCCACGTTCGGCGACGATCTGCCACCTGACGTCGACGCCGTTCGCGATGCCTGGGTGGCGAACCTCAACCAGCTCGATTGGGGCCAGCTCGACGGGACCCAGTCGCGGCCTTCGTGAGCCGGTCGCGGATCGCGTGGCCGAGCCCATGGGCGGGCGGGAGCACGGCGACGACGACGTCGAGCGCCCGTTCGTCGGCGCGACGGAGCTCGCCGTACAGGTTGCGTGCCGTGGTGTCGAGATCGCTGCCAGGGTCGAGCACATCGACGCGGAGGCCCTCGAGCCGCAGCGCCTCGACGATCTGCTCGGCCTGGGCCAGCGAATCGGCGAGGCGGACCGCACACCGCGGGGCGTAATGCGCATCCAGCATCCCGCTCGCGCGTGCGGGCCCGGCAGCTTCGACCACGTGGCCGTCCAACAGGCCGGCGACGTCCTCGGTCGAGATGCCGCCTGGCCGGAGGATCTGGGGCGGATCGACGGTGCAGTCCACGATCGTGCTCTCGACACCGATCGGTGTCGGCCCGCCGTCGAGGATCGCGTCACGCGTCGGGTCGAGGAGCGCGCCGAGGTCGTCGACGACATGGGCGGCGGTGGTCGGGCTCACCCGCCCGAAGCGGTTCGCCGACGGCGCGGCGAGACCGCCGCCGAAGCGGTCGAGGAGCTCGAGCGTCAGCGGATGTGACGGCACGCGGATCCCGACCGCCGGCCGGCCTCCGGTGACGATGTCGAGCACCCGGGCGCCGCGTTCGAGGATCACCGTGAGTGGTCCCGGCCAGCAGGCGGCGGTGAGGACGCGAGCGGCCGGCGGGATCGGCCCCGTCCACCCGGGCAGCTGGCCGGCATCGGCCAGGTGCACGATCAGTGGATGGCCGGGCGGACGCTCCTTGATCTCGAAGATGCGGGCGACGGCCGACCGATTCTCGGCGTCGGCTGCGAGGCCGTAGACCGTCTCGGTCGGCACCGCGACGACGCCGCCCGCACGCAGCCGTTCGACGGCCGCGTCGACATCCGTGATCACGAGCTCGCTCGCGGGCATCAGGTGGGCACGGCGTCGAGGAACTCGAGTGCCGCGTCGATGAACGCGAACGACTCTGGTGTCGCGAAGTGGTCGGTGTTGCGCAACCGCACGTACGTCGCGTCGGGGAGTGCATCGACGAGCGCGTCGGCCGGTTGGGCGAAGTCGTGTTCGCCGAGCGCCACGAGCACCGGACACGTGATCCGGCTCACGTCGGCCGGTGTGATCGGGCCCGGGTCCGGCCGGCGCAGCACGGCGGTGAGCGCGATCGCGTCGTTGCCCTGCATGCTCGCGTACTGGCCGAACAGGCGGGCGAGGTTGTCGTCAGGTTCGGCGGTGCCCTCGATCCCGGCGATGATCCGCGCCGTCGCCGCGTCGTCGCGCTCGAACACGTTGCGGCCGATTCCGGCGAAGACGAGGCGATGGAATCGATCGGGCGAGGCGATCGCGGTCCGCAGGAGTGTGAGCGCGCCCAGCGAGAACCCGACCGCGTCGACCGGAGCATCGGGGAGGACGTCGACGATTCGTGCGGTGAGGTCGCCGTACTCGGCCGGGTCGTGCGGCTTGGGTGCGGTGCCGTGGCCGAGCAGGTCGACGCCGATCACGTCGCGGCCGGCGTCGGCCAGCAGGGCCGTGAAGCCGCTGCGCTCCCAGGTCGAAGTGAACGAGCCACCCCATCCGTGCACGAGGACCACCGGGACCGTCACGACCACGCAGCGTAGGGCGCACCGACGGTGCCGTTAACCTGGCCCGGCCATGCGGATGCTCCATGCGAGCCCAAACCACGACCTCACGTACAACGACGTGTTCATGGTGCCGAGCCTTTCGGCCGTCGGGTCGCGGTTCGGTGTCGACCTCACCACGCCCGATGGTGTCGGTACGACGATCCCGCTCGTCGTGTCGAACATGACCGCCGTGGCGGGCCGTCGGATGGCCGAGGTCGTCGCCCGTCGGGGCGGTGTCGCGGTCCTCCCCCAGGACATCCCGGTCGACGTGATCGAGTCCGTGGTCACGTTCGTCAAGTCGTGTCATCCCGTGTTCGAGACGCCGATCACGTTGACCCCGAGCCACACCATCGGCGATGCGCTCGGACTGGTGTACAAGCGCGCCCACGGTGCCGTCGTCGTGATCGACTCCGACGATCACCCGGTCGGGGTGTTCACCGAGCACGACGCGGCGGGCTTCGACCGCTTCACGCAGCTGCGCAATGTGATGAGCAGCGACGTCGTGACGCTCGACGCCGACATCGACCCGGTCAAGGCGTTCGAGATGCTGACCCAGGCGCGATTGTCGATGGCGCCGGTGATCGACGCCGACGGCCGCCTGCTCGGGGTGCTCACGTCGAAGGGCGCGTTGCGCTCGACCATCTACCGTCCGGCCGTCGACGCCGACGACCGGTTGCTCATCTCGGTCGCGGTCGGCATCAACGCCGACCCGGTCGGACGTGCCACGGCACTGGCGGCGATGGGTGTCGACGTCCTCGTCATCGACACCGCGCATGGTCACCAGGCGGCCGTCCTCGACGTCGTCGAGAAGGTACGGGCTGCTGTTCCCGACACGCCGATCGTCGCCGGCAACGTCGTGACCGCGGATGGCACGCGCCAACTCATCGACGCCGGGGCCGACATCGTCAAGGTTGGCGTCGGGCCCGGTGCGATGTGCACGACGCGGATGATGACCGGCGTCGGCCGGCCACAGTTCACCGCCGTCGTCGAATGCTCCGACGCGGCGGCCCGGCTCGGCAAGTACATCTGGGCCGACGGTGGCGTCCGCTGGCCGCGCGACGTCGCGCTGGCGCTCGCCGGTGGGGCGGCCAACGTGATGTTCGGGTCGTGGCTCGCCGGCACGTACGAGTCGGCCGCCGACACGTTGCGCGACCCCGACGGCCGGCTCTACAAGGAGAGCTTCGGCATGGCGTCGAACCGGGCCGTGAAGAACCGCAACCGGGCCGAGACCGAGCTCGACCGGGCGCGCAAGGAGCTGTTCGAGGAGGGGATCTCGAGCTCGCGCATGTACCTCGACCCGGCGCGGCCGGGCGTCGAGGACATCATCGACCAGATCGTCGCCGGCGTCCGCTCGGCGTGCACGTACGCCGGAGCGGCAACGATCGCCGAGCTCCACGAGCGCGCCGTCGTCGGGATCCAGAGCCACGCCGGGTACGACGAAGGGCGCCCACTCGGGACGTCGTGGTGAACCTTCACCGATGACCGCACCGCTCGTGATCGCCATCGACGGCCCTGCTGGTGCCGGCAAGAGCACCGTCGGGCGGGCCGTCGCGCGACGCATCGGTCTCGAGTACCTCGACACCGGCGCCATGTACCGAGCCGTCACCTACGCCGCGATGCGACGCGGGGTGCCGGTGCACGACACCGACGCGGTCGCCGAGCTCGCGCGTGAGATCACCCTCGACGTCGACGACGACGGTGTCCGCGTCGACGGCGTCGACGCGACGGTGGAGATCCGCGGGCGTGACGTCACCCAGGCCGTGAGTGTCGTGGCCGCCAACAGCGGGGTGCGCTCCGAGCTCGTCGAACGCCAGCGGGCGTGGGTGCGGGAGCGCGGTGGTGGAGTCGTCGAGGGACGCGACATCGCGTCAGTGGTGTTCCCCGAGGCCCGGTTGAAGTTGTTCGTCACCGCGTCGCCCCGAGTGCGAGCCGAGCGGCGGGTCGGCGAGATCGGCGGCGACGTGCACGAGGTCGAGTCGGCCATCGTCGAACGTGACCGCCTGGACTCGACTCGCGACGACAGCCCGCTCCGCGAGGTCGACGGCGCGATCGTGGTCGACACGAGCGAGATGAGCATCGACGAGGTCGTCGACCAGATCATCGAGTTGCTGACATGAGCCGAGTCGTCTCCCGGCTCGCTGGCGGTGGGTTCGCGAGCCGGATCTCGTATCAGATCGCGCGAGCGATCGCGGCGACGATCACGCGGCTGTACACGCGCATGTCGATCGACGGCCGCGAGCACATTCCCCGTTCTGGCGGGTTCGTGCTCGCCCCGGTCCACCGCTCATACGTCGACACTCCGATCGCCTGCTGCGTGACGCGCCGTCGGCTGCGGTACATGGGCAAGGACACGTTGTGGCGGAACCGAGCGTTCGGCTGGCTGTTGTCGGCGCTCGGCGGGTTCCCCGTCACCCGCGGCACGGCCGATCGGGAGGCGCTGCGGCGATGCATCGAGGTGCTGGGGATGGGCGAGGTGCTCGTCCTGTACCCGGAGGGCGAGCGCAAGGACGGACCGATCGTCCAACCGCTGTTCGACGGCGCGGCCTACGTCGCCGCCAAGGCGGGAGTACCGATCGTGCCTGTCGGCATCGGCGGTTCCGATCGGGTGATGCCGCGCGGCGCGCGCTTCGTGTATCCGCGCAAGGTGTACGTGGTGATCGGTCCCCCGATCCCGGCGCCGATCGGCGCCGGCGAACGGCTGCCACGGGTGATGCTCAAGGAGCACTCCGATCGGCTGCACACCGAGCTGCAGCGTCTGTACGACGAGGCCCAGCGACGCGTCGGAGCTCAGGTCGGGTCGGACGACGCCTCGAAGTAGGCGGCCAGGGCCGAGGCGAGCCAGGCCGGGTCGTGGACACCGCACAGCTCGCGCGCCGAGTGCATCGACAACTGCGGCACCCCGACGTCGACGGTGGCGATCCCGAGCCGGGCCGCGGTGAGCGGCCCGATCGTCGACCCGCACGGCATGTTGTTGCGCGACACGAACACCTGCCAC
>DATMDV010000484.1:0-8488 GCA_035557475.1 Ilumatobacteraceae bacterium
TTACGAGCTCGACGGGCGCAGGTACAACTTCGTCGTGATCGACATCGATGGCGCGCCATCCGCGCTCGACACCGAGCTCGCCGAGCTCGAGGCGTCGACTGTGGCGGATGGCGCGTTCGCCTTCGTACGTCACGAGCAGCCACCGACGAAGATCCGCGACCTCGACCGAGTGCGCATCGTCCCTGGCGCGATGGCGGGGGTGCTGGCGCTCGTCGCGGTGGCTGCCCTTGCTCACCTCCTCGTCACGTCGGTGCGAGAGCGGCGTCGTGAACTGGCGCTGTTGCGGACGCTCGGGTTCTCCGGGCGGCAACTGCACGCGACCGTCGGCTGGCATGCGTCGGTGATCGCCCTGACGGCGCTGGCGATCGGCGCCCCGCTCGGGATCGCGCTCGGTCGGGCCGTATGGCGGCGGTTCGCCAGCGGGCTCGATGCCTCTGCTCCAGCAGAGACACCGTGGATCTGGCTCGCCGTGGCAGTCGTCGCGACGTTCGTCCTCGCCAACGTGGTGGCCGCCATCCCCGGACGATCCGCGGCCCGGACACACCCCGCCATCATCCTTCGTGACGAGTGAGCACCGGGCCATCGTGCCCCGCTTCCTCGTTGAGTCCGCTGTGTCGTCGCTGACATCCTGTCGGTCGTGGCGAAGTACGACCCACTGTTCGAGTTCTTGTGCAGAGCAGGCGACGCGCCACTTTCACTCACCTTCGACGAGGTCGAACAGCTCGTCGGGAGATTGCCTGCGTCGGCGACCAAGTTCAAGCAGTGGTGGACGAACGAATCATCCGGCGGGCGGCACGTGCAAGCCACGGCGTGGCTGAACGCCGGCCGTGAGGTCGAGCGCGTCGATCTGCACGGACGCGTCGTCCGCTTCAGCGCCGCTGGATGGCGACGCGGCTCGTGAGCTGGACTCAGATCGGGGGAGTCCGATTCCTCAGTGGCGGTGGCGATTTCTGAGCTCCGCCGCGGGACCGTCGAATTCCCATCCGCACCGGGGACCGCGACCGCGGTTCTCGCGCCAGCGGCGAAGGGGGGAGCTACGCGTGCACAGCGGCTTGCCGAGACCGAGCCGGCGGCGGTGAGTTCTCCGGACGCGGCAAGTGCAGGGGCCCAGCAGGTGACACGTCGAGCTGGGCTGCGATCGCGCTGGCGGTCACCGGCCGTCCGTAGAAGAAGCCTTGGGAGCAGTCACACCCTAAGGCGCACACGGCTTCGCGCTGGTCTTGTGTCTCTACTCCCTCGGCGACGACTGTGAGATTGAGGACGTGGGCAAGATTCGTGACCGCCTCGACGATCGCTGTGCTCGCTGGAACGACACCGATGTCGGCGATGAAGCTCCGGTCGATCTTGAGAATGTCGATTGGTAAGCGACCCAGGTAGTTGAGCGAGGAATAACCGCACCCGAAGTCGTCCAGGGCGATTCTGATCCCGAGCCTCCTGAGTTCGGCGAGCACGGCCATGACGGGTTCGCCGGCTTCGATGTAGATGTTCTCGGTCACCTCCAGGATCAGTGCTGTCGGGTCCATGTTGGTTTGTGCAAGGACAGCTCGAACCGTGCTGAGAAAGCCTGGGTTCACCAGCTGGCGGGCCGAGATGTTGACCGCCAGGTCGATCGGTGATCCAGAGTCGCTTTCCACCCATCGGCCGTGGTCCCTGCAGCTGCGCTGCAGTACCCACGCGCCGATTTCGTTGATCAGTTCGCTGCGTTCCGCGACCCCCACCATCCACGAGGCCGGAACGGCACCTCGCTGTGGATGGATCCAGCGAAGCAGGGCCTCGACCGCGGTGACCAGTCCGTCCGTGCTGCGCACGATGGGTTGGTAGGCAACGTCGAGCTCATCATGGGCGAGAGCCAAGCGCAGATCGATTTCCAGAGTGTGCTCGCCGTTGGAGCGGAGCGCCTCGCGCATGTCGATCACCTGGTGCGCGGCTCCACCCCTGCGCTTGGCTTGGTACATGGCCATGTCAGCTTCGACCAAGAGCTGGTCCGAGATGTCGTCGCCGGGGCCGGCGAACGCGATTCCGACGCTCGCCGACACCACAAGTTTGGTGCCCACCAGTAGGAACGGCTCGGCGAGGACCTCGTTGATCCGTGTGGCGAGCCCCACGACGTCGGCTGTGCTGCTCATGTCCTCGCAGAGGAACACGAACTCGTCCCCGGAGAACCGCGCCAGAGTGTCGGACATCCGGACCAGACCCGAAAGCCGACGAGCGACAGCGACCAGTAGCTCGTCGCCGACCTGATGACCGTGGGAGTCGTTGACCTGCTTGAACCGGTCGAGGTCGACAAACAGGATCGCCGTGTTGGCGTGCGAACGTTTGGAACGGTTGGTCAGGTGCACGATGCGTTCCTGCAGCAGCGAACGGTTCGCCAGCCCTGTCAGCGGGTCGTGCAGAGCGCCATAGCGGAATCGTTCGGTCGTCGCCCGGGCCTCGTCTCGTGCATAAGCGTTGAGCAGATAGGCAGCCGCCACGTCAGCAAGCGTCTGGGCGGCCGCCATGTCGTGCGAATCCAGCGCACCAGGGGTGTCGCGGTACAGGTCCAACGCGCCGAGCCGGTCGTTGCCACGACACAGTGGGAACGTGAACACCGCACCGAGCCCCGCCGCGACCGCCGCTGGAGCGAACACCGGGAACCGCTCGTCGGCACTCACGTCGGGCACCGCGACAGCCTCCCCCGACTCGTACGCGGCCACGCACGGCCCTTCCCCGAGTTCGGATTGCAGCTTCTCGAAGCGCAGCGCCGAATCGTCGGAGGCGGCGATGTACTGAGGAGCCGTCCCCGGGGAGATCAACGTGACACCTGCCGAGGTAACCGGTAGCACCTCGACAATGCGATCGACCAAGTGATCCAAGATGCCTTGAATCGGGAAATCGGTAATTACCGTGCGGGCGAACTCGCTCAGCACATCAGAGAGCTTGTCCTCGTTGACCACAGCACCGTCCGCTCATGTCATGCCCGCTGCGGTCTGGACGGGTGCGTCCCGACCGACAATGCCCGAATCGTGGCGCAGCGAAACGACGATATGACACGAAAGCGGGAAGCGCTCGGGAGATCGCAACCTCGTCCGAGGCCGTCCGCAGCGCAGACGCTCGCCCAGATTTCTGCCGTATCACCCGATCGGATGACAGCAAAGTGGCCACATCGGTCTGCGTCAGATTTGCCACCGAAAGCACGAAACGCTCGGGAGATGCACACCCTGCCTCCGCTCGTCCGCATTGCCCAGAACATTTGTCCACATTCTGCTGTGTCACCCGATCGGCTGAAGACAAACCTGCACCACAGCTGCGTCAGTTGCCGGCCCTGTCGTGGAATCGCGCGAGGAGATATTCGGCTTCGGCGGAAGAGCGGGTCAGGCATGGTCAGCCGATGACGTTGGTTAGTCATCCCATGACTAATGTGCGCGGCATGCGGAGCACGTCGTCATTTTTGATGTCAGCCGTTGTCATGTTGGGCTTCCTCGGCGCGTGCGGGGACGACGATGCCGGCTCCGCCGATACGACGACGGCCACGGTTGCGGCGGTTTCGGGGGATGTGACGGTGTTCGCGGCGGCATCGCTGACCGACGCGTTCACGGAGATCAGTGAGGCGTTCATGACCGAGAATTCGGACGCGACGGTCACGTTCAACTTCGCCGCGTCGTCAGAGCTCGTCACCCAGATCAACGAGGGTGCCCCTGCGGACGTGTACGCCTCGGCTGACCAGAACAACATGACGAAGCTGACCGATGCAGGCAACAACGGTGCCGAACCGGCGGTGTTCGCGACGAACTCGTTGGAGATCATCGTCGGCCCCGACAATCCCGAGGGGATCACCGGTGTCGCCGATCTCGCCAACCCAGACATCATTTTCGTGACGTGTGCGCCGGAGGTGCCGATCGGTGCGTACACGCAGGAGGTGTTCACGAAGGCGGGCGTCACGGTGACACCGGCGTCGTTCGAGGAGAACGTGAGAGGCATCGTCACGAAGGTGACCCTCGGCGAGGCCGATGCGGGGGTCGTCTACAAGACGGATGTCACCGCTGCGGGCGATCAGGCCGAAGGTGTTGAGATCCCCCCCGACCTCAACATCGTCGCCGAGTATCCGCTGGTGGTCACGAAGGAGGCTCCCAACGCCGGTGCGGGTCAGGCGTTCGTCGATTTCGTGTTGGGTGAGCAGGGCCGGACGATTCTCGCCAGCTACGGCTTCACGGCTCCGTGAACACCGCCCTGTCGGTCGAGCGCGATCGCTTGGCGGTGCGGGCGAGATGCGACGATGGCGACAGTGATCAGAACGACCGAAGAGCAGCTCCTGCTCGGGGAATGGGCGTGCCTGGGGATCCTCTACCCGGCACCGACTCACGGGTTCGCGATCGCCGCGCGGCTCAAGCCGGGTGGTGATGTCGGCCGGGTGTGGTCACTTTCTCGCCCACTCACCTACCGGTCGCTCGACCAGCTCACCAGCCGCGGATACGTGCACGCTGTTGGAGAGGAACCGGGCATCGCCGGAGGCAATCGCACGATCCTCGCCGCCACCCGCAGCGGGCGCGCGCAGCTGCGCAAGTGGCTGAACACGCCGGTCGCCCATCTCCGTGACCTGCGGAGCGAATTGCTGCTCAAGTTGATCATCGCCGGGTTGTGCGACATCGACGTCACCCGCATGCTCGCCGAGCAGTACGAACACATCGATCAACTGGCCAAGTCCCTCGGTGGTCAGATCGACGACGACGCCTCGGTCGACGTCGTCGCGTTGTGGCGTCGCGAGCTGTCGCAGGCCGCGCTTCGCTTCCTCGACCAACTCCCTCGGTGAGTCGGACCGTTACGCCGGGAGCAGGTCGTCACGCGGAAGTGCCGTAGCCGAGGATCGCCTTCGTCTCGAGGAACTCCTCAATGCCGAACTCACCCCATTCGCGGCCGTTCCCGGACTGCTTGTAGCCACCGAATGGCGCGTTGAGGTCGCCGGGCGCGCCGTTGAGGTGCACGTTGCCGCTCCGAATCCGGCGGGCCATCGCCCGAGCACGATCGCTGCTGCCGGAGATGTAGCCGGACAGACCGTAGGACGTGTCGTTGGCGATGCGCACCGCGTCATCGTCGTCCTCGTAGCCGATCATCACCAGCACCGGACCGAACACTTCCTCACGTGCGATGGTCATGTCGTTGGACACGTGGGAGAACACCGTCGGCTTCACGAAGTAGCCGGTTCCGAGGCCGTCAGGCTTGCCCGGTCCGCCGACTTCCAACTGGGCGCCCTCGGAGATGCCCTTCTCGATCAACTGCTGGATCCGGTTGTACTGAACGCCGGACACCACCGGTCCGATGTTGCTCGAGTCGTCCTTCGGATCGCCCACCACGACGTTCTGCGCGGCCGCCGTGGCGATCGCCGCGGCCTCCTCCATGCGTGCTGCCGGCACCAGCATGCGCGTCGGGGCATTGCAGGACTGACCGGAGTTCGTGCACATCGCAGCCATGTCTCGAGCGATGGCTGCCGCGAAATCGGCGTCGTCGAGGATGATGTTGGCCGACTTCCCGCCGAGCTCCTGGGCGACCCGCTTCACCGTCGGCGCCGCAGCGCGGGCCACCTCGACACCCGCCCGCGTCGAACCGGTGAACGACACCATGTCGACATCAGGATGGGACGACAGCGGCGCACCGACGCCGACGCCGTCGCCGTTCACGAGGTTGAACACCCCGGCGGGCACACCGGCTTCGTCGAGGATCTCGGTGAACAGGATCGCGTTCAACGGTGCGACCTCGGACGGCTTGAGCACCATCGTGCAACCCGCCGCGAGGGCGGGAGCGACCTTGCACGCGATCTGGTTGATCGGCCAGTTCCACGGCGTGATCAAGGCGCACACACCGATCGGCTCGCGCACGACGAGCGTCGTGCCCATCTCCTTCTCGAACTCGAACTCGGCGAGCACCTTGCGCGCCGTCATGAAATGGCCGATGCCAGCCCCTGCCTGGGCGCGCCGAGCCAGCCACAGTGGCGCGCCCACCTCCTGGCTGATGATGTCGCCCATCTCCGCCATGCGGGACTTGTAGACCTCGATGATCCGGTCCAGCAACGCCAGGCGATCCTCACGACTCGTCAACGAGAACGTCTCGAATGCGGCCCTGGCCGCCGCGACGGCGGCGTCGACATCGTCGGGTCCGCCCAGGGCGATCGTCTCGATCGTCTCCTCCGTCGCCGGATTGACGACCGCGAGCGTGTCGTCCGTCAGGGGATCGACCCATTGCCCGTCGATGTAGAACTTCCGTGCGTGATCCATCGCTTCTCCCTCGTTCTTCGTGATCTTCTCAGCGCCGTGACGCCGGCGACCGTACCCGCACACACAGCCGCGGTTGCCATTGTCGCCTCTTCCGCCACGACCGCTCCCGTGCGGACCGACCGTGTCGCCTGCGAGTCGGATCGCGGTCAGCCGCTGATCCTCTGAACGCACTGACGCGATCCGGACGCCGGACAGATCCCTGGACGTCTACACGAGGTCGGTGCGAAGGTCGAGGGCGCCGATCTGGTCGATGAGGAACTCGGCGATCGCGATCACACCGGGGTAGTGCGTGTCGGTCAGGGCGTTGGAGTCGAACTCGATCACTTGGCTCGCCTGGGCCGCGGGCAGGGCGCGGAACAGCGGTTCGTCGAGGACGACGTCGCCACCGAACGAGGTGTCGACGAGGATGAGATCGGCGCTGAACTCGGGGATCCGTTCGAGGCTGATCTCGGCGAGGTAGCCGCCGTTCGCGGGCTGGTCGGCTTCGAGCATGATCGGCGCCCACGTCACGCCGACGCGGGTGAGGATGTTGGTCGCCCCGAGCGTCGACGGTCCCCATGCCACACATGATGCCGCGAACGTTCGACGCCTGGGCGGTCGTGCTAGACGGCTTGCGCGCGGGCGGCATCGACCTGAGCAGCGGTGCACATGCCGGCCGTGCGCCAGTCGTCGAGCGCCTTGCCGAAGTCCTTCTGCGACATGTGACCACCCTTGCGAGCATCGACCCAGGCGCGCATGGTGGCATCGAGCGCCACCGGGGCCGCGGGATCATCGGCAGGCGCCGCCACGTTCGCGCCCATGACCGACGGCGCATCGCGCGTGCCGCGGGCGCCTTCGACCTCCGCCGCGATGCTGCCCGGCAGTGGGTCGTCGTCGAACCCGACGGCGTCGAACTGGGCGAGCGCGAACGCCGGCCAATCGATGCTCGCTCGACCGGGGTCCTTGGGGTCGATCACCGCCGGCACGACAGCGCCTGGGGCGGCGTCCCACTGCGCGTACGAGGGCACCTCGTCGCGCTTCGACACTGCTGTGCGTCCGTCAGCGAGCCGGAGCTCGACGTCCCAGTTCAGCGTCGGCATCCCCATCGTCGTGCAGCGCTGCAACGACACGATCGTCGCCTCCGTCGGCAGCCACTTCTTCAGATGTCGTTGCACGCGGGCATCGAGTGCGGTGTCGACGACGCCGTCAGCTGGTGGCTTGCGGATCGACTCCTGCGAGAGGAACTGGCCCTCCAGGCCCCACGCTCGCGCCATCGCGTCCCAATCGAGGATCCCGCGATCGCCATCGAGCTTGGCCACGACCGGGACGCCCAGCCGCAGTCGGTGCGCCTCTGTCGGTTGGGTCCGCACCCCGAAACGTCGCGATCCGCTGGCGTCCAGCACCGACACGGCGAACTCCTTGCGAGTCGTCTCGTTGCTCAGCGAGAAGTGGACACCGGTGATCACCCCGTTCGCGGGAGTGCCTCGCTCCTCGAGCTTGCGCACCCGCCGGATCGACGGCGCCAACGCCACCGTGAGCTCGGTCGCAATGTCGTAATGGTCGTTGACCGCTGACGCAGCCTTCTTGAACCAAGCCAAGCGCACAACGTATCAACCGAGCCGGAGCACCTGAGTTTGGAGCGCGAACGGCTCGAACTGACAGTCCACGCACCAGGCAGCGTCGGTTGAACCATTCCGGGGCCCCTGAGCTATTTCCATATTTCCGGAAATGTCGTTGACATCGAAGGCGGCACGAACGTATCCTTATTTCGACAATACCGGAAAGGTCGAATCATGAGTGACGAGCTACGCGACTGGGCGGTGTCGGCGCTGAGCGCATTGGCCCACGATTCGCGCCTGCAGGTGCATCGTCTGCTGGTGCAGGCCGGCGAGGACGGGTTGCGTGCTGGTGCGATCGCCGAGCACCTCAGCATGCCGGCTTCCTCGTTGTCGTTTCATCTGGCGCACATGCAGGCTGCCGACATGGTGCGGCAACGACGTGAGGGGCGGTCACTGATCTACTCCGTGAACTTCGAATGCATGGACGCGTTGATGGCGTACCTGCACGAGAACTGCTGCCAAGGCGTGACGTGCCGCCCTGTGTCCCAGGCAGCGCCGAAGGCGCGGCCTCGCCAGAAGGTCATGGCGTGAGCCAGGTCCGTCGAGCCCGACCGGGAGAACCGATCATGTCCGAGCGCACAACCGAAGCACTTCCCGTCGCGATCATCGGGGCTGGCCCCGTTGGTCTCGCTGCCGCCGCACATC
>DATMDV010000485.1:0-4398 GCA_035557475.1 Ilumatobacteraceae bacterium
CCGCCCATCGCGACACCGAGCAGCCGCGGGCCGGGGACATCCGAGGCGACGATCGCCTCGAGGGCGGCCGCCTCGGTCGCCAACAGCGCAACGCTCGATTCGTCACCACCACGAACGACGACCTCGCCGATGTGCGAGCTCGACAACCTCACCAGCCATGGCGATTCGCCGCGGCGCAATCCGGTGACGGACACCACCGACGCCGCAGGATCGACGCAGTTCGTCGCCCACCTCAACAACCCCGGGTCGGGTTGGACCATCGAGGGAAGCTAACGGTGCGCCGACGCAATGGGTGTGACCACAGCATTCGCTGTCCGCCTGGGAACACTTAGAGTCCGGTGTCATTGCTGGCGGCGAACGGGGGACCCGAGATGCCTACGACCTTGCCCATGCCTGACGCGGGCGCACGGAGGACGGCCGCGGTGGCCGGGCGCGAGACCGACGTGCCGCGGAGTTGGTCGTTGCGATCGAGGTGGGCCGCGATCGGCGCCGCCGTCGCGGTCGGTCTCGGCGGTGGTGTCGTTCACTTCGTCGGCGCCGCGCCCGGTCCGACGAGCAGCTTCGTGTCGATCACACCGGTGCGGATCCTCGACACCCGTGACCCGACCAACGTGGGACTGTCCGGCCCGTTCGTGTCAGCAGCGTCGCAGGACCTGCACGTGACCGGAACGATCGCGACGACGAACGGATCGCAGATCGTGGTGCCTGATGCGGCGACCGGGGTCTCGTTGAACGTGACGGCGGTACAGGCGAGCGCGAATGGGTTCGTGGCCGTGCGGCCCGCCGACGCACCGGGGGTGCCGCTGACGTCGAACCTCAACGTGCTCGCCGGCGAGATCGTGCCGAACGCGGTCACGGTCCAGCTCCCCACGTCCGGGGTGGACGCCGGCACGATCGAGATCACGTTCGACGCCTACGGAACGACCGGGCCGACGACCGACATCCTGATCGACATCGTCGGCTACTACGTGGCCGGTGGTGCCGGACCGCCTGGCGCCCGTGGGTTGTCGGCGTGGGACGTGATCCCTTCCGGGCAGACCATCACCGGTAACGCGACGCTCGACGGGCACGCGAGCGACGTGAGTGACTGGGCCTTCAGCGTGGCGCTTCCCGGACGGGCGCCGGTGCCACTGGCCGACAACACCGTGAACTTCGCCAGTGATGGCGCCGCGATCGACGACGATACGACGTGCACCGGCACGGCGGCCGCACCGACCGCGCCACCCGGCAAGGTCTGCCTCTATCGCACGGCGATCTCATCCAACACCGTCAATCTGGAGGGCCTTGCACTCCTCCACGTCGCCGGGAGCGGATTCCGGATCTACTGGGCCGCGAACGCTGCCGGCGATACGTACGTCCACGTCAGTTGGGCCTACACCGCCCTCTGAGAGATCCCGCCAGCCAAGCTCCGGATTGCTCATCCCATATCGGCCCCGACCCAACCGTGGACTCCCCCAGTGTTGCGTGGGATGGTGGAACGATGAGTGACGAGCAGCCGGTCACGCTGGCCGACGCGTACGCGCTCGTGACCCCACAGGACAGCCGCGAGCTGTATGCGCGATGGGCTGCGACCTACGAATCGGACTTCGTCGTGCTCAACCAGTACGTGATTCCCGACCGCGTCGCGGAGGTGTTCGCGGACGCCGCCGGCGGGCGCGTTGACGGGGCGCTGCTCGATGTCGGCTGCGGGACGGGTCTCGTCGCGTTGGCACTGGTCCGACTCGCAGGGGCACAGGGCGGCGACTGGGTGATCGACGGCGTCGACATCTCACCGGAGATGCTGGCGGTGTCGGCCGCCAAGACCCGTCCCGACGGCCGCCCCCTCTACCGCCACCTGCTCGAGTCCGACCTGACGGCAGCGGTTGACATCGCCGACGGGAGCTATGCAGGGCTGCTGAGCGCGGGCACGTTCACACACGGCCACCTCGGACCCACGGCGCTGCGCACCCTGATCGGGTTCGGTCGACCGGGTGCGCTCTTCGCGATCGGCATCAACGCCGAGCACTATGCGGCGATGGGGTTCGCCGGCCGCCTCGCCGAGGAGTTGGATGCTGGGACGATCCGCGATGTTGAGTCCAAGATCGTCGAGATGTACCTGCCTGACAGCGAGCACTATGGCGCGCAAGCAGTCGTCGCGGTGTTCCGTCGGGCGGCGTCCGACTGAGCCAGCGCGGCCGCGCCGAACGCCTGTCACCGGTCAGCGGCCACGGCCGCGAACGCGGTCGATCTGACGACGGTCACGCTTGGTCGGGCGGCCCGCACCTCGGTCACGCACGGCGAACAGGGGTCGGAATGCGTCCGGTTCAGGTGGGGCCGGGCTGTGATCGTCGAAGTACTCGGCGGCGATCGCCGCACCGACCCGCTTCGTGATCACCTCGGTGACGTCGACGATCCGTTCGCGCTGGTTGACACGGGCTTCGACGTGATCGCCCACCTTCACCGGTGACGACGGCTTCGCCGTCACGCCGTTGATCCGCACATGGCCGCCACGACACGCCGCGGCGGCAGCCGAGCGGGTCTTGGTGATCCGCACGGCGTGCAGCCACTGGTCGATGCGCACTGAATCGATACGACAAGTGTGGCACCGACGACCGGGCGCAGGGTCGAGGACCACTCGGACGGCGCCGCTACGGGAACGTTGAACCGACGTTGGAGTACGATCACGGCCATTCATCAGTCCGTCGCTCGGGAGGAACAGCTGGGTGGATGACGAGCTCGAGCGCCGTGACGTGCGAGTGCTGGTGAGAGCCGCCGACCGGCTCGATGCGCTGGCCGACACTGCCGAGCTGATGGGCGACGGCGGTGGTGCGGCGCGGTTTCGAGCAGACGCATCGAACCGCCGGCTCCAAGCGATGGCGTTGCTCGACGACTGAGTCCCGGCCCTCGACGGGACGCGTCGCTCGCGGGCCCTGGACGAGTCGTAATTCAGTATGCTACATTCCCATCAGGCCAGGTGGGGGGCACCGTCGGTCTCGATGAAGGGGGAAACCATGACTGCTGTCAAGAGCCCGCGGCCGCTCGCCTCGCTGGGGTTGGTGTTGGCACTGTGCGCCGGGGTGAGCGCCTGTGGAGGCGACGACGACGACTCATCGGATACCGCCGCTCCCGGCACCGAGGCACCCGCGGCGACCACCGCGCCGACCACCGAGGAGACCACCGCTCCTGAACCGACGACCCCGCAAGCGACGACACCGGAAGCGACGACGCCGGCTACGGAAGCGCCCGCCGAGCTCGCCGACAGCTACCGCGGTGTGACGGCTGACTCGATCACGATCGGGGTGTTGCTGCTCGACGCCCAGAAGCTCCTCGAGAACGCCGGCGTCGAACTGAACTGGGGCGACAACCAGGGCCAGTACCAGTCGGCGATCGATGCCATCAACGAGGCAGGCGGCGTCCTCGGCCGCCAGATCGAACCGATCTACGTGTTCGTCGATCCGCTGAGCGAGACCGGCTATCAGGAAGCCTGCGTCCAGTTGACCGAGGACGAGGAAGTCTTCGCGGTCGTCGGGTTCACCAGGCCGGCCGACGCCGCGCTCTGCTACGCCGAGACTGGAGACACCCCGTTCGTCGGCTACCTCTCCGACATCACGAGCGATGTGATGGCTCGGGCGACGTTGCCGATCATCACCAGCAACGCCTTGCCGGAGCGACTCGACCGGGCGCTCGTCTCGGTGGTGGCCGACGCCGGAGAGCTCGAGGGCAAGACGATTGCGGTCATCGGCAACACCGAGGGCTCCAACCAGCTGATCGCCGACACCTTGACCGAGCTCGGCTACGAGGCGGTCTCCCAGACAGTGACCGCGGCGCCAACCGACGATGCGGTCGCCGACGCCGCCGAGTTCGACATCGTCGTCCAGAAGTGGATCTCGGAAGGGGTCGACTTCGTGTTCGACACCGCCGGGCTCGATCGTCAACTCGCAGCGGCCAATCGGGCGGGCTTCGAAGCCACGTTCGCCACGAGCACACCCTCGATCCTGTCGCTGTCGAGGTTCGATTCGGGAGCCACCGAGGCCGAGGTCGCCCGCACGCTGGTCGTCGCCGAGCCGTCCATCGAACTGCTCGTCGATCAAGGTCACGAGCCCACCGTGTCGTGCGTCGAGCGGTGGGACACGAACCACCCGGAGGAGCCGGCGGTCTTCTTCCCGACCGAGGACGAGCTCGACAACCTCATCAGGATCGCTCGCACGTGCCAGCAGATCGGCACCTTCGCCCTCATCGCCGAAGCGGCGGGGCCTGACCTGACGACCGAGAGCTTCGCCGCCGCCGTCGGCGACGTCGGTTCCTTCGACATCGCCATGCTTCCCTTCGCGTCGCTGAGCGCCGACAAGTGGGACGCCAACGACGTGGTCACGCTGTTCCGCTGGGATTCGACACAGCAGGATTTCATCGCCGGCGAGT
>DATMDV010000486.1:0-11885 GCA_035557475.1 Ilumatobacteraceae bacterium
CGGGCGATCGACGAGTAGACACCGGCGAAGCCGAGCAATGCCCACGCGAACAGCGCGACGTGGAACAGACCCGCGCCGGCGAAGCCCGCCGGGCACACGAGGATCGTCGCCTCGTCGGGCACGAAGACGTGATCGAGGATCGTGTCGTGGGACGCCGTCGCCCGCATGCCGAGCGCGTCCCACGTCTCCTCGATCCGCAGCCCGGGTGCATCACGTTCGACGAAGGCGTGGACGATCTTCGGGTTGGCGGGATCACTCGCGTCCATGGCGTGAACTCCGAGGTAGGTCCACACCGGTGAGAGGCTGCCGAAGATCTTGTGACCGGTGATCTCCCAACCGCCCTCGACGCGGGATGCCGACGCCGACGACAGCAGCACGGCGATGTCGTTGCCGGCCTCACCGTGCCCGGCCGCGAAGATGTGGCCGTCGGCGGCCTTGCTGAGGACCCAGTCGCCTGACGGGTCGCCGGCGCGATGGAGGTCGGCGCACAGGCCGACGAAGTAGTGGTGCATGTTGATCGCGACCGCGGTCGCGGGAGCGACGTAGGCGATACGACGCTGGAGGCGGTTGATCTCGAGCAGGTTCATGCCGGCGCCGCCGTACTCCGTGGGGAGTGAGGCGGCGAAGTAGCCGGCCGCCCGCAGTTCCTCGAAATCCTCAGTGAAGAACGCGTTGTCGCGGTCGTAGCCCGGTGCCCGCTCGTCGAAACGGGTCAGCATCTCGTCGGTCAGCAGCCCGGTCCCTGTTCTGGTTTCGGTCGTGGTCATCTCGGCGGTTCCTCTCGGTGAGTAAGTCGGTCGGTCGACCGATTGACAGAATATGAACCTCCAATACGCCTTGTCAACCCTTGACATTGCAGGCGTTGTCCACGATCCTGATATCGGTCGACCGACCGATGACGCCGAGAACACAGTCCGGCCCGAGACCACGAAGGACTCCGATGGCAGCCCAACCCGTTGAAGCCGCGACCGCCCAGGCGATCCTCAACGCGGCGCGTTCCAGGCTCCTCGAGGACGGCTATGCGGGCCTCTCGACGCGGCGTATCGCGCAGGAGGCGGGCGTGCCGTTGTCGCAGGTGCACTACCACTTCGGTTCGAAGGGCGGAATGGTGCTCGCCCTGCTCGAGGCCGAGAACGAGCGACGGCTCAGCCGCCAGGCCTCGCTCTATTCCCAAGCGATCCCGCTGTGGCGCCGCTACGAGCAGGCGTGCGACGTGCTCGAGGACGACCTCGAATCGGGGTTCGTCCGCGTGCTGCAAGAGATGATCGCCGCCGGTTGGACGAACACCGACATCGCCGCCGCAGCACGGTCGATCATCGGCGGTTGGTTCGACTTGCTGACCGAGGTCGCGGCCGAGGCGGCCGAGCGGTTCGGCGGCCTTGGCCCGTTCTCACCCACCGAGGTGGCGACACTCGTCGGCAACGCGTTCTTCGGGTCCGAGGCGCTGTTGCTGCTCGGATTCGACCGTCACCGGCTGCCGATCCGGGCCAGCCTGCGCCGGTTCGGCGAGCTCATCAAATCCGCCGAAGAAGCTGCCGAGGCCTCGATGGCGAGTGCCGCGTCGCGACACGAGGGAGCCGACCGATGAGAGCGCGCCTGCCAGACGAGTCCGGCTACGCCGAGCGTGACGGTGTCAAGCTCCGGTGGGAGTCGTTCGGCGACGGCGAGCCGACCGTGGTGTTGCTCCCGACGTGGTCGATCATCCACTCCCGACACTGGAAAGCGCAGGTGCCGTACCTCGCTCGACACCACCGCGTCGTCACGTTCGATGGCCGGGGCAGCGGCGGTTCCGATCGTCCGATCGGAGCCGAGCACTACACGCCCGAGCAGTTCGTCGCCGACACGATCGCCGTACTCGATGCCACGAACACCGAACGCGCCGTTCTGGTGGGTTTGTCGGCCGGCGGGCTGTGGGGCATCCAGGTCGCGGCCGACTCTCCCGAGCGCGTGCTCGGCGCGGTCACGATCGGCGCCGCAGTGCCACTCGCGCCAGCGCGTGAGGAGCGCGCGGAGTACTCGTTCGAGGACCCGCTGCCGACGACCGAAGGGTGGGCGAAGTACAACCGCCACTACTGGGACGAGAACTTCCAGGACTTCCTCGAGTTCTTCTTCGGTCGCATGTTCACCGAGCCACACTCCACGAAGCAGATCGAGGACTGCGTCGGATGGGGCCTCGAGATCGAGCCGCACACGCTCGCCGATACGCAACGGGGTCTGAAGGCCTGCGACCACGATTCGTTCCGGGCCGCGTGTGCCCGTGTTCGGTGCCCCGTCCTCGTCATCCACGGTGACGAGGACGCCATCCGACCGTACAGCCAGAGTGTCGAACTCGCTGAGCTCACGGGCGGACAGCTCGTCACGATCGAGGGTGCCGGCCACGGCCCACACGCCCGCGATCCGATCGCGCTCAACCGCCTCATCAAAGACTTCGTCGACCGCGTGCACCCCGCCGCGACATCGACGACGTGGGTGCGCGCGGCTCGTCGACCGAAGCGTGCGCTGTACCTGTGCTCACCGATCGGGCTCGGTCACGCCCGGCGCGACGTCGCGATCGCGGCCGAGTTGCGCAAGCACCATCCCGACCTCGAGATCGACTGGCTCGCCCAGCATCCCGTGACCGCGGTCCTCGAGCACGCGGGCGAACGCGTGCATCCCGCGTCGGCGTGGCTGGCGAACGAGTCGGCGCACATCGAGGACGAGTGCGCGGAGCACGACCTGCACGCCTTCCAGGCGATCCGCCGGATGGACGAGATCCTCGTCAACAACTTCATGGTCTTCCACGACGTCGTCGAGGAGCAGCCGTACGACCTCGTTCTGGGCGACGAGGCGTGGGACGTCGACTACTTCCTCCACGAGAACCCGGAGCTGAAGCGGTTCGCGTTCGTCTGGATGACCGACTTCGTCGGGTGGATCCCGATGCCGGGCGGCGGCACGCACGAGTCCGACCTGACGACCGACTACAACGCCGAGATGATCGAACAGCGGGCACGCTTCCAGCGGATCCGCGATCGATCGATCTTCGTCGGCGAGCCCGACGACATCGTGCCCAAGAGCTTCGGATCCGGGTTGCCCGACATCCGCGAATGGACGGAACAGAACTTCGAGTTCGGCGGGTACATCACCGGCTTCGAACCGATCGCGCCCGCCGACCGCGCCGCGCTGCGCGACGAGCTCGGCTACCACGACGACGAACGAGTCTGCATCGTGGCGGTCGGCGGTTCGGGCGTCGGCGCCTCACTGCTGCGACGCGTCGCGGACGCGGCGCGTCCGGCGCGACGCCTCGTCGACGGTCTGCGATTCGTCGTCGTCGCCGGACCGCGCATCGACATCTCGACGCTCCCCCGCCATGCAGGAGTCACGTACCGGCGCTACGTCCCCGACCTCTATCGGCACCTCGCCGCGTGCGACCTGGCAGTCGTGCAAGGTGGCTTGACCACGTGCATGGAGCTCACCGCCAACCAACGGCCGTTCATCTACATCCCGCTGCGCAACCACTTCGAGCAGAACTTCCACGTCCGCCACCGTCTCGAGCGCTACGGCGCGGGGCGGTGCATGTCGTATGACGAGGCATCCGATCCCGCCACGCTCGCCGCCGCGATCGCATCGGAGATCGGCCGGGTCGTCGACTACCGCCCGGTCGACCCCGGCGGCGCGGCCCGCACCGCGGCCCGCATCGCCGACCTGCTGTAGTCGACCGCCGCCGGACAGACCGGGCGGCAGGTGTTCAGCCGAGCGTTGCGCCGGCCGCGAGGGCCTTCACGTCGGCGGTGGCCAGGGGCCGGCCACCAACGCCCCACTCGCCGCTCTTGACCTCTTCGATCACGACCCAGGTCACGCCGCGCATGTTCTCGCCTTCGATGGAGACCATGGTGTCGGTGAGCTTGGTGATCATCTCTTCCTTCTGCGTGCTGTCGAAGACACCCTCGATGAGCTTGACGTTGACGAGCGGCATTTGAATCTCCTTGGTTCGTGGCGAGACGGTGTGCCTCGCTGACACGACCAACGTTCATCCCCTCGGCCTGCAGCCCGGATGCAGACGGCCTGCACGCCGGTTGCGATCTACTGTCCGTGAGGCGAGAGGTGAGGGCGTGCATGGAGTTCCGTGTGTTGGGGCCGCTGGAAGTGGTCCGAGATGGTCGTGAGGTGCCCGTGCGCGGCTCGAGCCGCCGCTTGCTCCTCGCGACGCTTCTCGTGCACCGCAACATCGTGGTCAGCAACGACCGCCTCGTCGACGTCCTGTACGGCGATGACCCACCGGTCCGGGCCGTCAGCACCGTGCAGAGCTACGTCTCGCGCTTGCGTAATGACCTTGGCGACGACTCGCAGCTGCAGACCCGGCCGGGCGGCTATGTGCTGGTTGTCGACGCCGACGACGTCGACGCCGTCCGGTTCGAACGGCGGGTGAGCGAGGCTGGGGCTGCACTCGCGGCCGACCCAGCTCGGGCCGCCGATCTCATCGGCGATGCGGTGGAATGGTGGCGCGGTCCGGCGTTCGCCGAGTTCGCCTCCGACTCGTCGTTGTCCGCCGAGCAAACCCGCCTCGACGAGGTGCGTCAGCGGGCGTTCGAGATTCTCGTCGACGCACGATTGGCGCTCGGCGATCAGGTCGACGCGATCAGCGTGTTGGAGCGGTGCATTGCCGACTGGCCGCTGCGCGAGCGCTTCCGAGCTCAGCACATGCTCGCGTTGTACCGCTGCGGCAGGCACCCGGAGGCACTGCGTGCCTACGCCCGCTTCCGTGCGGAGCTGGGAAACGAGTTGGGGCTGGAACCGTCTCCCGCGTTGGCCGAACTGGAGGCCAAGATCCTGCGCCACGACGCGTCGCTGGATGCTCCACATGCGGAGACCCGCGATCCTGCTGACAAGTCGACGGCGGAGGCCGTCACCGCGGCGCCGCGCGAGAACGTCGCGCTTCCGCTGTCACTGACGACGTTCTTGGGACGCGAGGACGACGTCACCGAGCTCGCCCAGGTACTCGACAGCGCGCGCGTGCTCACGCTGATCGGACCCGGCGGTGTCGGGAAGACCCGGCTGGCGATGCAGCTCGCCGAGGTGTGCGCCGGGCGCTATCCCGATGGTGTGTGGATCTGCGACCTGGCGACGATCCGGGAACCGGCGTTGGCTGCGGATGCCATCACGACCGCCCTCGACGTGCAGCGCCGCCAGGACCGTACGGCCCTCGAAAGCCTGGTCGAAGTCCTCCAGGCTCGCCACCTGCTCGTGGTCTTCGACAACTGCGAGCACCTGCTGACGCCGATCGGCGAGGTGACCGAGACACTCCTGCGCAGATGTCCTGGCGTGTCTGTTCTGGCGACGAGCCGCGAGCCGCTCGCCGTGGATGGTGAGCACGTGCGCCTCGTGAATCCGCTCCCAGTACCGGCCGCGAGCGAGACCGACCCGATCCGTTCGATGCGTTCAGCAGCGGTCGGGCTCTTCGTCGACCGGGCGATATCCGCTGATCCCCGATTTCGCCTGACACCGGCTGCCGTACCGTCCGTGGTCGAGATCTGTCGACGCCTCGACGGCGTGCCGCTCGCCATCGAGCTCGCTGCCGCCAGAGTGCGCACGCTGGCATTGGCCGACGTGGCAAGTGGGCTCGACCAACGCTTCACATTGCTCACGGCGGGGCGACGAACAGAGCCTCGCCACCAGACACTGCTCGCCGCAGTCGAGTGGTCGCACGACCTGCTCGACCCAACCGAGCAGGCCGTCTTCCGGCGTCTCGCGGTGTTCGCGGGGACGTTCACGCTCGACGACGTCGAGGACGTCTGTGCCGACGGTCCAGTCACGGCTGCGGACGTGAGGACCGTCTTGCCGGCACTCGTCGACAAGTCGATGGTCGTGGCCGACACGGCCACCTCTCCCACTCGGTACTCGCTCCTCGAGACGCTCCGGGAGTTCGGCCGTCAGCATCTCGCCCGAGAAGGCGTCGATCAGGATCTCGAACGACGGCACGCGGCGCACTACGTGGCGCGGGTCGGGTCGGCAGGGCCCGAGCTCGGTGGCCCTGACGAGGCTCGCTGGACGCACATGCTCGACGACGCGTTCGACGACCTGCGGGTAGCACACCGATGGGCCACGGTCCACGGCGACACCGACGCCGCACTCCAGCTCGTTGCCGGAGCTCACGAGTTCGCATTCCGCCGTATGCGCTACGAAGTCTTCACCTGGGCCGAAACCAGCCTTGTTGCGCTCGGCAACGATGAACACCCGCTCGGTCCGCTGGTGATGGCCATCGCCGCCTACGGACGGTTCGTCCGTGGCGACAGCGCATCGGCGATGGCGATGGCGGAGCGTGCGCTCGCCGACGAACAGGATCTCGGGCTGCCTCCGTGCGGGCTCCACTGGCGGACCATGGGCAACGTCTTCTACTACCGGGGGCACAGCACCGAGGCGGCCGCCGTGTGCCAACGCATGGTCCGCGCGGCTCGCGCCAGCCGAGACGACGCCCGACTGGTCCACGCGCTGTACATGACTGCGGTCGGACTCGCCAGCGCCGCCCGGTCGGAGGAGAGTCGCTCGCTGGCCGAGGAGGCCTTGAGCCTCGCCCACCGCATCCAGAACCCCACGGCTGTGGCGTCGGCGTTGTACGCCCGCGCGATCACGCTCGAACCAGTCGATCCCGGCCGTGCGGCGTCGATGCTCGAGCAAGCGGTCGAGCACGGCACATCCGTCGGGAATCGCTGGATCGTCGCCTTCGCGAGGACCGAGCTCATCTCCCTGGCGGCGCGGCGCGGCGACCTCGACAACGCGCTCGACTTGGCGGGTCTCGTCGTCGACACGTGGCACCGGGCGGGCGACTGGGCGAACCAGTGGCTCACATTGCGTCACGTTGCCGGCGTGTTCGCGCTCCGCGGCGACTTCGAAACAGCCGCCGTGCTGCGCGGGGCGCTCCACGTCGCCTCGGCCGACCGCGCGATGCCGATCGAGGCATCCGACCACCGACGACTGGCGGCGATCCTGGAACGCCTGCCCGACGCGCTCGGCGACGTCCGGCTGGCCGAGCTCGAGGCCCAAGGCGCGGCCTTGTCAGGAGACGCCGTCGTCCAATACGCGCAAAACGCGGTCGCGCTGAGCCTCCAGCGCAGTTGACGGACGTCGACTCTGCAACCACGCGCTCGCGCCACCGGCGCCAGGATTTCAAACCGGTGCCCCCCCAGGGGCTCGAACCCTGAACCAATGGATTAAAAGTCCACTGCTCTTCCATTGAGCTAGAGGGGCGGGCGCGAGTCCGCTCGTGCGATGTCGCGAGTGAGGATACGGCGAGGCGGAAATGAGCCGGGAACTCGCGTTGTCGACAGTGCGGCGCGGGCGTTCTCGCAAAACGCCCCGAGGATCACCCGAGGGCGCAAACGCCCTGATCACGGCGCTCCTTCCGCCGTTTCTCACAACCAGAACGTGCACTGCACAGAGCTTTACGAAAACTCCCTCAAGTCGGGCCGACTGGTGTCGATACAGGCGTCGTGACAACTGGGACCGAACCTCAGGTCCCCGCGGGGTCCCACCGCTGGTTGGGCCGGCCAATCGCCAGCCGGGTTCTGCGCGTGGGAATCGTCGCCGTTCCGGTCGCCGCCTCGTTCACGACGGCGCTGACGCTGAGCTCACTGACCGAGGTGCCGTCGACGTTCTCAGGCGCTGTCACCCGTTGGCTGCTGATTGCCGCGGCCGCGACGGTGGTGCTGATTGTGGCTGAACGCTTCACCCGGCGACTGGTGCCGCTCGCGACGTTGCTGGCGCTGAGCCTGACGTTCCCCGACCGGGCGCCGCCGCGCTTTCGAGTCGCCCTTCGCAACGGTTCGACGCGCCAGCTTCGCGACCGCATCGCCGAGGCACGCCGCGGTGAGCTCGGTGGAACACCCGCCGAGGCTGCCGAGCGGGTGCTCGAGCTGGTCGCCGCGCTGAGCCTCCACGACCGTTCGACTCGCGGCCACTCGGAACGAGTGCGTGCGTACAGTCGACTGCTCGGCGAGGAGCTCGGGCTGGGCGCCGACGAGCTCGATCAACTCCAGTGGGCCGGGCTGCTGCACGACGTCGGCAAGCTGTTGATCCCGGACGCGATTCTGAACAAGCCGGGTCGGCTCACGCCCGCTGAGTACGCAGAGGTGTGCCTGCACCCAGGATACGGACACGCGATGGTCATGCCACTCATCCCATGGCTCGGTGAGTCCGCCCGCGCCGTATGGGAGCACCACGAGCGCTGGGATGGTGGGGGCTACCCGGCCGGCCTGGCCGGCCTCGACATCGCCCTGGCGGCGCGGATCGTCAACGTCGCCGACACGTTCGACGTGATGACATCGGCGCGCTCCTACAAGGAGCCGGTCTCGGCCGCCGAGTCGCGGGCCGAGCTGGCGAGATGCGCCGGCGGTCAGTTCGACCCCGAAGTGGTGCGGGCGTTCCTGAACATCTCGATCGGCCGGCTGCGCCTGGTGATGGGGCCGATCTCGTGGCTCACCCAGGTCCCGCTGTTCCCGACCTCGGTCCTGACCGGTGCCGTCGGCGGCAATGCCGCGTCGTTCGCTGCTGCCCTCGCCGTCGTCGGCGTGACCACACTCGGGCCGTTGAACCTCGTCGATGCCACATCGGGTGAGGCGTCGGGCGCCGGCAAGGTCGACAACGGCTTCGTCAGCGAATCGCCCGGCTTGCCAGTCGAAGTGACGCAACCGGCAGCGATCATCACCGTGACGACCGCCGCGGCCGTCGACGCTCAGTTCTCACCACAGTCGGCGCAGTTCGCCGAGTCGAACCTCGCGATGGGGCTGGCCGCGACCACGTCGACGTCGACGCCCTCCGATGCGCCGGTGGAGATCGTCACCCCGTCGGGTGTCCGGGTGACTACGACCGTGCCGACCGCGTCCACGACGCCGGCCGGGACGACGCCGTCATCGTCGGTCGTGACCCAGCCGCTGTCACCGGTCGCTACGACGCCGTTGTCACCAGTCGTGACGCAACCGTCGGTGCCGGTCAAGGACGACATCGTCGGTCCGCCCCCGACGACCACCATCCCGAGAACCTCGTTCATCGATCTCGCCGGCGCCACGAACTTCGGCGTCCTCGCCTACGCAGCGGTCACGTCGACCGGGGCAACCACGATCACCGGTCACGTCGGCACCACGGCCGCGGCCATCACCGGGCTGTTGTCCACCCAGATCCACTTCGGTGAGATCTTCGACACCTCTCCCACCAACGCCGGACCAGCCCATGCCGGCGCGGCGGCCGCACAGACTTTCCTCGACGGGCTGACCGCGTCGCCGCTGCCTGCCGTCGACCTCGGCGGGCGCACGATCAGCCCCGGCGTCTATCAGGGTGGCACGATCGAGCTGACCGGCACCGTGACCCTCGACGGCGGCGGCGACCCCAACGCAGTCTTCGTGTTCAAGGCGGCGAGCACGCTCGTCACGGCCTCGTCGAGCCGGGTCGTGCTCGTCAACGGTGCGCAGGCATGCAACGTGTTCTGGCAGGTCGGCTCCTCGGCCACGCTCGGCACCACGACGGCGTTCGCAGGAACGGTGATCGCCGACATCTCGATCACCGCGACCACCGGCACCACCGTCAACGGTCGCCTGCTCGCCCGCCACGGCGCGGTCACGTTGGATACCAGCACGATCACCGTCCCGGCCTGCAGCTGACAACCACGCTCGTTCCCAGTCTTCGGCCACTCGGACCGAGAGCATTTGCCAGATGCGCCGCGGGCGCGAAGTGCAAGACTTCAACGGTGGGCGACCAGCCGCCGGGGCGGATCCGGGATCATGTCGCTCGATCGGCGCCGCGGAGACGCGGCCGGTTGACCACCTGGACAAACAGACGCTGCGGCGCACGGTGCAGTAGGTGAGCATCGCGACGCGCCCCGAGAACCGGCGCCGTCTGGTGTGGAGCACCGCGATCGCGGCCTTGGTCTCCGTCACTGCGGGCGTCGGCCTCGTGCTCACCAGCGGCGACGACGCGTCCGTGGGCGCGGCGACAGAAACATCGAACGCCGAGCCGACAACCACCTCCACCGCCGCTGCAACGGCGACCGACACGGCAGCGAACACGAGCTCCACCGCCGAAGACCGGTCGACGGCGACGACCTCGGCAACGTCGACCGACGTGGTGCTGGACGCGCCTGCCGTCGTCGGCGTGGCCGCCGCCGTGACAACGACGACGACGATGCCGGCGTCGACGCTGACCGCCGGTTCGCCCAGGGCAGAGGTCGCGGAACTCCAGCGCCAACTGAACCTCGTCACCGGCAGCACCCTCGAGATGGACGGCGTCTACGGCGCCGGTACACGCGCCGCGATCGTGAACTTCCAGACCGTGATCGGCGTCCCGCCGACCGGCGTCGCCGACCCGGTGACGCGCTGGAGACTCGCGGAAGCAGCAAACCGTGTGGTCCTTCCCACCATCGGCGCCGGCGGCATCAATGGCTGCCAGGTCGCCGTGATCGGCGACTCCCTGATGGCGGGCGCGGAACAGCTGCACGCCGACGCGCTTGCTCGCGTCGGTTGCGCGGCGGCGGTCGACGGCGAGGGCGGCCGGTCGCTCGTGTACGGGTGGCAGTGCCGGGTCGATCGCGACGGTCATCGGCCGCTCCTCGTGTTCGAGGACCGCATCCCGGGCAACGAAACGTGCGCCCCTTCAGGGTTGACGCTGCTCGAGTCGTGGACGAACGCCGCGGCTCTCGGCGACATCGTCGTCATCGCGTTGGGCACGAACGACTCCGGCCTGTACGACAAGACGCGCTGGCAACGCAACTGGTCCGAGGCGATTCGTCTCGCCGGTGGACGACCCGTCGTGTTCGTCACTGCCCAAGCGGGTCCGGGCAGCGCCCAGTACACCCGCCAGAACACCTACACCGCGGCGCTGCGCCAATGGTGCCCCGGCCAACGGTTGTGCGTGCTCGCCGAGTGGGGGAACACCGCCGCCGCGGCGGACGCATCGTCATATGTCGACACCGTGCATCTGAACATCGCCGGCACCCGCGCACGCGCGGCGTTCATCGCCGACGTGGTCGCCGCCCTCCTCACCGGCCGACCGATCCCGAACCCGCAGCCGCCGCCCACACCCACGATCCCGCCGGCAGGCACCACCACGACGACGACCATGGTGATCACGCCGGGGACAACGACCGCGCCGACGAGTCCGACGAGTCCTTCCACCACGACCGCACCGTCGACGACCTCGACCACCACCACGACCACGACACCTGCCGTGACCACGCCATCGACCTCGACGACGACTTCGACCACCACCACGACCTCGACGACCACGACGACGACGTTGGAAGGTCCGCCCGACACCACCGGGTGAGCGTCAGCCTCCCTCCCATCGCTCGCCGACGCGGTCGGCGACGTCGGACGACGTGATGACGGGCAGCACCTCGAAGTCACACAGGTCGCGCCAGTTGTCGAGCCACGCATCGAACAGGGACGGATCGTCGGTCTCCATCAGCTGGAAGCAGCGATCGAACGCGCCGTCATCGACGATCCAGCTGTCGACGTATCGAAGCCCGTCAGGCAGCATGCGACCCTTCGCCGCGGCGCGCTCGTAGATCGGCCCGGGACCGTGGATGTATCGCTCGATGACTATGAAACGCATCCGACAATTCTTCCCCGATACAGAGTCGCCGCTCAGTTGGTGTCGGCGGGTGTTGGTGTTGGTGCACGCCAAATTCCATGTGTCCGTCGGGCCAGCACCGTCGTCGGGATCCCAGTGGATCACGTGATGGACGTGCAAGAACCGATCCGCCCCACACCCAGGGACACGACAACCCCGGTCACGCAAGATCACCAGGCGGCGGGTGCGTTCGGGGACGGTGCGCTGGGCGCGGCCGACACTGACCGGGATCCCACCGGTCTCGTGGACGGTGGACAGGATCGTGTCGCAACAGATCAGATCCCGCAGCCACG
>DATMDV010000487.1:0-20768 GCA_035557475.1 Ilumatobacteraceae bacterium
CGACCTCGACCGGGCGCGGGAGGTCGGCGACGCTCAGGCCGTCGAGGAAGCGGTGGTCGTCGGAGAGGCACACGTCGGGCAGCAGGTACCGGTGCCGTTGCGGCTCCCCCGCCAGCACCCGGGAGAGGTCGGCCCCGGTCATCAGGCCGGTGACCGCGGTGTTGCCACCGAAGAACTCGTTGCGCACCGGGACGACGCGCACGTCGTCGCGCCCGAGCCCGACGATCAGCGGCCCAATGACCCGCGCACCCAGCTCGCCGGACAGGACGCCGATCGGCGCGCGTCTGGCGGGCCCGAGCGTGACCGACGTCGCGCCGTGACCCGCTCCCCCGCTGGCGCCGTTGCACGACGTGGCGCGCAGCCCGGTGTACGCAGCGGGGTTGGCGGGAAGGTCGACGGCGGCGAAGAACCCGCTCCGGGTCCCGGTGGCAGCGGTCGCATCGCCGAGGAACTCGAGCTCGAACGTGCGCGCCATGCCGACGCCGTCCTCGTGCATCGGGAAACCGTCGTACGACCCCGCCGGCGGGAACGGCCGACGGGCCATCAAGTAGTACTCGTCGGCCGCGTGCACGAGGCGGTGCCCGAGCACGGTCTCGAAGACGTCCTGCCAGTCGTCGACGGCGTCGACGACGGCCGCCGCTTCGTCGGCCGTGTGGAGCCGCATCGCCGGTTCGGTGTTGAACCTCGACAGACCCAACGGCACGACGGCCACCGAGGCGAGGTCAGGAAATCGGTCGAGGATCCCGGCCATCGTGTCGTCGAACACGGCGCCGTCGTTGATGCCCGGACACACGACGATCTGACCACGCACCTCGATCCCGTGGTCGAGCAACGCCCGCAACCAGCGCAGGCTCATCCCGCCGCGCGGGTTGCGCAGCATCCGGCTGCGGATCTCCGGATCGGTAGCGTGGATGCTCACGTTCAGTGGCGACAGGCGCTCGGTCACGACACGCTCGAGATCGGCCTCGGTGAAGCGGGTCAGCGTCGTGAAGTTGCCGTACAGGAAACTCAACCGGTAGTCGTCGTCCTTGAGGTAGAGGCTGCGGCGCATGCCCTTCGGCAACTGGTAGATGAAGCAGAACTCGCAGTGGTTGTCACAGGTACGAACGCGATCGAACACCGCGCTCTGCACCTCGACGCCGAGCGGTTCGCCGTCGCCCTTGGAGACGTCGACGATCAGCTCGATCCCGCCCCGCACGACGTCGAGCTCGAGCACGGGCTCGTCGGTGAGGAGCTTCCACTCGATGACGTCGCGTGGGACCTGACCGTTGAGGCGCGCCACCTCGTCGCCGGGCGCGAGCCCGGCCAGCGCGGCGGGCGAACCGGGCGCGACAGCGACGATGAGGGGTGCTGGCATGGCCGCTCCAGGCTATCGGCGAGGCTCCACCGCTAGCCTGCGACGTGACATGGGTGACCTGCGATGAGTGTCAATCGCGTGCTGCTCGCCGAGCCGCGTGGTTTCTGCGCCGGCGTCGAGATGGCGATCAAAGCCCTGGCGTGGATGGTTCGCAGCTTCGAACCGCCCGTCTACTGCTACCACGAGATCGTGCACAACCAGCTCATCGTCGACCGGTTCGAACGCCAGGGCGTGGTGTTCGTCGACGACATCGCCGAAGTGCCGCCGGGGAAGCCGATCATGCTGTCGGCGCACGGGTCGGCGCCGGAGGTGGTGGCCGCGGCACGCGCTCGCGGCAGTTATGTCGTCGACTCCGTGTGCCCGCTCGTCACCAAGGTCCACCACGAGGTCAAGGTGCGAGCCGGCAAGGGGTACCGCATCGTCTACGTCGGCCACGAAGGACACGAGGAGGCCGTCGGCACGATGGCGGTCGCGCCCGGCTCGATGAGCCGCGTCGAATCGGTCGCCGAGGTCGATGCGCTTCCCGAGTTCGACGAGCCGGTCGCGCTCCTGGCCCAGACCACGCTGTCGCATCGCGACTGGCAGGACGTCGCCGTCCGCGTCGGTGAGCGCTTCCCCGAGGTGTGGACGCCGGGTCGCAGCGACTTGTGCTTCGCGACGACGAACCGGCAGTCGGCGTTGATGGCGATGGCGACGCGGTGTGACGCGATCGTCGTGATCGGGTCGGCCAACTCGTCCAACACGCGGGCGCTCGAGAAGCTCGCCGTGGAAGCCGGATGCCAGCGCGTGTTCCGCATCAATGCGGCCGACGAGCTCCCAGCCGACCTCTCCGGAACGGTGGGTGTCACCGCCGGCGCGTCGGCGCCAGAGGAGTTGGTCGACGAGGTGATCCGTGCGCTCGCCCCGACCGGCGGTGTCGAGGTGGTGCGCGTCACCGACGAGGACGAGTACTTCCCACCCCCCCGCAACATCCGCGACCTGCAGACCGCGATCGAGGCTGCCAGCACGGCACTGCTGGGTGGTTCGATCCTCGAACGTCCGCTGATGGACGACCGCAGCCTCGGCGCGAGCGACGTCCTCGCCGCCCTCACATCGTCGTAGGCCGCACCCGGCCCGTGCCGATCAGTTGCGCGGCACCTGGCTCCAGGGAACCTCACGATCGACGCGGACGTCGCCCGGCAGACCGAGCACCCGCTCGCCGAGGATGTTCTTCATCACCTCAGTCGTGCCACCCTCGATCGAGTTTGCGCGGCTGCGCAGGAACGCCTTCTGGAGCGTGTCGGACTCCATCGCCGTCTCGGGGCGGATCATCTCGTAGCTGCCGTACAGCATCCCGTCGGCACCGAGCAGGTCGACGACCTTGGCGAGGATGTCCTTGTTGAGGTCGGCCGACGCCATCTTGGCGATCGAGCCCTCGGGTCCGGGATCGCCCATCTTGCGCATCTGGTTGGCGCGGATGTTGGTGAGACGCAACACCTCGGCCCGCGACCACAGCTTCATCACGTCGTCGCGTGTGACGGCGTCCTTGCGATCCTCCGGGAGGTCGTTCCACGCGTTCACGAGCGCGGCGATGCTGCCCGAGCCCTTGCGCGGGATGGTGCCACCGATCGACACCCGCTCGTTCATGAGCGTCGTGAGCGAGACCCGCCAGCCCTCGCCGGGCTTGCCGAGCATCTCGGATTCCGGGATTCGCGTGTCGGTGAAATAGACCTCGTTGAACTCGGCCTCGCCGGTCATCTGGCGCAGCGGCCTGACCTCGACACCCGGGGCGTGCATGTCGACGACGAACGCCGTGAGACCGGCATGCTTGACGGCCTCGGGATCGGTGCGCACGACGAGCAGGCCCCACCGCGACAGGTGGGCGAGTGTCGTCCACACCTTCTGGCCATTGACGATCCACTCGTCACCGTCGCGCGTCCCTCTCGACGAGAGGCCCGCGAAGTCGGAGCCCGAACCTGGCTCGCTGAACAGCTGACACCAGATCTCCTCGGCCGTGAACAGCGGGCGGAGGTAGCGCTGCTTCTGTTCCTCGGACCCCCACACCACGACGGTCGGCCCGCACATCCCGTAGCCGATCGGGTTGCGGCTCATCGAGTTGGGTCCGCCGGCGGCGGTGATCCGTTCGTTGATCGATCGCTGCAGTCCGGGTGACAGCCCGAGCCCGCCGTGACCCTCAGGAAAGTGCACCCAGGCCAGCCCGCGGTCGAACTGCTGGCCGAGGAACTCACGCGCCGGCGTCGACGCCGGCGGGTACTGCTCGAGCAGGTCGTCGACGAGGTCGCTCACCTTCTGGGCATCGGCGCTGAGGGGCGTGTCGATCACGGTCATCGCGATGACGGTACTGGCGGTCCGGGACCGATGACGACACGTGACGAGGGCGCGCGTGGCACACTCGCAAGCGAATGTCCTGGTCGGCCCGCGCCCCCGCGATCGCCGTGCTTCCCGTGATCCTGGCTCTCGTCGGCGCCGCGACGGCGTGCGACGGCGACGGCGGCGACACGATTCCCCTGCCAACCGAGGAACCGGCGCCGAGCGACACCGGTCCCACCACGACGAGCGCCCGCAGCACCCCGTTCTGCGCCGGCATGATCGACCTCGCCGAACGCCTCGACGGCGCCGACGAGACCGACGACACGGCGGCGATGATCCGCGAGGCCTACGCCGATCTGGCCGAGGTGGTCCCCGACGAGATCCGGGACGATTTCGAGGCCGTCCGTGCGCTGCTCGTCGACCGGGCCGAGGGGACGGCAACGACGGCCAGCGAGGCGGTAGCGACGACGGACGTCACCGACGCAACAGCCGCCGACGGTGACGGTGAGGGTGCCGCAATCGCCGAGAGTCCGACCGAGCGGCTCAACGACTACGTCGAGCTCGTCTGCCGCAGCACCGCCAACAACCCTGGCCCTCCCGAGACGGAGCCGCCCTGACCGCGATGGTTGGCACGATCACGCGTCGTCGTCCTCGAGCTCATCTGCGCCGGGATCGAAGCCTGCGGCGGTGACGCGTTCGATCAGCTGATCCCGAACGCTGACGCCCGGGACGCGAGCCCGCTCGCCGGAGATCCGCCATCCGAGGCGGCTCGAGTACAACAACGGCGGCTCGCGGAGTCGACCGGGGACGACGGCGATCACCTCGGCGAAGAACAGCTCGTGGTCCTTCATCGTCAGCGTCTCGAGGGTCCGGCACCGCAGCCAGGCGATCGAGTTCGGCACCACCGGAGGCGCGTCCGGCTCGTCCGGCCAGTCGGTGAGGAACTCGCCCGCCACGTGGTGGAATCGGCGGCCCGGATAGCTGAAGTACTGACCCTCGGTGATCTGGTCGCCGGCCAGGACGCTCACGGAGAACTCGCCGGCAGCGACGATGAGCGGATAGGTGTCGTGCTTCGGCGAGACGCTGGCCATCACGATCGGTTCCTCGAAGCTCACCTGCGAGACCCAGTGACTCGTGTACGCGCGGGTCGTTCCGCCGTGACGGGCGCCGACGACCTGCACACCCTTCATCATCTGCCCGAGCGATCGCTTGATCTCGCGGTCGATCACCGGACCAGTTGACCACGTGCCGGCCGAAACCGGTCGCGTCGCGCGTCGTGCGGTCTCGTCAGTTGAGCACGGCGAGGGCGCGAACCGCGTCGGCGTCTTCGTTGTGCAGCTCGGGCATCGCCATCCGCATGCGCATCACGAGCGCCAGCCGGACCCGGTCGCCACGCTGGTCGAACCCGGCGCGCAGGTTGTTCAGCATGCGGGCGATGATCGCCCGGTTGGTGGCCGGGTCGAGATGCGAGTCGCGCCAGGACACCTGGTCGCGTGTGATGTCGCGCAACAACGTCTCGCAGCCTGCCCGATCGAGCGTGCGCCCACCGTGGAACGGGTCGACGAACCACTCGGGATCGTGCGGGTCGCCGACGAGGAAGTGGGCCGGCATCCCGATCCCGACGAGCTCGATGCCGCGGCGGCGGGCGACCTCGACGAGCAGCACCGAGAGCGTGATCGGGATGCCCCGACCGGTCTCGAGGACGTGGTCGAGGCACGAGTTCCGCCAGTCGGTGTACGTGGATCGGTCGCCGGTGAATCGCTTGCCGCCGAAAAGGCTGGCAACGAGGCCGTCGCGGTCGCCCTCGGGACACGACGCCGCGAGCACGTCGAGATCGTCGAGCCACCGGTCGACGTCGAGATGAGGTCGCAGGACCGCTGACATCGTCAGCGCGGCCCGATCGAGCACGAGCTCGGCATCGGGGCGTCCGACCAGTGAAGTGAACGCTGCGATCGCTGCCGTGACATCGTCCCGGTCCACACCACGACGGTATCGTCGACTCGGCATGTTCCCGGGCGCGTTCGTTGACACACAGGGTGACAAGCCGGCAGTGGTGATGGCCGGCAGTGGCTTCACGCAAACGTTTGCCGAGCTCGACGCGGCAGCGAATCGCCTGAGCCACGTGCTGCGTTCGGCCGGCCTCCAGCCGGGCGACCACGTCGCGTTGTGCATGGAGAACCACGACCGCTATCTCGAGGTGCTCTGGGGGTGCCGCTACGCAGGTCTGATCTTCACCGCGGCTTCATCGCGCCTGACGAGCGGCGAGCTCGCCTACATCATCAACGACTGCGGGGCGAAGGCGTTCATCACGTCGCTGTATCTCGCCGACCAGGCGGCTGAGATCGTCGCCGACACACCAGGAGTGCAGTTGCGGTTGATGCTCGACGGCACGATCGACAGTCACGACAGCTACGAGGACGTGACCGCCGCACAGTCGTCCGAGCCACTTGCCGATCGCATCGCCGGCGCTGACATGCTGTACTCGTCGGGCACGACCGGCCGGCCGAAGGGCGTCCTACAGCCATTCGAACAACGACCGCTCGAATCGTCCGCGATGGCCGTCGCCGAGTTGCTGAAGGCGCTGTACGGAGCCACGAGCGAGTCCGTCTACTTGTCGCCGGCACCCCTCTATCACGCCGCACCGCTGCGGTTCTGCATGGCGATGCACACGATCGGCAGCACGGTCGTCGTGATGGAGCATTTCGACGCCGAGCTGTACCTGCAGCTCGTGGAGAAGTACGGCATCACGCACAGCCAGGTCGTGCCGACGATGTTCGTGCGGATGATGAAGCTCGATCCCGACGTGCGGGTCGAGTACGACCTGTCGTCGCTGCAATGCGTGATCCATGCCGCGGCGCCATGCCCGATCCCCGTGAAGAAGGGCATCATCGAATGGTTCGGTCCGGTGATCCACGAGTACTACGCAGGCACCGAGGGGAACGGCTTCGTCTACTGCAACAGTGAGATGTGGCTCTCCCACGAAGGGACGGTCGGGCGGCCGATCGCGTGTGTTCTCCACATCTGCGACGACGCGGGCGAGGAGCTGCCGATCGGCGAGAGCGGCACCATCTACTTCGAGGGCGGGGCCTCGTTCGAGTACCACAACGACGCCGAGAAGACGAAGGGATCGCGCCACCCCAAGGGCTGGAGCACGCTCGGCGATGTCGGGTACGTCGACGACGACGACTACCTCTACCTGACCGACCGCAAGGCGTACATGATCATCTCGGGCGGCGTGAACATCTATCCGCAGGAGGCCGAGAACGTCCTCGTCACGCATCCGGATGTGATCGACGTCGCCGTCTTCGGCGTGCCGAACGAGGAGTTCGGTGAAGAGGTCAAAGCGGTCGTCGAGCCACGCGAGATGCCCGCCGACCCCGACGCCTCGGCCGCCTTGGCATCGGAGCTGATCAGGTTCTGCCGCTCGCAACTCGCCGACATCAAGTGCCCGCGCTCGATCGACTTCCGCCCGGCGCTCCCCCGCCATCCGACTGGCAAGCTCTACAAACGCCTCCTCAAAGACGAGTACTGGCAAGCCGCCGGCCGCGCCATCTAGCAACCCTCCGTTCTGTCTGCTTCATCCGAGCCCACGGGCAATCTGAGGCAGACAGAACGGTGGGGTGGATACTGGTGGGGTGCCGAAGTCGTCGATCCCGTTCCTGGACTGGCCGGGTCCGCTCGCCTTCGCCCATCGGGGTGGGGCGAGCGAGGCGCCCGAGAACACGCTGCCGGCGTTCGAGCGGGCGGTCGAGCTCGGCTACACGTACCTCGAGACCGACGTGCACGTCACGTCCGACGGCGTGCTCGTCGCGTTTCACGACACCGACCTGAGCCGCACGTGCGGTCGACCGGGAATCATCACCCAGCTGCCGTGGTCCGACGTGTCGACGGCGCGCGTCAGCGGCCGCGAGCCGATCCCGCTGATGGAGCAACTGCTCGAGGCGTTCCCCGATGCCCGGTTCAACATCGACTGCAAGTCCAACGCCGCCGTCAACGCACTGGTGTCGGTCGTCAAGCGCACGAACAGCCGCCACCGCGTCTGCCTCAGCGCGTTCGACGACCGACGCTTGATCCGGCTCCGCGCCGCGCTCGGACCGCGCGTCTGCACGAGTCTGGGGCCGGCGCAGATCGCCGCCCTGCGATTCCTCGGCCGCACCGCCGGCGGCGGCGGTGCCGCACAGGTCCCGGTGCGACAGGGTCCCGTGACACTCGTCGACGAGCGCTTCGTGGGCGGCGCCCACCGGCGCGGGCTCCAGGTCCACGTGTGGACGATCGACGACGCCGACGAGATGCGGCGGCTGCTCGACATCGGCGTCGACGGCCTGATGACCGACCGGCCCGCCGTGCTCCGAGACGTGCTCGTCGAGCGCGGTGAGTGGAACGGCCCGGTGACCGGGCCTGGTGAGTGACATGGCTTGAACCGACTACGTTCGCCCAGCAATGGGGGAACGGTTCGCGCGGGTCGTCGCGGCCGCGACCAACGGCCGAGTGGCGCGGTGGATCCCAGCCGTCGGCTTGGTGACCGTCCAGTTGATCTTCTTCCAGGTGCCGGCCGGGGCTTGGATCCGTGGCGTCGTGATCGGGATGCTGACCGCCCTGCTCGCGATCGGACTGGCGCTCGTCTACCGAGCGACCCGGATCGTGAACTTCGCCCAAGCCGACCTCGGCTTCCTCCCGGTGTCGCTCGTGATCGGCCTCGTCGTGTTCTGGGGCTGGCCGTGGGGTGTCGGCCTCGTCGCCGGCGTGCTCGGCGCGATCGTGCTGGGTGCGGTCGTCGAGTTCGCGTTCATCCGGCGCTTCCGGCACGCGTCACGGCTCGTGTTGACCGTGGCGACGATCGGGATCACGCAGCTGCTGGCCGTCGGCGCGCTGCTGATGCCGCGGTGGTGGGGCCAGCGGCCGACGTCGCAGCGGATCCCGGCGCCGTTCGACACGACCGTCACGATCGGTACGTTCGTGTTGGGCGCCAACGACCTCATCGCGCTGGTCGTCGCTCCACTGGCCATGGCGGCCGTCGCGATCTTCCTCGACCGGACGCGACTCGGCACCGCGATCCGCGCCACCGCCGAGCGGTCCGATCGGGCGGCGATGCTCGGCATCCCGGTCAGCCGGCTGGCGACGCTGACGTGGGTCGTGGCGAGCCTGCTCTCATTCGTCGCCTTGTTCCTCCGGGCCGGCATCCTCGGGGTGCCGTGGGGCACGGCGATCGGCGCCACCGCGCTCATCCCTGCCATCGCCGCGCTGGCGATCGGCCAACTCCGCGACCTCCCTGCAATCGCGGTCACCGCCGTCGCCCTCGGCGTGCTCGAGTACGGCGTCGCATGGAACGCGTCGAGCCCGCTCCTCATCGCGCCGATCATCGGTGCCGCGGTCTTCGTGACGCTGCTCACCCGGCACGTCCAGGTGGGACGTTCGGACGTGTCGGAGACGTCGTCGTGGCGGCTCGCCGAGGAGATCCGAGCGGTCACGGTCTCGGGCACTGCCGGCCTTCGTTGGAGACGGATCCGGCTGGCGTCGTGGATCGTGCTCGTCGTGCTCGCAGTCGGCCTGCCGGCGGTGTTGCGCGTCGACCAGACCATCAAGGCCACCGCCGTCATCGCCTTCGCACTGGCCTGCGTCTCGCTCGTGGTGCTGTCGGGTTGGGCGGGTCAGATCTCACTCGGCCAGGTGGCATTCTTCGCGATCGGCGCGGCGACGTCCGCCTCGGCCACGAGTCGCTGGCACGTCGATCTCACGCTCGCGCTGCTGGTGGGCGGCGCCACCGGGTCGATCGCGGCGCTCGCGGTCGGGCTTCCGGCGTTGCGCCTGCAGGGCTTGTACCTCGCGGTCACGTCGCTGGTGTTCGCGGTGACCGTGACCGCCTGGCTCCTCAACGAGCGGTTCTTCGAGTGGGTGCCGAGCGATCGGATCGAACGACCCCCGCTGTTCGGCCGGATCAGCATCGACGACGCCACGCCGTACTACCTCTATTCGCTCGCCGTCCTCGCCGTCGTCGCCGTCGTGCTCCGCCGGCTTCGGGTGAGCGCCATCGGTCGGGCGATCATCGCCGTGCGCGACAACGAACCGGCCGCGGCGGCGTTCGCGATCGGCACCGTGCGCGTCAAGCTCACCGCGTTCGCGATCTCGGGCGGCGTCGCCGGCGTCGGAGGTGCGCTGTTCGTGCACCTCAACCAGAGCTTCGACCTCGCCAGCTACGACGCGGGTGAGAGCCTCGACGTGTTCGTCGCGTCGGTCGTCGGCGGCCTCGGGTCGTTGGCGGGAGCGGTGCTCGGGGCACTGTTCCTGTGGGGCATCCGGTGGTTCGTCCCCGCCAACGAGTGGCGGTTCCTCGCCTCGGCCTCGGGGGTGTTGCTGGTCCTGCTGCTGCTCCCCGGTGGGCTGGTTGGCCTGCTCGCACGCGTGCGCGACCAGCTCGTCGCCACCTTGGGAGATCACGAGTGAGCGCAGTCACGCGATTCGCCCGCGGCGTGCGACACCCCGGCCGCTGGCTGCGTGACGTGTGCGGCGGCGAGCCCGTCTATCCGCTGGCGATCCTGTTCGGGCTCAACGCGGTCGACGAGCTCGACCGGACGGCGTTCGGGATCCTGCTGCCCGAGATCCGCGACGCGTTCGACCTCGACCTGACGACGACGCTGGCGTTCGTGGCCGCGGTGACGATCGCCGCGCTCGCGCTCCAGGTGCCGATCGCCCAGTTGGCCGACCGCCGGCCGCGACTTCCGCTGATGATCGTCGGCGCGGTGTGCTGGGCGCTGTTCGCCGGCCTGACCGGCTTTGCGACCACGCTGTGGGTGCTGGGGATCGCCCGCTCGGGATCGGCCGTCGGCAAGGCCGTGATCGACCCGACCCACAACTCGCTGCTCGCCGACTACTACCCGCTGGCGACGCGCAGTCGCGTGTACAGCACGCACCGCGCCGCCAACGCCGTGGGTGCGTTCGTCGGGCCGCTCGTGGCAGGGCTCCTGGCCTTCCAGTTCGGATGGCGGTTGCCGTTCGTCGTGTTCGTCGCGCCGACGCTCGTGTTCGCCTACCTCGCCCTCCGACTCCGCGAACCGGTGCGCGGGCGCTGGGAACGCGAGGCGATGGGCGCGACCGCTGACGTCGTGCTCACCGAGGAGACACCTCCATCGTTTGCGGAGAGCTGGCGCACGGTGCAGAGGATCCCGACGCTGCGGCGGGTGTGGGCGTCACTACCGTTCCTCGCCGTCAGCCTCGTGGGGTTCACGGCTCTCGCCGCGTTGCTGTACGAGCAGGAGTTCGACCTCGACGAGCGTGCTCGCGGTATTGCGTTTGCGATCGCCGAACCGTTTCAGCTGGTCGGCCTCGTCGTCGGTGCGAGGATCGCGACCAAGCGATACGCCGCCGACTTCGCCGGGCTGATCCGCTTCGTGTCGTGGGGCGCGCTCGCCGCAGCCGGGTGCTCGGCGCTCTTCGCCGTCGCACCCAACCGCGTAGTGGCCGTCGTCGTCAACTGCGCGATTTCGGCATTGCTCGCCGTCGTGGCCCCCGGCATCCTCACCGTGTTGTCGTTCGCCATCCCGCCGCGGGCGCGCGCGACGGGGTTCTCGGTGGCATCGCTGTGGATCATCCCCGGTCTGTTGATCCTGCCGCTCATCGGGTGGATCGCCGACCGGTGGTCGATCCGGATCGGCATGCTCGTGATGCTCCCCGCGTTCGTCGTGGGTGCGCTCGTGCTGCGCAGCTCCCACCGGATCATCGACGCCGACGTCGCCCAGGTCTGGCGCGCTGCCGCGGCTCGTTCCGAGGCGCTGTACGAGCGTCGGCAAGGACGCTCCGACCTGCTCATCGTCCGCGGCCTGGAGGCCGGGTACGGCGGCCGGACCATCATCCACGGCATCGACCTCGATCTGCGAGAGGGCGAGATCGTCGCCCTGCTGGGCACGAACGGCGCCGGGAAGAGCACGCTGCTCAGATCGATCAGCGGGGTGGTCGAGGCCGATCGCGGAGCCGTGGTGTTGGACGGCCGCGACATCACCCACGCGCCACCGAACGAGATCGCCGACCTGGGCGTGGTCCAACTCCCCGGCGGCGCCGGGGTGTTCGGCGGGCTCACCGTCGCCGAGAACCTCGACCTCGCCAGGTGGACGAGACGCGAGCAGGGCCCTGGTGCGGGCGAGCAGCCCGACGCGCTCGAGATGTTCCCGGTCCTTGCCAAGTTCCTCCAGAGTCCGGCCGCCAACCTCTCCGGCGGACAGCAGCAGATGCTCGCGCTGGCAATGTGCCTCGAGAGCAGGCCCCGCGTCCTTCTCGTCGACGAGCTCTCCCTCGGTCTCGCCCCGGTAGTCGTGGCCGAGATGCTGCCCGTCCTCCGCCGGCTGGCCGACGACGGGGTGGCCATCATCGTGGTCGAGCAGAGCGTGAACCTCGCCCTCGAGATCGCCGACCGGGCGTACTTCATGGAGCGCGGCGAGATCCGCTTCAACGGTCCGACTCGCGAGCTGCTCGACCGGCCGGACCTGCTGCGCTCGGTCTTCCTCGCGAGTGCCGCCGCCGATTCCAGTCGCCCCCACGACGATGCCGCCGAACGGGACGATGCGACGTCGCCGGCAGCCGACGCCGTGCTCGAGGTCTCGGGCCTCCGTGTGCGGTTCGGCGGGGTCCAAGCAGTCGCCGACCTCTCGCTCGCGGTGCACGCGCGGGAGATCGTCGGGTTGATCGGGCCGAACGGCGCCGGCAAGACGACGTTGTTCGATCTGATCTCGGGTTTCACACCGGCCGACGGAGGCCGGATCGCGCTCCACGGATCCGACATCAGCGACCTCTCCGCACCCGCTCGTGCCAACCGCGGGCTCGGTCGCTCGTTCCAGAGCGCCCGGATGTTCCCAGAGTTGACCGTGAGCGAGAACCTCTCCGTTGCCCAGCACCGCTGGATCGACCTCCACGGCGTCGCGACCGCTGCCCTCCACCTCCCCCGGGCGTTCGACTCCGAGGAGGCGATCGCCGGCCGCACGGCCGAGTTGGTCGAGCTCCTCGGACTTTCGCAGTACCGTCATCACGTGGTCCGCGAACTGTCGACCGGGACCCGGCGGGTCGTCGACCTGGCATGCCTCGTGGCCCACCGGCCGACGGTGATCCTGCTCGACGAGCCGACCGCCGGCATCGCCCAGCGTGAGGTCGAGGCGCTCGCGCCCGTCGTGCGCCGGCTGCGCGACGACATGGGCGCCAGCTTGTTCGTGATCGACCACGACCTGCCGTTCCTCACCGAGATCAGCGACCGCCTGGTCGCCATGGACCGCGGGCACGTCATCGCCGACGGCACGGCCCACGAAGTTCTCGCCGACGCGGCGGTGGTCGAGTCGTACCTCGGCCGGACAGTCGCCGCTGTCGCCCGCTCCGGCGCGACCACACCGCCGGACGGAGCGGCGCGCTGATCTGATCACGCGATCGCCCAATGCCCCATCCGCCGCCCATCGACCCGGAGGTCCATCATGCTGCCGGCAAGCTCCAGCAACCGCCCTGATCGCGAGGCATCGACCCGCCGCAACCTACGCCGGTGGGGACCTGTCGCGTTGTTGGTCACGGTGGCGCTGGTCGTGGGCGGGATCCTGCTGTTCGACGACGACGCCGATGCGCCCGAGGAGATCGCCGGTCTCGACAGCACGACGCCTGTGGCGACGGACGGCGTGGCGACGCCGGCGACCCAGCCGGTGCCGACCGAGCCGGAGACGTCGACGGCTCCGGCGACGGTTGCGACCGATGCATCGACGCCAGTGGACGTGCCCGACGTGTTGTCGTTCAGTGCAGCGGAAGCGACTGGAATCGACGTCGAGTGGGGCGAGCGTTGCGACACGACGACCGGTCGGCTGGCCGTCGTCGACTACTTCGCATCCGAGTGCTACGCACCGTTCACCGGCGACAACGGCGGCGAGACCGAACAGGGGGTAACGGCCGACACGGTCAAGATCGTGCTCTACCAGGGTCCGGAAGACGACTTCATCATCCGCTACATCACGGACGCGCTGGCGATCGACGAGACCAACGAGCAGGAGGCCGACACCGTCAGGGGCATGATCGACTACTTCGAGGCCTACTACGAGACCTACGGCCGTTCCGTCGAGCTGATCATCTACGAGAGCTCCGGCATCGCCAACGACGAGGTGGCCGCCCGCGCCGACGCGGTGCGGATCGCGGAGGAGATCCAACCGTTCATGGTGTGGGATGGGCCGGATCTCACCAGTGCCTTCGCCGACGAGCTGGCGGCGCGCGGTGTGCTGTGCCTCGCCTGCACTCCGTCCCAGCCACCCGACTGGTACGACGAGCGCGAACCGTTCGTGTGGGGAATCGACGCCGGCGGTCATCAGAAGCAGAGCCACGCGGCCGAACTGGTCCTCAAGCAGCTCGCCGGCAAGCCCGCCGAGTTCGGCGGCCCCGACGTCAGCACCACGGAACGGGTCTTCGGCCTGTTGTACGTCGAGTCGAGCCCCAACTCGAAGCCCCAGGCCGACGAGCTCGTCGCCACGCTCGCCGCCGGCGGCGTGGACGTCGTCGAGTCCGTCTCCTACGTGCTCGACCCGACGACGATCCAGCAGACCGCGTCGCAGGCGATCGCCAGGCTCAAGGCCGCCGGGGTCACCACGGTGTTGTTGAACACCGACCCGATCGCACCCCGTGACTTCACCCGCGAGGCGACCGCCCAGCAGTACTTCCCGGAGTGGTTGCTGGCCGCCGTCGTCCTCACCGACACCACCGCGTTCGCGAGGACCTACGACCAGGAGCAGTGGGCGCACGCCTTCGGTGCCACCGCCCTCGCCGCACGGATCGTCCCCGAGAACAGCGGTTACTACCGGCTGTACCAATGGTTCAACGGCGAGCCACCCCCGGCGCCCGATCAGATCGGTGTGCTGGCGCCGTTCCCGGCCGTGTTCTTCGGCGTGCTGCAAGACGTCGGGCCGGACCTGACGCGCGAGGCCTGGGCCCAGGCGTTGCGGGACGACATCGAGACGATCCCCGCCATCACCCAGCCGTACCTCTCGTGGGGCGGTCCCGACCTGTGGCCATACGTCGATCACAGCGGCATCGACGACGCGACGCTCATCTGGTGGGATCCGGCGGCGACGGGACCCGATGAGATCCGTCGCGACGGCACCGGGATGTGGCAGTACGCCGACGGTGGCGCCCGGTTCCTACCGGGTGAGTGGCCGGCGGATTCGAACCTGTTCGACGCCGGGTCATCGGTCTCGATCTTCGAGAGCCCACCACCCGAGGAGGCCCCGCCCGACTACCCGAGCCCGGCCGACTGATCGGCCCGCGCCCGGCCGGCGGGAATCAGCGCGACGAGCGTGCCGGCGAGCATGACCACCGCACCGGCGAGCGTGACGATCCATCCGAAGCGGATCCGCAGCAGGCCGGTCGACGGAGCCAACCGCACCGTCAGGGCGACCGCCGCGGCGTAGACCGCACCGGTCACCGAGAGTGCCAGCCCGACGACTCGTCGTCGCCACCACATCGCGACCGGGCCGGTGACGACGAGCAGCGGCATCAGCGGCCAGGCCCGCAGGGCGACTCCGACAGGCCCCGATTCGGCGAAGCCGAGGCGGTCGACGAGATCGATCACCTCGTAGCTCGACCGATCCACGCTCCCCGAGGCCACCCAGGGGCACAACGACCCGATGATCGTCACCAGCGCCCCGATCGTCAGCACGACGTGGGCCGAGTCACGCCGAACGATCACGCGACCAGCGTACGACTGGACGTAGCGTGAGATCCGTGCCCGGTTTCGCGCCCCCCGTCGGATCGACCCGCGGCGCGTCGGCGATGGTCGCCACCGCTGACCAGATCGCGACGCAGGCCGGCATGGTCGCCTTCCACCGCGGCGGCAACGCGGTCGACGCCGCGATCGCCGCCAACGCCGCGATCGCAGTGACGTCGCCGCATCTGTGCGGGCTGGGGGGCGACCTGTTCGTCCTCGTGCACACCGGACGGTCGGTGGCCGCGCTCAACTCGAGTGGGCGATCCGGGTCGGGCGCCGACCCCGCCGCGATGCGCGCCGCCGGAAATTCCGAGATGCCATTCCGCCACGACATCCGATCGGTGACACTGCCGGGTTGCGTCGACGGCTGGATCTCGCTGCACGAGCGGTTCGGCTCGATCCCCCTCGCCGACGTGCTCGAACCGGCGATCAGGGTTGCCGAGCACGGCTTCCCCGCCAGCCCGCTGCTCGTCGCGTCGCTGGCGACGATCGACGACGCGGCCCGCGCCAATCTCCACGAGGTTGCCAGCCAGGCCACCCACGTCGGTGCGCTCGTCCACCGGTACGGAGTCGCCCGAACCCTGCGCGCCGTCGCCGCCAACGGCCGCAACGGCTTCTACGGCGGTGAGTTCGCCGCCGGGCTACTGGCGCTCGGACGCGGCTATTTCGTAGCCGCCGACCTCGAGCGTTCGCAGGCCGACTGGGTCACGCCGCTCGCGGCCGACGCCTTCGGTGTCCGTCTCCACACGATCCCGCCCAACTCGCAGGGCTACCTGACGCTCGGAGCAGCGCGACTGGCGAACCAGGTCGGCCTCCCCGACGACCCCGACGATCCGCAATGGGCCCACCTGCTGATCGAGGCGGCCACGGCGGCCGGATTCGACCGCCCCGCGGTCCTGCACGAACGGGCCGACGGCGCCGCGCTGCTCGCCGCGATCGAGGCCCGATCGAACCTGATCGATCCGCAGCGCGCCGGCCGGCGTCCGACACCCGCGCGCGCCGGTGACACCACCTACCTCTGCACGGCCGACGCTCACGGGATGGGCGTGTCGCTGATCCAGTCGAACGCGGCCGGGTTCGGTTCGTGGCTGGTCGAGCCGAACACCGGGATCAACCTCCACAACCGCGGCATGGGGTTCGCCCTCGAACCCGGGCACGTCGCCGAGTTCGGACCGCGTCGCCGGCCGCCGCACACGCTGTCGCCGGCGCTCGCCACGCGGGGTGGCGACCTCGCCGCCGTGTTCGGCACGATGGGCGGCGACGCCCAACCCCAGATCCTCCTGCAACTCGCGGCCCGGATGTTCCGCCACGGCCAGAGCCCGGCGGCCGCGGTGCATGCCGGCCGGTGGGCGCTGCAGGGACCACAGAGCGGGTTCGACACGTGGACCGGTCCGGGCGGCCCGGCGGTGTCGGTCGAAGGTCAGGCACCGGACGCCTGGCGGATCGGTCTCGCCCAACGTGGCCACGTCGTGCAGCAGGGTCCCGCCTACGACAGCGGGTACGGCCACGCCCACGCGATCGTGATCGACCCCTCCGGCATGCTCGTCGGCGCCGCCGACCCCCGCGCGCGGGTCAGCGCGGTCGCGGCGATCTAGGCCTCAACAGCCGTTCTGTCTGCTTCAAACGAGGCCACGAGCATTCTGAAGCAGACAGAACGGGTTAGGACACCAGCGGGGCTACCTCGGTGATGAATCTCGCCATTTGCTCGTCGGCTTTCTTGTAGGGGTCGCCGAGCATGTGGGGGAAGATCGTCAGGTGCTCGAGGCCGAGCAGGTCGCGGTAGAACTGGATCCCCTCGGCGACCTGTTCGGGCGTGCCGAGCAGGATCGTCTTGTTCTCGAGTGACTCGTCGAGGGTCGGGATCAGGCCCGGCTTGGCGGGCTTGCCGTCGGCCCCCATGTAGCCCCGGCTCCACCCGTACGGGCCGAGGAACTTCCAGAACTCGTCGTGACCCGGCAACGCCGTCTCGCGCGCCTTCTCGTAGCTGTCCTCGATGCGCACGGCGACGACGAGCATCCGCTTCTCGTGGGGGGCCAACTCCACGCCGTGGGCCTCGGCGTAGCGCTCGCCGTACGTATCCCAGAAGCGCTTGATGAACGCGTGGTGCTGGTTCCAGAACACCGCCCCGTGGGCGACCACGGGCACGTAGTCGAGCGTCGGCGGGCTGGTGACCGCCTGCCAGATCTCGTACGGGTACAGCGGACGCGGGATCAGCGTGAGCTCCTGCACCGTGGAACCTCGATCGGGAATCCCGGGCACGGGGATCTGGAAGTGCTTGCCCTGGAACGAGAACGAGCCGTTGTCGAGCGCCCGGCGGACGATCTCCATCGACTCCTCGAAGACCTCGCGATTGAGAACGTCGGCGGCCTGCTGGTCGGGGTTGTCGTGGGATCCGATCGAGACGCCCTTGTCGTTGAGATGGAGCACCTCACGCGGCACCGTTCCGCGGCCGACGCCGAGGATCGCCCGCCCGCCGGAGAGGTTGTGCAATGTGGCGAAGTCCTCGGCGAGACGCAGCGGGTTCCACTGCGGGACGACGTTGAACATCGTGCCGAGACGCACGTTCGACGTGCGCGCCGCGACCCACGTCGAGAGCTGGAGGCCGTTCGGGATCACCTCGTAGCCCTCGTGCTGGAAGTGGTGCTCGGTCGTCCAGAACGAGTCGTAGCCGAGCCGGTCGGCCTCGACCGCCGAGTCGATGTAGTCGAGCGTCGCCTTCCAACACTGCTCGTTCGTGTAGCGCCGGTCCATCGGCGCCGGTGGGCCTCCACCGGCGTCGTCCATCTCGACGCCCCCGAAGAAGAATGCGCCAATCTTCATCTCAGGCTTCACCTCGTTATCGTCGCACACGTGAGCGCAACCGTCCTGCAGCGCGTGAGCACCGCCGACGGCGACGTCGTCGACGTCAGGATCGCAGGCGCGACGATCGACGCGGTCGCGCCCACCATCACACCGCAGCCAGACGACGTCGTGCTCGATCTCGACGGCCACCTGCTGCTCGCCTCCGCCGTCGAGCCCCACGCCCACCTCGACAAGGCGTTCCTCGCCGAGCGGATCGAGAACCCGACCGGCGACTTGATGGGCGCGATCCTCGCGATGCAGGCCAGCCGGCACCTGCTCGACGTGCCCGACATCATCGAACGGGCCGAACGGGCGGCGCGGCTGATGGCCACCAACGGCTACGCCGCGGTGCGGACGCACGCCGACACGACCCAGGAGAACGGGATGCGCAGCATCGAGGCGCTCCTCGAGGTGAAGCATCGGGTCGCCGACGTGATCGACGTGCAGATCGTCTCCCTCTGCGGCTGGCCGATGACCGGCGCCGCCGGGGCCACGAACCGAGCGCTGCTGCGCGAGGCGCTCGAGGCCGGGGCCGATCTGGTCGGCGGCTGCCCGCACCTCGAGGGCGAAGCGAGCTCGTGGGCGACCGACTTCTTCCTCGAGCTCGCGGTCGAGTTCGGCGTTCCGGTCGACCTGCACACCGACGAGACGCTCGAACAGGCGGCGTGCGGCCTGTCGGAGCTCGCCAGGGGCGTGCTGGCCGGCTTCCCGCACGCCGCGACGGCCAGCCACTGCGTGAGCCTCGGCCAGCTCCCGCTCGACCAGCAGCGGGCGGTCGCCGAGCTCGTCGCCGAGGCCGGCGTCAACGTGATCGCCCTGCCCCACACGAACCTCTTCCTTCAGGGTCGCGGCACCGCGCCGATGCCCCGCGGGCTCACCGGGGTGGCGGCGCTGCGAGCGGCAGGCGTCAACGTGGCTGCCGGAGCCGACAACCTCCAGGATCCCTTCAACCCGGTCGGTCGGGCGTGCCCGTTCGAAACGGCCGGGCTGATGATCATGTCGGTGCACGACCTGCCGGCCGTCGCCTGGTCGGCCGTCTCCGACGCGTCGCGCCGGACGCTCGGGCTGCCTCCGGTCGCGATCACCGCCGGGGCGCCGGCGGATCTCCTGGCCGTGCGCGCCGACACCGTGCGGGAGGCGATCGCGACCGGACCGCCGGGTCGCCGGGTCTGGAAGCGCGGCATCCGGATCGACGAAATCGAGCGTTAACACGGCGGGCGCAAGGCCAATCCGAGCGGCGACGTAAGGTTGCGGCCACCATGGTCGAAACGGGTTCCTACTCGCCACCCGCCGGCGAGCGTTTCGTTGGGGCGCGCGTCGTCGTCACCGGTGGCGCCCGTGGCATCGGGGCGGCGATCGCCCGCAGCTTCGCCGCCCAGGGTGCCTCGATCGCCGTCATCGACCGGCTCGCGGACGAGTGCGGGGCGGTGGCCGACGAGTTGGCGGGCGTCGCCGTGATCTGCGACCTCGCCGATCCGGCGGCCACCACCGAAGCGACCCAGACGTCGATCGACCGCCTCGGGGGCATCGACGTCCTCGTCAACAACGCCGGTGTGTTCCGCATCACCCCGCTGCTCGATATCAGCGCCGACGAGTGGGATTGGGTCTTCAGCATCAACACCCGGGCGATGCTGCTCACCACGCAGGTCGCGGCGCGTTCGATGATCGGCGCCGGACGCGGCGGCAAGATCGTCAACCTGGCGAGCATGGGCGGCAAGGTCGGTGCTGCCGGCCAGGCGCACTACGCGGCGTCGAAAGCCGCCGTGATCTCGCTCACCCAAGTATCGGCCGCCGAGCTCGGCGTGCACTCGATCAACGTCAACTCGATCTGCCCCGGCTACGTGCTCACCGAGATGGGCGCTGCCACGCGGACCGACGAGATGGTCGCGACGTGGTCGGCGAAGTCGCCGCTCGGCCGCCTCGCAGAACCGTCCGACGTGGCCAACATGGCCATGTTCCTCGCGTCACACGACGCCGACTACCTCACCGGCCAGGCGTTCAACGTCACCGGTGGGATGATCATGCACTGAGAACCACCACCATGTCCGATGTCAGCACACCACCGAGCGGTGAGTCCCTCCGCGAGCAGATCGAAGCCGCACGCGACCCGAAGCCGCGCAACATGGTGCTCGTCTTCAACGGCGTCTCGATGACGTTCCCGGACGGGACGCACGCCCTCGACACCACCGATTTCGCGGTCAACTCGGGCGAGTTCGTCACCGTCGTCGGCCCGTCCGGGTGTGGCAAGTCGACGCTGCTGCGGATCGCGTCCGGTCTCACCCCACCCACGACCGGCAACGTCGTCGTCGACCGGTCCAGCCTCGGGTACGTCTTCCAGGACGCGACGCTGCTGCAGTGGCGCACGGTGCGCCGCAACGTCGAGCTGTTCGCCGAGCTCGAGGGCATCCCCAAGGCCGAGCGCACCCGACGGGCCGCGGAGAGCATCGACCTGGTCGGCCTGACCGGCTCGGAGAACAAGTACCCCAAGCAGCTGTCAGGGGGGATGCGGATGCGCGCCTCGCTGGCGCGGTCGCTGGTGCTCGAACCCAATGT
>DATMDV010000488.1:0-7378 GCA_035557475.1 Ilumatobacteraceae bacterium
TCGGCGCGATCTGTCGAGCTATGAAGCCATCGCCGCCGACGCGTCGATCGTGCTCGGCGTCGTGAACGGTCAGGTTCAGCGCGACAACGCGCTCAGCGCCGGTGTCCCTGCAAATCGGATCGTCGGGTTCGTCGATCAGGACGCTGTGGCCCGTGCGGTTCGCGACGGAACGGTGGACGCATCGGCGAGCACCGCGCCCGGCAGTTTCGCCTTCGTCGAGCGGGCCGCCGACGCGTCGCTGGTCGCGGTCGCCGATCAGCGGGCCGCAGCGCGCGGTCCGGTGCCGGTTGGGGCATTCTCCACCCATCCGGACGCCGCCGATCTCGGCACGGCGATGGATGGCGAGTTGCGGCGCTATCTGGGCTCGGACCCACACTTGGCGATGATGGCTCGATACGGATTCACGCCGCAGTCACTTGAACCTGTGATCGCGCGGCCATGGCCGTGAACACCGGTATCGCCCGTTGCAGAGGACGCGGTCCATGTCAAGGCGCCGGCACCATCCGATCCGCTGCCGTTTGGCCTGACTACTCGCGAGTTCGAGGTGCTGCGCCTGGTGATCGAGGGCCGGTCGAACGGCGAGATCGGGACCCAGCTGTTCGTCAGCAGGAAGACGGCGAGCGTTCACGTCTCGAACATCCTCCGCAAGCTCGGAGCCACAAACCGGATCGAAGCGGCGGCGATCGCCCGTCGTCATCAGGTGTGACCGCGGAGCGGTGCACCCCAGCTCACAATGGTCGGGAAGGGGGGATTCGAACCCCCGACCCCCTGCTCCCAAAGCAGGTGCGCTACCAGGCTGCGCCACTTCCCGAGTTGTGTTTCGTCGCCCGAGCACCGTGTCGGGAACCGCGTCAGCGTAGCGGCCGGGCGTCGGGTGCGACCTCCGTCAGCGTGACCGCCGAGTGTCAGGGACCGGTGGTCGCGGGCGACGCTGGAGCGGGCGCGGGATCGATGCGAAGGGCACCGCTCTGGCCGGCCTGGGCGTGTCCTTGGACATCGCACCACATCCGATACTCGCCCTCGCCGATCTCACCGATCGGCAACGTCTGGCTCTCTCCGGGGGCGAGCTGTCTGGTGCCCTTGCCGAACACGACCAGGTTGTGAACCAACGAGTCGTCGACGTTCGTCACGCGCAACGCGAGCTCGCCGGCGGGGGCGACGAGCACGGAGGGCGAGATCGTGTATCGCCCGAGCTCGACCTCGAGGACCGTTGCATCCGAGGCGGCGGCATTGCGATCGTCGCCACACGAGGACAGCGCGCCGGCGCCGAGCACGACACCGGCGAGGACGGCGAGCCGTCGAACGCGGCGGGGGAGGTTTGCGGTCGGAGTGTTCACATCCCCAGTGTCGGCGCCGCGGTGCCCGGAACGCAGGGTCTTTCGACCCGAATCGCGTGGATTGTGACCGCCGCGCAGTGGGTCAGCGGGCCGCCTTGGCGGCTTCCTTGGCGAGGCGCTTCGCCGCCCGCCCGATCGGTTCGATCTGGCGGCTGTCGAGATCTCCGAGCTCGGCGCCGTTCACGAACTGCACGCGGTACCGCTGCCATTGGAACCCGTTGGCGAGGATCACCTTGCCTTCGGTGCCGGTGGGGACGCCCTGGAGGTCGTCGACCGCGCGGACCTTGTCACCCATGCGCAGATCGAGTTGATCGGTGTGCGGGTTGGCCAGGGCGTGTGGCTTCCAGAACGGCATCGCCGCCCATTCTGGCCGACGCGGGCGCGCTTGGTCGCTTCCGTCCCACGCCGCAGCAACCGGGCACGTGTCGGGCCGGGCGAACGAGCCGGCAGCGGTCGGGTCGCAACCCCCACCGATAGACTCGCCGCCCTGTGAAGAGTTCGGTTGAACCCCTCGAGGGGAACAAGGTCAAGCTGTACGTCGAGGTCGAGGAGGACGAGTTCGATCGCGACATCGACCGGGCTTTCAAGACGATCGCTCGCGAGGTGCGGCTGCCCGGCTTCCGCAACGGCAAGGCCCCCCGCCGCGTGCTCGAAGCACGCATCGGGATCGGGCCGGCGCGCGAGCAGGCGCTGCGCGACTCGATACCGCAATACCTGGCCAAGGCCGTGCGCGAGCACGATGTCGACATCATCGCCACACCGCAGATCGAGATCACCGGCGGCCAGGAGGAAGGTCCGGTCGAGTTCGACGCCACGATCGAGATCCGTCCCGAGATCACGGTGCCCGGCTACGGCGGTCTGCGCGTCGAACTGCCGGCGCCCGACGCCAGCGACGAGGAGATCGGGGCGGTGATCGAGGGAGAGCTGCGCCGCGCCGGCGCGCTCGACGACGTCGACCGCCCGGCCGCGAGTGGTGACTTCGTCACGCTCGACCTGTCTGCCATGCGCGACGGTGAGGAGGTCGCCGGCCTCAACACCGAGGACTGGTCGTACGAGATCGGACAGGGCTGGGTCGCTGAAGGATTCGACGACGAGCTGATCGGAGCATCGGCGGGCGATGAGCTGGCGTTCACCGCGACACCGAAGGGCACCGAACAGGCGGCCGACTTCACCGTCACCGTCAAGCGCGTCCAGGAGCTCGCCGTGCCCGAGCTCACCGACGACTTCGTGGCCGAGAACCTCGGCGAGTTCGACACGGTCGACGAGTGGAAGGCGTCGATCGCCGAGCGCATCAGCAGCGGCAAGCTCAACCGGATCCGCCAGCAGCTCGTGCCCAAGGTGACCGAGGCGCTGACCGGGCTCACCGACATCGAGGCGCCGACGCCGATGGTCGAGAGCGACCTGCAGTCGCGGGTGCAGAACACCGTCCGCCAGTTCTCCGCCCAGGGCATCGACCTCGAAGGGTGGCTGGCCGCGACCGGTCAGGACACGAACTCGTTCGTCGAGGGCCTGCGCGTGCAGTCGCAGCAGGCGGTCAAGGCCGATCTCGCGCTGCGCGCCGTCGCCGTCGCCGAGGCGATCGAGATCGACGACGCCGATGTCGAAGCCGAGTACGCCCGCATCGCGATGGACGTCGGTCAGAAGGCCAAGGACGTCCGCAAGGCGTACGAACGCAACGACGCCGTGCCCGAGCTCGTCGCCCAGATGCGCAAGTCGAAGGCGCTCGACTGGCTGTTGCACCACGTCGAGATCGTCGACCCCGAGGGAAAGCCGATCGATCGTGAGCTCGTGCTCGGCCATACTCACGACGACGACGACGAAGAACACAGCGACGGAGTGCACGACCACACCCACGCCGACGAGCACGCCGACGAGCACGACCCCCAACCCGAAGACCCCCAACCCGATGACCCCGACACGGAGGGCGCCCGAGAATGAACCTCGATGCAGTGAACTACCTGGTGCCCAACGTCGTCGAGCAGACGAGCCGCGGCGAGCGGGCGTACGACCTCTACAGCCGGTTGCTGAAGGACAACATCATCTTCCTGCAGACGCCGATCGACGACCAGATCGCGAGCCTGCTGTGCGCCCAGTTGATCCACCTCGAGTCGGAGAACCCCGACAAGGACATCAACATCTACATCAACAGCCCCGGTGGTGACATCACGGCGCTGTTCGCGATCTACGACACGATGCAGTTCGTCCGCAACGACATCGCCACGATCTGCCTCGGCCAGGCCGCTTCGGCGGCGGCGGTGCTGCTCGCCGCCGGCACCAAGGGCAAGCGCCTCGCCCTCCCGCACAGCCGGGTGCTGCTCCACCAGCCGTACGGCCATGTCGGCTACAGCCAGGTCACCGACCTCGAGTTGGCAGCCAAGGAGATCATGCGGATGCGTGACCTGCTCGAGGAGATCTTGGCCGAGCACACCGGGCAAACGCTTGAGCGCGTGCATGCCGACACCGATAGGGATTTCGTGATGGAAGCTGAAGAGGCCCTCACGTATGGCATCATCGACACCGTCATCTCGTCCCGGCAGACCATCGACCGCACCGGGGCGATCCGCTAACCGTCGACGACACGTTCGATCTGGACTTGTGAGACCTGGACTTGTGAGAGGAGGAGAGCACCCGTGGCCAAGTTCGGTGACACCGGCGAACTGCTGAAGTGCTCCTTCTGCGGCAAATCCCAGAAGCAGGTCAAGAAGCTGATCGCCGGCCCTGGCGTCTACATCTGCGACGAGTGCATCGATCTCTGCAACGAGATCATCGAGGAGGAGCTCACCGAGACCAGTGAGCTCACCTTCGACAACCTCCCGAACCCGCGCGACATCTGTTCGTTCCTCGACGACTACGTCGTCGGACAGGAACAGGCGAAGAAGATCCTGTCGGTCGCGGTCTACAACCACTACAAGCGGATCCAGTACCAGCAGACATCCGGGCTCGGACGGCGCGACGACATCGAGTTGACGAAGTCGAACATCCTTCTGCTCGGACCGACGGGGTGCGGCAAGACCCACCTCGCACAGACGCTCGCCCGGATGCTGAACGTTCCGTTCGCGGTCGCCGACGCGACGGCGCTCACCGAGGCGGGTTACGTCGGCGAGGATGTCGAGAACATCCTCCTGAAGCTGATCCAGGCCGCCGACTTCGACGTCAAGCGGGCCGAGACGGGCATCGTCTACATCGACGAGATCGACAAGATCGCCCGCAAGAGCGAGAACCCCTCGATCACCCGCGACGTGTCGGGCGAGGGCGTGCAGCAGGCATTGCTCAAGATCCTCGAAGGCACCCAGGCATCGGTGCCACCCCAGGGCGGGCGCAAGCACCCCCACCAAGAGTTCATCCAGATCGACACCACCAATGTGTTGTTCATCCTCGGTGGCGCGTTCGCCGGCCTCGAACCGATCATCGAGAGCCGCATCGGTCACAAGGGCGTCGGCTTCCACGGCGTCGTGCGGTCGAAGAGCGAGCGCGATCCGGGCGAGCTGTTCGCCCAGGTGTTGCCGGAGGATCTCGTCAAGTTCGGGATGATCCCCGAGTTCATCGGGCGGTTGCCGATGGTCGGCGCGGTGCGCAGCCTCGACCTCGACTCACTCGTGCGGATCCTCACCGAGCCGAAGAACGCGCTCGTGAAGCAGTACCAGAAGGTGTTCGAGTTCGAAGACGTCGAGCTCGAGTTCAGCCCTGACGGTCTCGTCGCCGTCGCCGAGCAGGCATTGCTGCGTGGCACCGGGGCGCGTGGTCTGCGGGCGATCCTCGAAGAGGTGCTGCTCAACACGATGTACGAGCTGCCCGGACGCACCGACGTCGGTCGTGTGCTCATCGACGAGAAGGCCGTGCGCGAGAAGGTCAACCCCACGCTCGTGCCCCGCGAGACCGGCCGGGCGACGCGACCCCGTCGGGCCGCCTCCTGAGCGAACGCGACGGCCGCCTGCTCACGATGCGTTACGCCGACGCGCTCGCATACCTCGATGACCACGCGTCGTACGAGAAGACGGGCCGCATCACGTCGCCGAGTCTCGAACCGATCACGCGCCTCACTCAGGCGATGGGGGAGCCGCAGCACGCGTGCCCGGTGATCCACGTCACGGGGACCAACGGTAAGGGCTCGACGGTGCAGATGATCACCCGTCTGCTGATGGCACAGGGGCTGACGGTCGGCACGTACACCAGCCCGCACCTCGAACGCGTCAACGAACGGCTGTGCCGCAACGGCGAGCCGATCGACGACGACGACTTCGCCGAGCAGGTGGCGGCGATCGCCGACCTCGAGGCGCTGATCGGCGTCCGCCCGACCTACTTCGAGACGATGACAGCCTCGGCGTTCCGGTGGTTCGCCGACATCGCAGTCGACGTCGCAGTCGTCGAGGTCGGGCTGCTCGGGCGCTGGGACGCGACGAACGTCGTCGAGGCCCAGGTCGCAGTCATCACCAACATCGGCATGGATCACAACGAGTTCGCCGGGCCGACCCTCGCCGACATCGCGACCGAGAAGGCGGGGATCATCAAGCCCATGAGCGCGGCCGTGATCGGTGAGACCCGGCCGGAGTTGGTCGACATCTTCGAGGCAGCCGGCGCCGCCTCGTTGTTCGCGCGCGGCGAGCACTTCGAGACGGTCGACAACTCACTCGCCGTCGGTGGACGCCTCCTCGAACTGCGCACCCCGACGACCATCTACCCCGATCTCTACCTTCCCCTGCACGGCAGGCACCAAGGCGACAACGCGGCCGTCGCGTTGACCGCAGTCGAGACGTTCTTCGCCAGCCCGCTGGCGACAGACGTGGTCGAAGAAGCGTTCGCGAACGTCTCGGTTCCGGGTCGCTTCGAGGTGATCGGCGCGCAACCCCTCGTCATCGTCGACGGAGCCCACAACCCGGCAGGCGCCGACAGCTGCGCCCAGGTGTTCTTCGACGACTTCCAACCCGACGGTCGGCGGATCCTGGTCATCGGGACGCTTCGCGATCCGGCCGCGATGCTCGCCGCGCTGCGGGCCGACGAGTTCGACGTCGTGATCGCGTGCACGGCGCCGTCCCCCCGGGGCGTCGACGTCGCCGATGTCGCTCGCGCCGCCAGAGAGCTCGGTTGCGACACGGTCTTCACCGCCGAGACCGTCGAACGGGCCTGCGCACTCGCGCTCCGCACGGCCGACATCGACGACGCGATCCTCGTGACCGGCTCGCTCTATCTCGTCGGTGACGCCCGAGCGGCGCTGCGGCGCCTCGCGCAGCAGTGACGGGGCGACGTTCCCCCGTTCCCCACCCTCGTTCGCCGTCCCGCCGCCGGTAGCCTCGCCGGGCATGTCAGATCGCACCCTGGTCCTGTTGAAGCCCGACGCCGTCGAGCGCGGCCTCATCGGTCAGATCGTCCAGCGGTTCGAGCTCAAGGGCCTCACGATCGTCGCCATGGACCTGCGGACGTTGGACGTCGACACCCTCGCCCGGCACTACGAGGAGCACGCCGGCAAGGGTTTCTACGACGATCTGGTGGCGTTCATGAGCCGCGGCCCGGTCGTGGCGATGGTGCTCGAGGGCCCCGAGGACACCTGGGAGGTCGTGCGCACGTTGGTCGGCGCGACGAATCCACGCAAGGCCGACCCCGGAACCATCCGCGGCGATCTCGGCATCCTGTTCACCGAGAACCTCGTGCACGCCAGCGACTCGCTCGCCAGCGCCACGCGCGAAGCCAGCATCTTCTTCCCGGATCTGTAGCATTCGCGACATGGCCCGCAACAACCCGCTGAGTCTCGGGCGCGACCTCGCCATAGATCTCGGCACTGCCAACACCCTGATCTATGCCAGGGGGTTGGGAATCGTCCTCGACGAGCCCTCGGTGGTGGCCATCAACGTCAACGACGGCCGGCCGGTCGCGGTCGGGCTCGAGGCCAAGCGGATGATGGGCCGTACGCCGAACCACATCAAGGCGATCCGTCCGTTGAAGGACGGTGTCATCGCCGACTTCGAGGTCTGCGAGAAGATGCTGCGCTACTTCATCCAGAAGGTGCACGCCAGCAAGTGGTCCAAGCCGCGCATGGTCATCTGCGT
>DATMDV010000489.1:0-3497 GCA_035557475.1 Ilumatobacteraceae bacterium
GAGGCGGTGATCGTCGGCCACGACTGGGGTGCCCTCGTCGCCTGGCACATGGCGCAACTGCACCCCGACAGGGTGCGGGCAGTCATCGGCGTGAGTGTGCCGTACACCGTCTGGCCGGCCGCACCGACGGAGTTGCTGAAAGCGATGTGGGGCGACCGGTTCTTCTACATCCTCTACTTCCAGCAGGTCGGACCGGCCGAACGCGAGCTCGGCGCCGACATCCGCCGCACGATGCACGAGACGTTGTGGGCCGCGTCGGGCGAGATGTACCGAGGTGTCCCGACCGAGTTCCTCCCTGCCGAGGGCACCGGGTTCCTCGATGCGATCGCGCACGGCGTGGGCCAGGTGCCAAACGCGCTCCCGTCGTGGCTCACGCAGCGCGACCTCGACAGCTACGTCGAGTGCTTCGCCGCAAGCGGGTTCTTCGGACCCCTCAGCTGGTACCGCAACCTCGACGCCAACTACGAGCTCACCAAGGACATCCCCGCCAGTGCGATCACGATGCCAACCTTCTTCATCGGTGGTCGCAACGACATGGTGATCGCCGGCCGACCGGGCTACGTCGAGGCGATGGAGTCGATGCTGCCGGACTATCGCGGCACGGCGTTGATCGACGGCGCCGGTCATTGGACCCAGCAAGAGGCCGTCGACGAGTTCAACGACGCCCTGCTCGGGTTCCTGCGAGTGCTCGACTGACGCGACAGGGTGCCGCGGGCGCGATGGCCGCGACACCCCGTCACACGTCTGATCCGGGTCAGTTGCCCATGTTCGGGTACGGCACCGGCGGTGTGTAGTAGCCGGTGACGTCGATGATCACATGCGCCGAACCGCTCTGGTCGCCGCCCCACACCTTGATCTGGCGGTTGGCGTCGATCGCGACCGTCGCCGCGTTGGCGATATCGGCCGTGCCGTTGAAGTTGACCGCCGACGCCAGGAAGCTCGCCGCATCCCCGGGGGTGACGGCGACGAAGTTCGGACCGGTCGGTGCACCGATCGTGATGTTGTAGGTGATCGCCGTGGCGCCAACCGGCACGACGTCGAGCGCGTTCACCACGCCCGCACTGTCGTGGCCGTCCTTGATGCTGATCACCTTCGATGAGTTCGGAGCCAACAGGCCGGGACTCGGGTAGGCCGCGTTGCGGGAGTCGTAGGCCCGGATCGGGCTGATCGGGTGGAACACCGTCCCCGTCTCGGTCGTCGCCGGAACCTGGTACTCGACCTCGACGCCGCACAGGACGTGGTTGGCGAGCGCCGCGTTCGCCATGAGGACGTAGACCTGGTGAAAGCGGTGGTTGGTGCCGAGCAACGTGTTCGAGAAGCTCCCGACGATCTCTTCGAGGTTGTCCTCGCTGGCGAGGGCGAAGTTACCGGCCGCAGTCGAGGTGTTGAACGAGGTGACAGGTGCCTCGGCGCGGGTGGGCGCGCCGGCCAGGTTGGGTACGACCACGTTGACACGGTCGAGCTGGATGACCATGTCGCTCGGCGCATAGTTGTCAGCTCCGTAGGCGATGAGCCTCTTGATGCGGGCGCCGTCAGGGAGTTCGAGCGACGCACGAACCTGAGCGAACGTTCCGCCGACGCCGGGGCCTGAGTCGGGCCGGGTGCAGAGCCCGTCACCGGACTCGGCGATCATCCCGTCCTCTTCCGCGGGGGTGTTGAGCCCCTGGGTGGCGATGAACCCGGAGGCCGGGATGAACTTGGTGAGGATCGTCGGGTCGTACGTGCTGCCGCCCGTGACGATGTCCTCGGGATGGCCGACTGACTCGGTGAGCACTGTGCCCGGTTCGGTGTATGGGATCCCCGGTTCCGACGGCTGTTCGGCACCCGACTCCGCATCTCCGTCTTGGGCGAACAGCGGTTGTGCTCCGACTGCCGCGATCGCCACCACGGCGATTCCCACGAGGGACATTCGCTTCGCGTTCATCTCCAATTTCGCCCTTTCTGGACTCCGCCTCGTATCTACGCCGGGATTGGCGCATCACGGTTCGAAACGCACCGTAACGAGAGCGACACGTTAGGCACCGTGATCTACGCGCCCGCGACATGGTCGAACGCGCGCGCCTTCTACACCACGACGCGGCCCTGCGAGCAAACCCGAGACCGACGGACCATGATGTGGCAACACTCCGCGACCACCGTCGGGGCAGACGGTCGAGGGGCGGGTACGTCCCGGTGAAGAGCGGCCCGTGCGTGATGGAAGGAGGGGGAATGCGCCGAGGATGGATGGGGGTCAATGTCGTCGGTGTCCTGACGGCGTCCTCGCTCGCGTTGGCGTCGATCGCGGGCGGATCCGTCGGCGCCGTGCCAGCGTCGGACGCGTCGGCGCGCCCCGACCAATCCGAGCAGCCCGGCCAGCCGGCTGTCGCGACCGTCACCGGCATCGTCGTCCACACCGCGACGCGCCAGGCCGCCGACGCCGCAGGTCGTCGCAGCGTCGCATTGACGGGCGTCCCGGCCGCGATCGGGCAGGTCCTGGCCGGTGGGTACAGGCTGATCGAGCTCGACGAGCCGATTGCGATCGACCGAGCCGAGGCGATCTCGCAGCAGCTCGTCGCCGAAGGGCTGGCCGACACCGCGGAGCCCGACTACCCCCGCTACGAGTCCGCGCCGCCGAACGACACGCTGTACGCGGAGCAGTGGAACCTCAGCTCGTCATACCACGGCGACCCCAACGAGCCGGCATACGGCATCGACGTGGAGAGCGCGTGGAACATCACGACCGGGTCGAGCTCCCTTGTCGTCGCCGTGCTCGACTCCGGCATCCTCCCCCACCCCGACATCGTCAACCGCGTCGTGCCGGGCTACGACATGATCAGCAGCCCGGCCGCCGCTCGCGACGGCGGCGGGCGCGATTCGGACCCGTTCGACGAGGGGTCGGCGTGCGGCGGCAACCCGAGCTCGTGGCACGGGCTCCACGTGGCCGGCACGATCGGTGCCGAGACGGGCAACGGAACCGGAATTGCCGGTGTCGACCAACAGGCGCGGATCCAACCCGTCCGCGTGCTCGGGATGTGCGGCGGCTCGGCGACCGACGTCGCCGACGCCATCCGGTGGGCCGCAGGCCTGCCTGTGCCCGATGTGCCGCTGAACGCCACGCCTGCGAAGGTGATCAACCTCAGCCTTGGCGGGCCCGGCAACTGCATGGCGAACGAGCAGGACGCGATCAACGCCGCGGTCGCGGCTGGGGCAGTGGTCGTCGTCGCCGCCGGCAACGAGTCCGTCGACCTCGACAGCTCGTCGGTCTCGCCGGCCAACTGCGCCAACGTGATCACGGTCGCCGCCACGAGCCGCTACGGAGATCGGGCGGCGTACTCGAACTTCGGGTCGACGGTCGAAATCGCCGGTCCGGGCGGCGAGCAGGTCGACAACCCGGACGAACGCATCCTCTCGACACTGAACAGCGGTCTGGTCGATCCCGACCTCACCGCTGGCGGCTGGGTCTACCGGCAGTACCAGGGCACGAGCATGGCGGCCCCGCACATCAGTGGCGTGATCTC
>DATMDV010000490.1:0-2462 GCA_035557475.1 Ilumatobacteraceae bacterium
TCGCCGAGGAGTCCGGCGAGACAGTGCCGGGTTGGGCGTCGACGATGATCGTCGTGATGGGACTCGGTGCAGTTCAGCTGATCTGTGTCGGACTTCTCGGCGAGTACGTCGCGCGGATCTTCACCACCATCCAGGCGCGACCGACCTACAACGTGGGCTATGACAGCCTCGACGAGGATCGACGGAATCGGGACGAGCTCATGGTCGCCGAGCGCGAACCAGCAGGGAGACCCCCGGCAGGGACTTGACCGGGAGATACCGCTCGGTCGCGACGACGGCTCGAAGTCCGAAGTTCAGGATGGGTGTCATCCGCTCCTGGTCGCTACCGGTGCTGTTGCGACGGTGCCACGCGGCAACCGGCCGTAGTAGGACGTTCCACGACCCGATGGCAGCGACGTCCAGGCCGTTGCGTTCGAGCAACGGCACCAAGGACGATCTGGTGTAGCGCCGGACATGTCCGACAGCGTCGTCGTGGGCACTCCAGAGCTGGGGGTCAGCGGGGACGGCGACGAGGGCGGTCGCGCCGGGACGCAGGGTCCGGCAGATCTCCTGGACGGCCCGGTCGTCGTCAGGGATGTGTTCCAGGACGTCGTACGCCACCACCAGGTCCAGGCAGGCGTCCGGGAAGGGCAAGCTCAACGCATCAGCCCGCACCACCGGCAAGCCACGCTCGCGAGCGATCCGCGCCCCGTCCTCGCTGTGCTCGAGTGCGATGGCGTCCCACCCGCGGTCGAGCAGGACACGGGTGTTGCCACCCGCGGCCGCCCCGATGTCCAAGGCACGACCCGGTCGCATCGTGCGGACCTGTCGAGCGAGGAGATGACGACGTTCGCGGTACCACCAGTGGGTGTCCTCCAACGCGGCGAGCTTGCGGATTTCGCTGCGGTCCACGTGGCTGCACCTCGGGCTGACTCGGTGAATCGTCTGCGCCGATCGTATCTCTGGCCTCGTGGCTGGCTGCTGGGCGCGTGGATGTGCTGGCCGTTCCGCTGGCGCGGTCCACGTGAGCGACGAGCCATCTGACTAGACTTCCGGGGTGTCCATCCTCGTCACCGGTGGTGCCGGCTACATCGGCAGCCACGTCGTTCGGCTGCTGAAGGACCGTGGTGACGAGGTCGTCGTTCTGGACGATTTCAGCACCGGGCGGGCATCCCGGGTCGCTGATGCGGCCCTGATCGACCTTGATCTGTCCAGCCCCGGCGCCGCCGAGATCCTTCGCCGGACGATCGACGAACATCGGGTCGAGGGCGTCATCCACACGGCCGCCCAGAAGGAAGTGGGCGACTCCATGCTGCGGCCCACGTACTACATGCACCAGAACGTCGGCGGCATGATCAATCTGCTCGACGCGATGGAGTCGAGCGGACTTCACCGCCTCGTCTTCTCATCCTCGGCCGCGGCCTACGGGGAACCCGACACGAACGAGGTCGACGAGGAAACGCGATGCGATCCGATCAACACCTACGGCGAGACCAAGTTGATCGGGGAATGGCTGTGCCGCCGTTCGGCCGACGCGTGGGGTCTGGCGGTGTTCAGCCTGCGGTATTTCAACGTCGCGGGAGCGGGATGGCCCGACCTCGGTGACACGGCCTCGCTCAACCTCATCCCGATGGTCTTCGATCGACTGGGCGGTGGCGACAAGCCGCGCGTGTTCGGTGACGACTACCCGACGCCCGACGGATCGTGCATTCGCGACTATGTGCACGTCCTCGATCTCGCTGAGGCACATCTGACCGCACTCGACGCGCTCGACGGTGCCGGCCACCACGTGTTCAACATCGGAACCGGGCGCGGGTCCAGCGTCTTCGAGGTCGTCGAGGAGATCGGTCGTGCCACCGGGCTGGACGCAACGCCCCAGGTCGTCGACCGCCGGCCGGGAGACCCGGCCCGGCTCGTGGCGAACGTCGACAAGGCGGCCGCCGAGCTGGGCTGGCGCGCGTCACGGGGGCTGCCCGAGATCGTCGCCAGTGCCTGGGAGGCGCGGACGAGTCCGTGAGTGGTCGGGGCGTGGGATTGCGCGGATACGTTGGGCCCCGATGAATGAATCGTTCCGACGCGGCGTCCGGCTCGGGCTCCCCTACGCCGCGGCCGGCTTCCTGTTGTCGTTGTCGTTCGGGGTGCTCGCGCGTGAGGCCGGCTTCTCGGTGGCGCAGGCCATCGTCACCTCGGCGATCGTGTTCGCCGGATCGGCGCAGTTCGCCGTCATCTCGATCATCCTCGGCGGGGGTGGGCTGGTGCCCGCGGTCGCGGCTGCCGGGCTGATGAACGCACGGTTCCTGGCGATGGGCATCGCCTTGGCGCCGTCGCTGCCGGGTGGCCCGCTGAAGCGGGCGGCGCAGGGCCAGACAGTCGTGGACGCGTCGTGGGTGATGGCCAACCGCCGCGACGGCACCTTCGACCGATGGCTGCTGTTCGGGTCGACGGCACCGCAGTACGTCACCTGGTTCTGCGGAACGGCCGTC
>DATMDV010000491.1:0-11372 GCA_035557475.1 Ilumatobacteraceae bacterium
TCTGGCCGATCCTGCGATTTGCGCGGCAGTGTTCCCGACCCCGTTCGGCCCGATGCCGGTGGACCAGATGATCGACCAGCTGATCTGCTTGGAGCTACTGGCCCATACGTGGGACCTGTCATGCGCCACCGGTCAGGACGACACGCTCAATGCGGATGCCGTCGAGTGGGTCCACAATGCTGTCAAGACGCTCGACGCCGTGCTGCGCGATCCCGGCATCATGGGTTCGAAGATTGAGTCGCCGGCCGGTGCCGACGCGCAGACTCAGTTCCTCAACTTCGTCGGCCGCCGTATATGAGTTTCGACTGTCTGCATCTCCGATGTGCCGTTGAAGGAATGGCAAACGTCGCCTGACGGGGCAATGGTTGGCCGCTTCAATCGGGGCTGAGGATGAATGCCGCAGCTTCCGTCCGCGATCGCACGTGCAGCTTCATCAAGATGTTGCTGACGTGGTTCTTGACCGTGAACAGGCTGAGCTCCAGCGCCTTGGCGATCTCGGCGTTCGATCGCCCTTTGGCCAGCAGCTCGGCGATCTCGGCTTCGCGTGGTGTCAGCGTCTCGAGCGCCGAGGTGGGGCGATCCGTGCCGAGGGCCAGGATCTGGGTCACCTCGGCGGAGAACGCGCCGCGGCCGGTGGCCGCGCTGCGGACGGCTTCGGCGAGGCTCTCGGCGTCGACCGACTTCACGAGGTAGCCGTTGGCGCCCGCCCGGATCACCTCGCGTATCCGTTCCAACTCGGTGAAGCTGCTCAGCGCCAACAATCCGATCGTCGGATGCTCGACGCGCAGGCGTCGAATGACCTCGACGCCATCCATGCCGGGCATCACGACGTCGACCACCACGACGTCGGGAGCGAGCCGGCGCACCTCGCGGATGGCCGCCTCGCCGTTCGACGCCTCCCCGACGACCTCGAGGTGATCGAACCCGGAGAGACAGGCGGTGACACCCTCACGCAGCAAGTCGTGATCGTCGACGACCACGACGCGGATGTGCATCGCGCCTGTCATATACCGGCGACCGAGAGCCGGAGGTCGGTCCCGCGTCCGGGTACGGCGTCGATCTCGAGCTTCGCCCCAACGGCTTCGGCTCGCTCGCGCATGATGATCAGTCCGAGGTGGCCGGCAGGCACCGCGTCCGGGTCGAACCCGCCGCCGTTGTCCCGGATCCGCAGTTCGATGTTCTCGCCGCTCGACAGCGTGATCTCGACTTCGGTCGCCTGCGTGTGCTTGGCGATGTTGCCGAGTGCTTCCTGCGCGACCCGGTAGAAGGCGAGCCGTGTCGCCGAGTCGAACTCGACCGGGTCGAGCGCAACCGTCACCTGCAGGAACTTACGGCTCTCGAGGGCGGTCACCAGCCCTGCGAGCAGCTCGTGGAGCGGAGCCTCTGACAACTCAGCCGGACGGAGCTCGAGCACCAACGTCCGCATCTCGGCCAGCGCACCCCGCGTCAGCTGGCGCAGCCGCTCGAGCCGTGGACGCAGCGCGGACTCCTCGCCGGCTTCGCGCAGCAGGCTGTCGGCCGTCAGCGCCGCTGTCCACAACGTCTGGTTGACGGCGTCGTGCAGCTCGCGTGCGAGCCGCTGGCGCTCTTCGGCCGCGGCCAACCCCGAGACCTGGCCCGCGAACCGGGCGTTGGAGATTGCCGCCGCCGCCTGGTCGGCGATTGCCCGCAGACGGTCGCCGTGGCCGTCGGTGAAGAATCCCTTCATCGCGCTTTCGGCGACGAGGAACCCGATCTGCTGGTCACCGATCCGCATCGGCGCGCCGACGACGCACTGGGCCGGGCCGAGCGCGCGTTGTGGATCATCGATGACGATCGAGCCGACGCCCGCCGCCAGCCGGCCGATCACGTCGAGCGACGAGAGCGATTCGCTCAGGTGCGACTCGATCGCCACTCCGTACCCGAACCCCACGCGCTGACGAGCCACGTAGGGCGTGCCGTCCTGATCGAGCAGGATGATGGCGGTGAGATCATTCGACACCAGACGCTCGACGCCGCCGAGCACGTGTTCCATCACCTCGTCGAGATCCAAGGTGCTCGACATCGCCGCCGCGCTGTCGCTGAGCGCCTCGGCATATGAACGTTGCTGACGCTCCTCGGCCTGGATTCGAACCCGATCCTCGACCTCACGTCGCAAGCTCTCGTTCGACCGCATCAGTTGCGTCGTGCGCTGCTTGACCCGCTCGTCGAGCTCGGCGAGCGTCCGCTGCAGGTTGTCCTCGGCCACACGGCGCTCGGTGACGTCCTCGAACGTGCCGAGCACACCGATGACCGCGCCCGAGAGATCACGCAACGGGACCTTGTTGGTCTCGATCCAGCGAACCTCACCGGCCGCGCTGCGGAGGCGTTCGATGATCCCGAACCGTGGCTCTCCCGATTCGACGACGACCTGATCCCAATCGACGAACCAATCGGCATCGAATTCGGGGTCGTCGGCCCACGGCATGTCGCGATCCGAGAGTCCGACCATCGCCTCCGGCTCGACGCCGGCGAACGACGCGAACACCTTGTTGCATCCGAGGTAGCGCGATTGGCGGTCCTTCCAGAAGACCGCGTTCGTCATCGAATCCATCAGGATCTGCAGCATCTGCTGGCTGGCGCGCAATGCCGCGTCACCGCCGTACTCACCTTGGAGGAGCGCGGCGTACATCTCCGAACCGCCCTCACCGGGGCCCAGCAGGCCTGCCGTCTGGGGTGGGCTGTTCACCGGCGGATCATATCGCTCGGGCCGAAACCGGCTCCGGGCGACGACGTCATGGGCTGGGCATGAGGAGAGGCTCGCGGGCGGCCAGTGTTCCGGCCTTGACGATGCCGTTCTGGATCACCGCCAGCAAGCGCGTGCGATCGGCGAGAACCGAGATGTCGCCGATCACGTCACCGTCGACGACGAGGATGTCGGCGAGCTTGCCGGCTTCGAGCGTTCCCACGTCGTGGTCGGTCCCACAGATCTCCGCACCCGTCCGGGTCGCGCAGACGATGGTGTCCATCGGGCTGAAGCCCACGTAGTCGACGAAGAAGCTGAGCTCCTTGGCGTAGTCGCCGTGTGGGTTCCAGGCGAAGCCGTAGTCACCGCCCATGCCCAGCCGACCGCCCGCTTCGAGGAGCTTGCGGGCGCTGATCGCGCCGGCTTCGAGCGTCTCCTGGTGCCCATCGATCACCGCTTGCGACAGACCGAACTCCGGGCCGTTGTCGATCGACGCCAACTCGAAGTACAGCGCGGGCACACATGGGACGTTGCCTTCCACCATCATGTCGATGCACTCGTTGTCGAGGAACGTGCCGTGCTCGATCGAGTCGTACCCGGCGAGGAGCGCGTTCTTGATGCCCTCCGTCGCCCGGCAGTGGCCGTACACCTTGCGGCGGTGGTTGTGCGCCACCTGAGCGACCGCCTCCATCTCCTCGAACGTCATCGAGAGCGTGTGCTGGTCGTTGCTGCCTGGCGCCGCAGCGTCGCCGGTCGGGTAGGTCTTCAACCATTGCGCACCGTTCTTCACGAGCCGGCGGGCGGCGCTACGTGCCTGGTCGGGACCGTCGACGACGATGATCACGCCCTCCATCCCGATCTTGCGGAACTCGGGGTTCCAGTCCATCAATCCCCCGGCACCACAGATCTCCTGACCGCCAGGGATGAAGCGCGGGCCGACGACGATGTCGGAGTCGATCGCTTCGGCAAGCCACACGTCGGTGTTGAACAAGCAGCCCGCCGAGCGGGCCGACGTGTAGCCGCACTCCAACGCCATCCGCGAATTGAACGTGCTCTGCAGCGCCACCATCTCCGGCGGGTACTTGATGTCGAGATCCTCGAGGACCAGCACGTTGAAGTACGTGGCGTGGAAGTGGGACTCGATGAGACCCGGCATGATCGTGCCGCCCTTGGCGTCGATCTGGTGAACATCGCCGGCGAGCGGCGGCGCACCGGCGGCGGGTCCCGCGTAACTGATCCGGTCGCCGTCGACGACAACCACCGCATCGGGAAGCGGCGACGACCCGGTGCCGTCGATCAGGTCACCGTTGAAGATCCGGGTGATTCCAGTTGCGCCCCTCATGAGTGAACCTCCACGTCACAGAGTGTGCTCCGCCCGGTTCACTCCTGTCGACCCTGAGGAAGGCGGCGGCGTGGAACCGATCGCGCCGATCCGGGTGAGGACGGGCGTGGGCCAGCGCAGCACCCGCGTCCCTCGCAATCGCGTACTTCCGAGAGGATCGCTGAGCCTCCGCAACTGCGCTCGACCGGCTGGACAGAATCGCGCGACATGGCGCACTCGTGTGACGCCGGCTCGATACCACGACGGCGTAGGGTGGCAGCGTCGGTCAGGCCGGCGAAAGGGCGGACACGATGCGAGCAGCAGCCATGTCGGTCGTGATCATCGCGGCGGCGTGTGCGCTCGCCGGATGTGCCGACGGTGACCGGCTCACGTCATCGTCAGGCGAGCCTGGAGCTCCGGAGGGGTCTGGATCGGTGGCGGTCCAAGGTGCGGCCGATCCGGGCATCACGATCGTCGGGAACCCGATCGAGCCAGAGATTCCGACCGACTTCGCCCTGTCCGTCGGACCACGTCTGAGCGTGTGTGATCACGCCTACGCGAGCGGACCAGCGTGGTCGACCGTCCCGTGCCACATCGTCACGGCGACGTGGCAGGGAATCGACGACGACCGTGCCATGTACAACCTCATTCCCTGGCCGTTCGAGCCGCCGAACGACCAAGCGACGCTGCCGATCGGACCTTCGCCGTTCCCGCGTGTCGGGACGTCGTACTCGGCGACCTTCGCCGCCCGTCCCGCGCAACACCTGTGCGTTGCATTGACGATGTCCAACCAGTCGTACGAGTCCCGCGGCCCGGTCGAGGCATGCGCGCTCGTTCCACCGGGGGAGGGCGAGGTGGTTCCGACGACCGTCGAGCGCCCACCGATGACGACGTTCGCCGACATCCCCCGGACGACGATCGAGCTGTCGACCGAGCCACTTCCGTCACCACTGCCCGCTCCGACGGACTTCACGCTGACGGTCGGCGAGCTCCAACAGACGTGCAACCACCTGCTCGCGCATGGCTGGACGACTCCGTGCTACGTCATCACTGCGGTGTGGCGCCATCTCGATGACAACCGGATGCTCCACAACCTCACCCCGACGCCGTTCATCCCGACCTTCGATCCCGGATCAGCGACGCTGCCGATCGGGCCCGATCGCTATCGACGCACCGCATCCCAGTACTCGGTCACGTTTGCGGCTCGGCCGGCCCAGCACCTGTGCGTCGAACTGCGCGCTTATGTCACAAACGGCGCTGAAGGGAGCGAGGTCGTGGAGGCCTGCGTCGACGTTCCGTGAACTACGACGACCGAACAAATGAGCTTGCGTCAGGTCTGCTTCGCGCGGTCGCCCTTGTCCCCCTGGCCGGGCTTGGCGATCGTCTTGGCGCTCTTGCGCACATCTCGCGCGAGTGACTTGCCGACGTCGACGGACTCCGCGATGCGCCCCTTCGTGTCGCGGCGGATGTACCGCTTGTCACCTTTGGTGGGTTCGATCAGTTCTCGTTTCGCAGCCATGGGCCGCGCATTCCCCGCGACGACGGCGGACAAACATCACTCTTCAGCGCTCCGCCCATCGTCCGAGGGCGAGTTGTGTGACGCTGATGGCATGACCGAACACCTGCCTGAGATCTACACGAAGTTCCGCCGTGACTATCCGTCCGTCGCCGCCGCGCAAGATTCCGTGGCCAAAGCGGTATCCGCTGCCGGGAGCCTCGACGAACGGACATTGCGGCTCGTCACGCTCGGCATCGCCGTCGGCGCCCTCGCCGAAGGGTCGGTCCGATCCAACACACGACGCGCGCTCGCCGCCGGCGCCGGTGCCGACGACGTCCGTCAGGTCGGGTTGTGCGCGATCACCACGCGCGGGTTTCCTGCCGCGATTGCGGCACTCGGCTGGATCGACGAGGTCATCGCCGGAGCCACCGTCGACGAGGAGTAGTCGCCACTCCGGCCGAGGCCGAACACATTTTGATCCGTTCGGGTGAAATGCCGCGCGCACCGGTCTATGGTGCTGGTGCGGCGTCCTCCGGACCTTGGGGCGTCGGTCGAATGGAGGCTCGTCAATGTCAGCGATCTTCGAGCTGTTCCGAGATGACGCGGGCTTTTACCGGTTCCAACTCAAGTCAGCATCTGGCGAGGTCGTCGCCCTGAGCGACTCCTATGCGACGCGGGACGGTGCTGAACTCGCGATCGAATCGATACGACACAGTGCCGCGACGGCGTTCGTCGACGACAAGACGCGGATGTCGATGTTCGAGCCGTCGGTCGAGGGTGGCTGACGTGTCGCTGTACATCGCGGAGCACCGGGCCGGCCCGCCCCGGGGCCGACGCCGAGGGCTGGATCATCGTGAGCAGTTCGATGCGCTCGAAGATGCGAAGCGAGCGTGTGACCGCTGGCAACGGTCCGACTGCAAGCAAGCGATCCTCGACGTGTCGACCGGAGAGCGCTGGATTCGGATCGACATCGATCGCGAGTGGAGCCTCGCCGAACCGGCAGCCCTCCGCTAGAGGTGCACTCGTCGATCAGACGATGCTCCATTCCTGGGTCAGTCCGTGTCGTTGTCGAGGCGTGCGGTTTGTCCAGCGGCGGCGCGAAGATCGTGATCGGCGGTCGCTCCACGGCTGGCAGCGTGCATGGCCGCCGCTGACTGTTCGGCGGTGAGGTCGTGGACCAGACAGAACTCGTTGCCGAACGGGTCCTGCATCACCGCCCAGTCGATCGCCGGTGCATCGCCGCCGTAGGACCCGGGGCGTGGATAGAGGCTGGGCGGCTTCTTCACGGACCCACCCAGCTCGAGGATCCGTTCGATCGCGGCGTCGACACCGTCGTTGGGCGTGATGTCGATGTGGACCCGGTTGGTCTGGTGGTGGGTGGGTGCCTCGGCGTGGATCGGTGCAGCATCGGTGTTGACGAGAATCATTTCGTGCTTGCGCGGCTCGTTGGTACCGAGGAAGCCGAGCCATCCGTGCCAGCCGTGTTCGGGACCCAGGATCTCGTAGCCCGTGACGGCCGACCAGAACTCGTAGCCGACGGCGAAGTCGGTCACGTTGATCGCAACACATCGCATCGTCCCGATGCTCATCGAGGCTCCTTCTTGCGGTGTCGGCCTTCCTGCGGTGTCGGTCACTCTCTATGCTCGCATTGCGACCATAGAATGTCACGATGGCAACGTCGCCCACCACATTCGGTCTGCTCGGGCTGTTGGCAGTGCGGTCATGGACGGGATATGAGCTGGCCAAGCAGATGCGCCGGTCGTTGCGGTTCGTGTGGTCGTCTTCGGAGGGGCACCTCTACCGAGAGCAGAAGCGTCTGGTCGAGCTCGGCTGGGCCGACGTCGAGGTCGAGCCTTCAGGCGGACGGTCTCGGAAGCGATACACGATCACGCCCGCCGGCGAGTCGGCCTTGCGGACTTGGCTGGCGACGCCGCCGCAGGAGCCCCACTTCGAGGTCGAGGGTCTGTTGCGGTTGTTCTTCAGCGATCACGGCACGCTCCACGACATGATCACGTCGATGGACGCGACCGCGACCGCGGCGCGTTCGATGCTCGACGAACTGCTCGGCTTCGTCGATGAGTACCTCGCCGAGGGTGGCCCATTGTGGATGCTCGAACACGGCGTGGGCGGACAGGACGAACGGTTGGAGTTTCGCGGTCGACCGATGTTCCCCGAACGACTGCATCTGGTCGCCCTCGTGATCGACGCCACCACCCGTCTGCTCGCGGACGTCGAGACGTTCGCGAGCGCAACCGCGAACGAAGCGCGTGGCTGGCGAGACCAGGCCGACCCGTCCAACACCGCCGCCACCCGAGCCCGGCTGGAAGCGATCAGCGACCGACACCGGCCTCGGTGACCCGCGCGTGTATTTGCCTTGATTACTCTCGTTGCGAGTAGTATAGTTGCTCGCATTGCGAGTACCAGCCCAGGAGGACACATGCACGTCGCCAAGGATTCGATTCCCGTCAAGATCAACGCGCCCGGAGCCATCGCCCGCCAACTCCCCGACTTCGGCGTCGCCGATGGCGCCATCGGAGCCGAGTACTTCACGCTGAACGCGGGAACCGACCTGGCGCCGTTGCTCGCCGGCCTCGACGACGACGTCTGCCACTCCGCCCATTGGGGCTACGTGATCACCGGCGACGTCGTCGTCACGTATCGCGACGGATCCAACGAAGGATGCACCACCGGCGACGTCTTCCATTGGCCGCCCGGGCACAGCGTCCGAGTCGACCGCGACGCCGAGCTGATCCTGTTCAGCCCGCAAGCCGAGCACACCGCCGTCATGGACCACATCCTCGGCAAGCTCGCGACCGCCTGAGCCGAGCCGAAGCGGCCGCCGCCGTCTGAGTCGAACACCGTGGACTCAGCAGCTTCCGTGACGATCCATCAGCTGCGCATCTACGAGATCGATCGGACCAAGCGCGTGGCGTTCCATGCGCGCTTTCGAGATCACGCCGTGCGAATCATGGAGTCGTACGACTTCCGCATCTCGGCCATGTGGGAGTCCGACACCGACGGCCGGCTCGAGTTCATCTACCTGCAGGAGGGAGTCGAGATGGCGCGGATATCGACGTCGGGCGACCCACATCGAACGCCAGGAACTCGCGGTCTTCGCCCTCATGCTCGAGCGTGCCTGCGGGGTCTAACCGCGAGCTGGGCGTGGGGTTCTCGCTCTGCGGACGAGTCGATGCACCCGAGCGAGTGACGGTCCCGATCGTCTTCGCTGGACAGATTCCTGTACTGCGCCCTTGCCCGGACGACGACATCGGCGCAAAGTGAACGGCGAACACGCGAAGCGTCGTGATCGAGGGGTGTTGCTGGTCGGCCCGGTGTCATCGGCGACCACAGCAGGGCACGGCGAGTCGCCCAAGCCTGCGAGGAGGTGCTTGCACGAGGAAGCCGGGCCGACGTCGTTCCGATGTCGGTCGTGAACACGTCTGCATCCAGCCACCCACGCCGCCTGCCTGGCGAGCTCGTCGCCGGCCGAGCGCCGACTCGGATTCGCAATCGCAACCCTCGAGGAGAGGGACATGACGAGGAGAGGGACATGACGAATCGCAACGTTCAGGATCAGCGGCCGCGGCGGTGGGGCGGGAGCCTTCGGGTCCCGATTGCAATGGGTGTATGCGCCGCGCTCGCTGTTGCCTCCGCGGCGCCCGCGGTGTCCGGCGCCTCAGTCGTCGATACCCCCACCGTGGCAGCTGCGGGCACTGACGTACTGCTGGAGTGGAACATCATCGCCCAGGGCGAGGCGGTCCTGGTGCGGCCGACGGCGCACGGCCAGAGCAGGGGCATGGCGATGGTGCAGGGCGCGGTGTACGACGCAGTGAACGCCATCGACCGCGGTCACCAGCCGTATCTGCTCGATGTCGACGCACTGGACATCGACCCAGAGGCGTCGTACGACGCGGCGATCGCCACCGCCGCCCACCACGTACTGGTATCGATCGTCGCCGACGCCCGGAAGCCAGGCCTCGACACGCTGTACGCGGCGACGATGGCGGGGATCCTCGACGGGGCGGACGAAGGCGTCCGCGCCGGCGAGGCAGCCGCGACGGCGATGATCACTGCCCGGACGGACGACGGGTTCATGGACCCATTCGTGTTCGACATCGGAACCGGCCCGGGCGACTGGCGGCCAGAGGACGGCGTCCTGGACCCTGACGCGTGGGTCGGCCAGCTCGAGCCGTTCCTCATTCAAGACCCGGCACAGTTCCGCTCGAACGGGCCCGATCGACTGACCAGCACCGCCTATTGGAAGGACTTCAAGGAGGTCAAAGAGCTCGGCTCGCTGACCAGCACGGTCCGCACCGCGGACCAGACCAACGCCGCGATCTTCTGGCAGTTCGCCCCGGCGCCGTTGTGGAACCGTCTGCTCCGCGACCTGTCCGTGGAGCACGACGTCGACACGGTCGACACCGCCCGGCTCATGGCGATGGCCAATCTCGCCGCCGCCGACGGCGCCATCGCCTGCTGGAACGACAAGTACTACTGGAACTTCTGGCGCCCGAAGGCAGCAATCCGCGAAGCCGACACCGACGGGAACCGCAAGACCGTCGCCGATCCCACCTGGCGGTCGCTGTTCGACCCGGCCACCGCGACCGTGCCGCCACTGTCGACGCCGCCGTTCCCGGACCATCCCTCCGGCCACGGCTGCCTCAGCGGCGCCGTCTTGCACAGCGCACGGGCCTTCTTCGGAACCGACAGGATCGCGTTCGACATGCACTCCGGCCGCTTCCCAGGCCAGCCACGCCACTTCGAGCGCTTCTCCCAGGCGATGAAGGAGATCATCGACGCCCGCGTCTGGGGTGGCATTCATTTCCGGAACGCCGACGAACAAGGCGCGACGATCGGCAAGAAGGTTGCCCACTGGCTCAACGAGCACTATTTCCAGCCGGTCGATTAGTCCAACGCGACGACGAGCTGACCGCTGTGATGTCGGCCGTCGTTCATCCGTAGGACGTGTGACCACCCCGCCATGACTCCTGGACGTCGGGTGGTCGGTCGAGTCATGCTGACCGAGTTGGCCTGGCCGACCACCCAACGGTGACCCTGGACGCGCCGCTCCTCGAAGCCATCACGCGGCCTCTTGCTACATCGCCGATGTCTGTGACGTTCGCCTCTGGTCCCCGCCGTCGTTCGGAGCCAACGATGGGTCATGGCTGCACTATCGATTCCCGTGGAGAACCTGTCGCTGTCCGAATGTTGGGACCTGCTGCGCCGCGAGGTGGTCGGTCGCCTGGCCGTCGCTCTTGCCGACACCCCCGACATCTTCCCGATCAACTACATCGTCGATCATGGCTCGATCGTGTTTCGGAGTGCGCCCGGCACGAAACTCGCCGCCGCGGTGTTGGGCTGCGGCGTTGCGTTCGAGATCGACGGGTACGACACGGTCGACACGACGGCCTGGAGTGTCGTCGTCAAGGGAGTCGCTCGACGCATTGAGAGCATGAAGGACTACATCGAGGCCGACGACCTTCCCCTCTTCCCGTGGCACGCGGCGCCCAAACCCGAGATCGTTCGGATCGAACCGGAGATCGTTACCGGCCGACGATTCCACGCCGTCACCCGCGGCTCATCGCGCTGAGCGACTCGAGCGAAGGGCGAATCTCTCTGCTCAGCTGGAACGACAACCTGAAGGCCGCGGGTGACACCGGGCTGTTCGCGAAGGCGAGCACGCTCGGCGCCCGCGCCGTCGAGAAGACGGCATCCTCGGCGCCAAGGGCGGCATCTCCGCCAAGGGCGGAGGTCAGCCGGCGGTCGTCGCTCCGGCGCGCCGCCGGATGAGCCGGCGCCCGATGGGCAACATCGCCGGCAGTTCGCGCATCACCACGTCGTACCCGGGC
>DATMDV010000492.1:0-5470 GCA_035557475.1 Ilumatobacteraceae bacterium
CCCGGTGACCCGCGCGCAGGCACGGCTGCTGGCGGCGATCAGCTGGTATCAGCGGGCCTTCGAAGGTCGGCCATCGCCGTGCCGGTTCTATCCGTCGTGCTCGAGCTACGCCCACGAGGCGCTGGAGGTCCATGGCGCCAGGCGGGGCCTGCTCCTCACCCTGCGTCGCCTCGCCCGCTGCCGCCCGTTCGGTCCGTGCGGGTTCGACCCAGTGCCCGACGCAACTCCCCCTTCAGAAAGCCTGATCCGATGATCGCTGGTGTGTTCGAAGTTCCCGCCTGGGTACTCGACTGGTTCTACAGCTTCACCAACAGCTACTGGGCGGCGATCGCCCTGATCGCGGTGTTGGTCATGATCCTCGTGACCCCGCTCAACTTGAAGAGCACCAAGGGGATGCTCGAGATGCAGCGCCTGGCGCCCGAGATGCGCAAGCTCCAAGCCGAGCATCGCGGCGATCGGCAGAAGCTCAACGAAGAGATGATGAAGCTCTACCAAGAGCACAAGGTCAATCCGATGGCCTCATGCCTGCCGCTGGTGGCCCAGATGCCGGTGTTCATCATCATGTTCCGGATCCTCCACGGCCTGACGTATGAGCCGGGTGGACCGAACGAGCTCGTCGCCAGGGCGGTCCTTCGCGCCGGCAATGCCGAGAATCCCGAGCGGGTCGGATTCCTCCCCCGCTACCTCGCCAACGATTCCGACCTGTTCCAGGCGCTGGTGCGCAAGACCGAGATGAACTCGTTCGGGCTCGATCTGGCGCTGTCGCCGGCCGAGGCGCTCGGTGACAACTTCGGCAAGGGTCTCCTGTACGCGCTGCTCGTCGTCGTGCTCGGCGGGCTGTACTTCTTCCAGCAGCGGATGGTCGCCGCCCGCGCTGCCGTGAGTCCCACGATGTCGCCCGGCCAGCAGAAGCTGATGCAGTACCTGCCGGTCGTCTTCGCGATCTTCCAGATCTTCTTCCTGCTCGGCCTCGTGATCTATTACATCGTGCAATCGGTGTTGCGGATCCTGCAGCAGGTCTACATCACGAAGCGCTTCTACGGCCACGACGAGGCGCTCGGCCGTCAGGCCCAGCGGGCGGGCGAACAGGCCCGAGAGATCGCCAAGCTCGACGGAGGCGGCGGTGGAATGCTGGCGCAGGCACGCCGGGACCTCGCCGATCCGAAGTCGCAACGTTCGGGCGGCCGGCCGGGTGGCAGCAAGCAGGCGGCCGGCAAGCAGTCCGGCGGGAAGCCGACGTCGGGCAAGTCCCGGGGCAAGCCCGACGATGCGGCCGGTCCGGCCCGTCCCGCCGACACCAGGCGCACGACCGCGCCCAAGAGCCGACCGACACCGACCAATCGCGCTTCAGCCTCGCGGCCGGGTGGCAATCGTCCCAAGAGCCGCAAGAAGCGTTGAGATCAGCACGAACGGAGCAGACATGGAATGGGTGGAGACAACGGGCAAGACGGTCGCCGAGGCCAAGGAGACGGCCCTCGATCGGCTCGGGGTCGCTGACGACGACGCTGAGTTCGAGATTCTGGAGGAACCGAGAAACGGGTTGTTCGGGCTGATTCGCGGCGAGGCGAGGGTTCGTGCTCGCATCCGTCCGACGGAGGCGCGTCCGAAACAGGAGCGCAAGCGCGGACGGGGCGATCGTTCTGGACCACGCCACGAGACGCGTCCCGGGGCCACCGACGACGATGCCGGCACACCCGCTCGCACCGAGGCCCGGCCGGCCCGGCGGTCGCCGGAGCCCGGACGCGACCGCCCGGTCCGTGAGCGGACGCCCCGCGACCGTTCCAGCGAGCGGTCGCGCGGCCCCCGCAGCGACGACGGCGGTCGCCGGCCGGACAGCGCGGACGGACCCCAGGACCCGCCCGTCGATCCCGCCGCCGTCGGCGCCGCGGCGGTCGCCTTCGTCGAGGGTCTCGTCGATGCGTTCGGCCTTCAAGGCACGACCGAGCTGGCGTCGGTCGACAGCGAGTTCGAGGTTTCCGTGGCGGGTGACGATCTCGGACTGCTGATCGGGCCCGGCGGCCGCACGCTCGCGGCCGTCCAGGATCTCGCCCGTGTCGCGGCCCAACGCCGGCTCGGTGATCACGAGACGCGCCTGCGGGTCGACGTTGCCGGCTACCGCGAGCGTCGTCGCGCCGCGCTCGAGCGCTTCGCCCGCAGCGTGGCCGCCCAGGTGGTCGAGAGCGGAAACGCCCTAGCGCTTGAGCCGATGCCGTCGGCCGACCGCAAGATCATCCATGACGTGCTGGCCACCATCGACGGGGTGGGCAGCCATTCCGAAGGCGACGACCCCACCCGCCGAGTCGTGGTGACGCTGTCCTGAACGTCGGACAGGCCGCCGACGGGTCGATCAGCGGCCTGCTGGACGCGTTGCGGGCGGCGCAACGGTTCGGCTTCCTCGGGGCGCGCCCAGTCGACGAAGTCGTCGAACACGCCCGCGAGTTCGTTCGCGCGCTGGCGACACACGGTGCGCCAGGCGATCCGACGGACGAAAGGTTCGATTCGTGGGCGGGCGGGTTGACGGTGGTCGACATCGGCAGTGGGGGAGGCATTCCCGGATTGGTCGTCGCCAACGACCGTCCGGATCTGGCGGTGACGCTGGTCGACCGACGCCAGAAGTGCGCCGACTTCCTCGCCCGGTCGGTGACCGCGCTCGGGCTCCGGGACCGGGTGACAGTCCGCTGTTGCGACACCAGCGCGTTGGTCGCCGCCGGCGAGCAGTTCGACGCCGTGGTGGCGCGCGGGTATGGCCCGCCATCGCGCACCCTCGACGTCGCGGCCAAGATCGTGCGTCCGAGCGGCCGGATCGTGATCAGCGAGCCGCCGGAGGGTGACCGCTGGTCGCCCGACCAGGTGGCGCGGCTGGGACTCGTCCATCGTCGTCAGGGCGCGGTCACCGTCTTCACCAGTGCGTCCGGATCGACGACGTCGTGACGTCGGGAACGGACCGCGCCCGGCCCGACGACCACCGCCGCCGCTTCTTTCGTGCGCCCCAATCCGCACAGAACGTCCGAGCGCGCACACGGGCGTGCACGAATCCGGACAAAGTGGATCTGGGAACGTTGGGGGACGCCCCCGACGCGTTTGAGCAGCGTGCGGGACCGGACGGAGTGTTTCACGTGGAACAATTGGCAACTTGGGGAGCGCGCCGGATGAGGGACATCAGCGGAAATCCGCAGTTCGGCGCGTTCCACGTGAAACACTTTGGGGGTGGGACGACACGCGTGGTTCGGTCGCCGGGAGTCCATGATCGAGGAAGCTCCGAGCGACCAGTCTGTGCAGATCGTGGAGCCTGAGCCGGACCCGCCCACGAGCGGGCGGTCGCTCCCGAGGGTGATCGCCGTCGCCAACCAGAAGGGCGGGGTTGGCAAGACGACGACCGCGATCAACGTCGGCGCCTGCCTTGCCGAGCTCGGTCTGCGGACGCTGATCATCGACCTCGACCCGCAGGGCAACGCCTCGACCGGGCTCGGCATCGAGAACCGCGGTCTCGAGAGCTCGATGTACCACGTGCTGATGCACGACGTTCCGATCGAGAACGTGGTCGAACCGACCGACGTCAAGCACCTCTTCGTTGCGCCCGCAAGCCTTGATCTGGCCGGTGCAGAGATCGAGCTGGTTTCGACGTTCAGCCGCGAAACGCGTTTGCGGCGCGCGATCGAGGCCGTGCTCGGTGACTACGACTACATCCTCATCGACTGTCCACCGACGCTCGGGTTGCTGACCGTCAACGGTCTGGCAGCCGCATCCGAGGTGCTCGTGCCGATCCAGTGCGAGTACTACGCGCTCGAAGGCCTCGGTCAGTTGCTGCGCAACGTCGACTTGGTCCGGCGCAACCTGAATCCGACGCTCGAAGTCTCGACGATCGTGTGCGTGATGTACGACGCCAGGACCAAGCTCGCCGATCAGGTGGTCGACGAGGTCCGTGCTCACTTCGGCGACAAAGTCGTGAAGGCGGTGGTGCCGCGCAACGTTCGGCTGTCGGAGGCGCCCTCGTTCGGGCAGCCCATCATCACGTTCGATTCGAAGTCCCGGGGCGCGATCGCGTACCGCGACGTCGCCAAGGAGGTCCACGATGGCGCGGCGTAGCGGACTCGGCCGAGGGCTCAGCTCATTGATCCCGCCCGGGCCGGTCGAGGGCGGGGCGCCGTCGAACGGGGCGGATCGCCCGTACCTCACCGATATCCCGGTCTCGGACATCAACCCCAATCCCCACCAGCCGAGGGTCCACTTCGACGAGGAATCGCTCATCGAGTTGGCCTCCTCGATCGCCCAGATCGGTGTCCTCCAACCGATCCTGGTGCGCCCGGTCGAAGACGACCGGTTCGAGTTGATCGCCGGCGAACGCCGGTGGCGGGCCGCCGGTCGGGCCGGTCTGGCAACCATCCCGGCGATCGTGCGCACGGGCGACGACCTCGGCTCGGTCGAAAAGGCGTTGATCGAGAACCTCCATCGTCAGGACCTGACGCCGCTCGAGGAGGCTGCCGCGTTCCAGCAGCTGATCGAGGACTTCGGCCTCACCCACGAGCAAGTGGCCGACCGGATCGGCAAGAGTCGCTCGGCGGTCAGCAACACACTGCGGCTGCTCGGGTTGCCACCGGCCGTGCAGCACTACCTCGCCGACGGCAAGCTGTCGGCCGGCCATGCCCGGGCCCTTTTGGGAACGCCCGACCGGGTGCTGCAAGAAGAGCTCGCGCGGCTCATCGTCGAGGAGGGCTGGACGGTGCGCACCGTCGAGGAGGCAGTCCGCCATGGCGGCGTCATGCCGGCACCCGAGCCGGCGGCGCCCGACGGCGGTCCACGGCCGGGCACGGGCACGATCGACGGTGCCGGTCTGACGCCGTCGACGAAGTTGCGTCCCCCCGGTCTGCTGGAGCTCGAGGAGCTGCTCGCCGGCTACCTCGACACGCGTGTCGCGGTGCAGATGGGAGTGAAGCGGGGCAAGGTGTCGATCGAGTTCGCCGACCTCGAGGATCTCGAGCGCATCTACCGCCAAATCACCCACGACCCCGATTGAAGCTACGCGTGAGGGTTACGCACAGGTGTGCAGAACCCTGTGGATGACGGTGAATTCCGACCGCGTCACCCCTGGATGTGGGACTCGGCAGGCGGCGCTCAGCGGGCACTTCAAGGCGTCACCCTGAGGTACACGGCTGTGGATCACGCCACGAAACGTGAAGCACGGCCGAAACCGTACGGTCAGTCGCGGGCACGGACGTAACCCGGTGGCCAAACCCGTCGTTCAGAGGTGAGCTCGGGTTCGGGAGGCGGCGCCGTAGGCGCTTCGACTCCCGATCACGTCAGAGGTGAACACCCGGTTCGGGAGGCGGCGCCGGAGGCGCCTCGCCTCCCGCATAGAGAAATGGCGCATCGGCCCAGCTCTCGAGGGCTTCGACGACGGCGGCTGCGACGCCCGGGTTGAGGTCGATGACGTCTTGCACGGGGCCGATCGCGCAGAGCACCGCCGGCATCC
>DATMDV010000493.1:0-11465 GCA_035557475.1 Ilumatobacteraceae bacterium
CCGCGGCGCCGCAGGGTCGATTGGCGTACGTGCGCGACAAGTGGATCGGCGAGAACCTCGCCTTCGGCACGGTGTGCCGGGTCGGCCGGCGGTTCCCGGCGATGGCGCCGAAGGTCGCCAAGCTCGTCGCGTCAGCGGCGACGGAGCGCGAGTTCGTCGACCGCAGCGACCGGGTCTTCTGCAGTCCGCGCCGGGTGCGCTTCGTCGAGATGGAGTACGGCATCCCGGTCGAGGCGATCCCGGACGCTGTCCGGCGTGTCCGTGACCTGACGGCCACGCTCTCGTTCCCACCGCTGTTCCCGATCGAGGTGCGGGTGTCGGCGGCCGACGACATCTCGTTGTCGACCGGTCACGGCCGGGCCAACGGATGGATCGCGGTGCACCAGTACCGCGGCGCCCCGTACGAGGCGTACTTCCAGGGCGTCGAGGCGATCATGGACGACTACGAGGGCCGGCCGCACTGGGGGAAGCTGCACTACCAGTCGGCGGCGACGCTGCGGACCCGTTACCCGCAATGGGATCAGTTCGTGGCGGCCAGGGCCGAGCTCGATCCGGGCGGGACGTTCCGCAACGAGTACCTCGATCGGGTGCTCGGGCCGCCCGTTCACTAGGTCGATCCGGGCGATCCCGGTCGATGTCCGTCGGGTCGCCGGCATGGTCCCGTACCATTCGCCGCGTGGACGAGCGGCGAAGGACGACGACGTCGAACTTCGGCGTCAGCCGCCGCGAGTCGCACGACGCGTCGGGCTTCTACGGGCGGTTCGAACCGCCGGTGCTCGACGACGATGCGACCGTGCTGCCGCCCAAGCCCGTCGACGAGCCGTTCGTGTGCGGCGATGCGCGCAACATGCACACCCTCGCCGAGAACTCGGTCGCTCTCGTGGTGACGTCGCCGCCGTACTTCGCCGGCAAGCAGTACGAGGAGGAGCTCGAGCGCGACGGTGTGCCGAGCTCGTATCTCGAGTACCTCGAGTTGCTCGCCGATGTCTTCGCCGATTGCGTTCGCGTGCTCGAGCCCGGCGGTCGGATCGCAGCCAACGTCGCCAACCTCGGACGGAAGCCCTATCGCAGCCTGTCGTCTGACGTCGTCCACATCCTGCAGGACCGCCTCGGTCTCCTGCTGCGTGGTGAGATCGTGTGGCAGAAGGGCGTCGGGGCGAGTGGCTCGTGCGCGTGGGGCTCGTTCCGCAGCCCCACCAACCCGGTGCTGCGCGACGTCACGGAACGCATCATCGTGGCCAGCAAGGGTCGCTTCGAGCGGGCCCGCAAGGTCGACCAGCGGCGTGAGGAGGGGCTCCCGTCCGAGACCACGATCTCGGCCGAGGACTTCATGGCGCTGACGCTCGACGTGTGGCAACTGCCATCGGAGAGTGCCCGCCGGGTCGGTCACCCGGCGCCGTTCCCAGTCGAGCTCCCTGAGAAGCTGATCGAGCTCTACACGTTCGCCGACGACCTCGTGCTCGACCCGTTCATGGGCAGCGGGTCGACGCTCGTCGCCGCGTCGCGTCTCGGCCGGCGATACGTCGGGTACGACCTCGACGCCGGCTACGTCGAGCTGGCGCGCGCCCGCGTGCTCGAGGAGGGCGAGCCGGCGGACCGACCAGTTGGCACCGGCGCATCCGGCAAGGACATCGTCGAACGGGTGCTCGCCGGTGCGGGGTTCGCGATCGAGGCCCGTGACGTCAGGTTGAAGGGCACCGGAGTGGTTGTGCCGGCGGTCGTCCTCGACGTCGAGGGTGGCCGGTTCGTCATCGAGCAGGGCGGCCCGTTCGTCACCCATCGCGGTGGTCTGACGTCGACCGACTCTGTGTGGCGCACACTCGGCCGGGCCCACGCGCTGCGCGGCGCCGGTGAGCGGGTGCTCGTGCTCACGTCGGCGATCCCGCGGCCGAGGAGCGAGTTCGACCTCGCGCTGCGTTCAGCTGGGTCGGCGGCGGTGTTCGACGTGATCGATGTCTTCGATCCGGCCGCCCTCGAACGCATCGGCGAGTACGCCCGTGGCCGGGCGACGGCGTTGCCCGGCTTCTGGTCGGAACCCGAACTCCGGGTCTGACCGGCGCTCCGACCTGGCGCTCGGCCGTTCTGGGTGGCTGATTCGTGCGGGTGCCGAAAGGATCAGCAGCCCAGAACCGTGGTCGGGCGACAGGCGCAGCGCGCTAGCTCGTGCACTCGCCGGTGTCGACCGGTTCGGAGCTGACGAGACGATCGGCGACGACGAGCGCATCGACCGACCAGGCCCTCGTGTCGGAGCGCCGGCTGCGCGCCCACACCATGGCGACAGCCCGGTGATCGACCACGACCACACCGCCGGAGTCGCCGGGGACGATCACGGCCTCGAGCTCATAGCCGGGACGGTCGTTGATCGTGTCGAGGTAGATGTCCTGAGTGCGGATCGTCACGACCTCGACGATGCGGACCGGCACCAGGGTCGGCGCGCCGTCCCGGTAAACCACCACGACGCCGCGGTCGTCGACGTCCGCAGTACCGATCGGGATCGCGGGTGCGAACAGCGGATTGATGGCGAGCACAGCGACGTCGTTGGCGGGGTCGAACACGGTGACCTCGGCGCTCGTCGTCCCCGACAGGGTGCTGACCTGGACGTGGTCCGAACCGGCCACCACGTGGGCGGCGGTGAGCACCCGGCCGGGCGCGACGACGAGGCCGTCGCCGCGGCCGGCGATCGGCCCACAGCCGGTGGTGACGACCTCGACCGCGGCCTGCGTCGGGAGCGCCGGGTCGGGGTCGTCACCACACGCCGCGAGTCCGATCGTCGCGATCAGGGCGAGCGGCATCACGCCGGCGACGGAACCGATCACGTGGTCACGCATGCGCCGGACCGCTCGTCGAGCGCACCACGATCGAGGGTGGCACGACCTCCCGGCGCACGATCGTGCGGCGCTCCAACCGCTCGAGCAGCAGATGGACGGCGAGCGCGCCCATCGTCGCTCGCGGTTGGTCGATCGTCGTCAACCCGATGTGGTGGAGGGCGGCGAGCGCGGTGTTGTCGAACCCGACCAGCGAGACGTCGCCGGGCACCGACAGCCCCTCGTCCTCGAGCCGGTCGAGGGCGCCGATCGCGCTCAGGTCGTTGGCGGTGTAGATCGCGGTCGGGAACCGACCCGCCGCGAGCAGCACCTCGACGCCGTGGACCCCCGCTTCCTCGGTGAAGTCACCCGCCACGACGCGGCACCGGGCGCCCAGACCGGCGGCGTTCATCGCCGCCAGGTAACCCGCCTTCCGAGGCGCCGCGCCGGCACCGCGGCCGCCGTCGATGTGGGCGATGTCGCGGTGCCCGAGGTCGGCGAGGTGTCGCACCGCCAATTCGGAGCCGAGCCGCTCGTCGGTGTTGACGGTGTCGACGTGGCTCGATCGCAGCGGCCGACCCACCGACACGACGGCGGTCTTGGCACCGAGGCCATCGATGCGCCCGGCGGGGAGGCGGCAACCGGCGAGGATCATGCCGTCGACCCGGTAGGCGAGGAACGACTCGACGGCGCGATCCTCCGTCGCCGCCGAGCGCCGGCCGTTGGCGATGATGATCTGGTATCCGGCGCCATCGGCGGCATCGTGGATCCCGTCGGCGATCTCCGCGAACCACGGGTTGTGCAGGTCGTTGAGCAAGACGCCGAACGTCGACGTGCGCCCACTGGCGAGGTTCCGCGCGGCCAGGTTGGGTCGGTAGCCGAGGCGTGCGGCCGCTTGGCGCACGGCCGCCCGCGATCGATCGCTGACGCGCGGTGAGCCGCGCATGACAAGCGACACGAGCGCCCGCGACACGCCCGCCGCGGCGGCGACGTCGTCCATCGTCGGGTCGTCGGCCACGGCGAGATTCTTACCGGACGTCGCAGCCTTGACACCCTCGACGAGTGGCGTAGTGTTAGAGCGCTCTAACAGCCCGCCCGGTAAATGGATGTAGATGACCGCCTTGATGGACCGTGTTGCCGGCGCGCCGATCTCGTGGGGGATCTGCGAGGTGCCGGGATGGGGCCTGCAGTTGCCCGTCGATCGGGTGCTCACCGAGGCCGCCGGACTCGGTCTCACGGCGATGGAGCAGGGCGCGCTGGGATGGCTCCCGGCCGATCCGCGCCAGCTGCGGTCCACCCTCGACTCGTACGGCCTGTCGCTCGTCGGCGGATTCGTTCCGCTCGTGCTCCACGACGCGTCGAGGCGTGAGGAGATGCGTGAGCGTGCCGCACGGATCGCCGACACGATCGCGACCGCCGGCGGCCAGCACTTCGTGACCGCGCTCGTCGCCGATCTCGACGACTGGTCGCGCCCGCCGCTCGACGCCGACGCGTGGAACGCACTGCTGACCGGCCTCGACGAGCTCGACAGGGTGATCGCCGATCACGGCGTCAGTCAGGTGCTGCACCCCCACGTCGACACGTTCATCGAGCAGGCCGACGAGGTCGAACGCTTCCTCGACGGGTGCGCAGTTGCGCTGTGCCTCGACACCGGCCACCTGACGATCGGCGGAAGCGATCCAGTTGCGATCGCCGAGCGCCAGGCGGGTCGGATCGGGCTCGTGCACCTGAAGGACGTCGACGCGGCCGTCGCTCGACGATTGCGCCAGGGCGAGCTCGGCTTGATGGCGGCGACGCAGGCGGGCTTGTTCCCGCCGTTGGGCGGCGGCATGGTCGAGATCGCCCGGGTCATCGAGTCGCTGACCGATCGGGGATACACCGGTTGGTTCGTGATCGAGCAAGATGTGGCCATCACCGACGGCGTACCGCCAGCCGGGGAAGGCCCGGTGCTCGGGGTTGCACGCAGCCTCGAGTACCTCCGATCCCTGGGGGAGACACCCGCTGGATCGATCCACACGCCGACCGAGTCGGCAACCACGTAACTCACACTCCACGAGGGGGAGCACAACACCATGAAGAAAACTCGCATCGCGCTGGCGTCGCTGGCGGCGTTCAGTCTGCTCGCGACAGCGTGCGGTGGTGACGACGACGGGGACGACTCCGTCTCCGGCGACACCACCACGGACGACACCAGCGGTGACACCAGTGGTGACACCGCGGCACCCGGGGACACGACGGCTGGTACCACCGGCGACACGGTCGACGTGGTCCAGGGTGAGGACATCACGATCGCGGTCATCACCCACGGCGACGACGGAATCTTCTGGTCGGTCGCCCAGAAGGGTGCCGAGCAGGCCGGAGCCGACCTCGGCATCACGGTGCAGTACCAGGGTGCCAACAACGACGCACCGACGCAGGCGCAGATGATCGATGCCGCCGTCGGTCAGGGCGTCGCCGGGCTCGTCGTGTCACTCGCCGACCCGTCGGCGCTGCAGGACTCGGTGCTCGCCGCGGTCGACGCCGGCATCCCGGTGATCACGATCAACTCCGGTTCCGACGTCTACCAGGAGTTCGGCGCGATCACCCACGTCGGTCAGGACGAGTTCATCGCCGGGCAGGGCGCAGGGACGCGGCTGGCCGAGGCCGGAGGCACCAACTTGTTGTGCGTCATGCAGGAACAGGCCAACGTCGGTCTCGAGGCCCGTTGCGACGGCGCCGAGGACACCTTCGGTGGCAGCATCACCCGCATCACGACGTCGGGCGACGCCGATCCCACGACCTCGCAGCAGGAGATCGCGGCCGCACTCGACGCGGATGACACGATCGACGCCATCTTCGCCACCGGCCCGGTGGGCGCCGTGCTCGCCCGCAACGCCGTCGCTGATGCCGGGCGCGAGGTGACGATCGGTTCTGTCGACCTGTCGACCGATCTGCTCGACGCCATCGAAGCCGGTGAGATCGCGTTCACCATCGACCAGCAGCAGTACCTGCAGGGCTACCTGCCGGTCGTGATGCTGTACCTCAACATCACCAACGCCAACACGACGGGCGGTGGCTTGCCGGTGTACACCGGGCCGGGCTTCGTCGACGACAGCAACGTCGCCGAGGTCAAGGACCTGGTGGCGGCGGGCACCCGCTGAGCATCAGCTCGTGACCGATCACCACCGCGGCTCGTTCGCGGTGGCGGTCGGGCGGCTCGGGCCGGGGACACGTTCGACGTCCCTGGCCCGAGCTGGTGCTCAGTACAGTCGTCGCACGTTGCAGGTCGAGGGGGGACCATGAGTGATGACACCGCGGTCACGGCCGCGACCGAACCGGCGCGCGACGAACGGCTCGCGTTCCGGGGACCGATCCAACGGCTGCTGCTCTCACCCGAGATCGGCGCGCTGATCGGTGCCGTGGTCGTGTGGACGTTCTTCTGGGGCGCCGGCGAGAAGTTCGGGAACGTGTCGACATTGGCGTCGTACCTCGACGTCGCCGCGCCGCTCGGCATCATGGCGGTCGCCGTCGCGTTGCTGATGATCGGCGGTGAGTTCGACCTGTCGGCGGGAATGATGACCGGGGCGACGGGGATCCTCGTCGCACTGATGGCCCGCAGCTTCATGGGTGACGGGGCGAGCCTGTGGCTCGCGATCCCCGCCGCGTTCATCGCTGCCGGCTGCATCGGATGGCTGAACGGCACGCTCGTGAACCGAACCGGACTGCCGAGCTTCATCGTGACCCTCGCCACGTTCTTCGTGCTCCGCGGCGCCAACCTCGTGTTCTCCAAGCGGCTCGCCGGAAAGGTCACCGTCGACGGCGTCGACGACGCCGATGGCTACGAGTTCTTCCGCAAGGTCTTCGCGTCGGTCCACAGCAAGGAGACGTTCGGACTGCGCGATCCGATCTTTCTGATCCTGTGCATCCTCGGCGCGGCGTTGATCGCCTGGAGCCTGCTCGAACAGTCACTCGTCCGTCGCGCCGAACCCAGCGCGGCAGCCCTCTTGGTGGTCGCCATCGGGCTGGCCGCGGCGATCGTCGGTCTGGTCGTGCTCCACCAGACCGACGGGGTGGGCGGCAACGTGCTCGGTTCCGTGCTCGGCGGCGTCGGGATCATCGCCGCGGTCGACGCCTTTGCGAGGTGGCGCTACGAACCGCGCGACGGTGACGGGACGCTGTCGATCGCCGGGAGCGAGCGACAGATCGCACTCGGTGTCGGGCTCGTGGCGCTCGCCGTCATCACGATCTTCGCCATCGACCGCAAGGAGCAGGAGGAAGCGCTGACGTGGCTGCCGAGTTGGGGCCGCGTCGCGCTCGGCGTGGCGGCCGCAGTGGCCGGCCTGGCACTCGCCGCGACGTTCCTCACGCGTTCGGTGCGCGACGAGGAATCCCAGCGCACGGTGAGCGCTGCCGGTTGGGTGCGGATCGTGTTCCTCATCGGTGTGATCGGACTGGTGACGATGGTTGCCACGCTGTCGCTCGCCCAACTCGTGACGATGCAGGCGTTCCGCACGCTCGTCGCCGTGATCCTGTCGGCAGTCGGCGTGCTCACGTTGCTGCGGGCGCGCGGCCAGGTCGGCACGCACTCACCGCGGGGTCAGTTGGCGGTCGGGTTGCTCACCAGTGCTGCAGTCGTCGTGCTGGCGTTCGCGACGCGTGCGGGATCGGGTGCCGAACGATTCCGCGCCGGCCTGTTCGCGGCGATCCTGCTCGGCGCGATCGGCATCGCCGCCAACACGTTCGTCGAGGCCGGTCAGCGCAAACGCAAAGAGGCGGACTACGAGGCCGACAAGCTCGGCGCCCGGCTCGGCTACGCAGGTGCCGGATTGCTGGCGATCGGCTTCTTCGTGCGACTGTTCTTCACCGGAGAGAACTTCCGGATCTCGGTGTTGTGGTGGCTGCTCGCCACGGCGATCGCCACGTTCGTGCTGTTGCGCACGAAGTACGGCAACTGGATCTTCGCCGTCGGCGGCAACAAGGAGGCCGCGCGGGCGATCGGCGTTCCGGCGAACAACGTCAAGGTGGCGTTGTTCATGACCACCTCGCTCGCCGGGTGCTTCGCCGGCATGATGATCGCCCTGCGCTTCACGTCGGTGCAGTCGAGCCAGGGGCTCGGCGAGGAGTTCGAGTACATCATCGCCGCCGTCGTCGGCGGCAACCTGCTCACCGGCGGCTACGGGTCAGCAGCTGGTGCCGCGATCGGCGCGATCGTGATGGCGATGTCGCAGATCGGCATCCCGTTCGCCGGATGGAACCAGGACGGCCGTTTCGTGTTCATCGGCGGCGTGCTCCTGCTCGCCGTGCTGGTCAACAACTTCGTCCGCCGCAAGGCCCAAGAAGCAAGGTAAGTGACTTTCGGTGAGCCGGCAAAGCGCAGCGGAGCCGGCGAGCACGGAGGCGACCGAAGGGAGCTTTTCGAAAATGTCTGATCTGCTCGAACTGAGGAACGTCTCGAAGTATTTCGGGAACGTGACGGCGCTGGAAGGCATCTCGACGTCGGCGGCGGCGGGCAAGGTCACGTGCGTGCTCGGCGACAACGGCGCCGGCAAGTCGACCTTCATCAAGATCCTGTCGGGCGTTCACCACCAGAGCGATGGCGAGTACCTGCTCGACGGGTCGCCCGTGAACTTCGAGTCGCCGCGGGAGGCACGCGAAGCCGGCATCGCGACCGTCTTCCAGGACCTGGCGATGGCGCCGCTGATGTCGGTGTGGCGCAACTTCTTCCTCGGTGCCGAACCGCAGAAGGGGTTCGGCTCGTTCAAGTGGATGGACACCAAGTTCGCGAAGCGCGCCGCCAAGATCGAGATGCGGAAGATGGGGATCGACGTGCGCGACATCGATCAACCGGTGGGGACGCTGTCGGGTGGTGAGCGCCAGTCGGTCGCGATCGCGCGCGCGGTCTACTTCGGCGCCCGCGTGCTGATCCTCGACGAACCCACGTCGGCGCTCGGGGTCAAGCAGTCGGGCGTCGTGCTGAAGTACATCCGCGCCGCCGCCGAGCACGGTCTCGGCGTGATCTTCATCACCCACAACCCGCACCACGCGTACCCGGTGGGCGATCGTTTCCTTCTCCTCAACCGCGGCCGTTCGCTCGGCGACTTCGCCAAGCACGAGATCGACCGCGAGGAGTTGACCCGCTTGATGGCGGGCGGGGCCGAGCTGGAGACGCTCGAGCACGAGCTCGGCACGCGCTGAGTTCCCGCTCCGATGCCCGACCTCGAGCTGCTCACGGTGGGCCGGATCAGCGTCGACCTCTACGCCGAGCAGCTCAGAGTGCCGCTGCGCGAGGTGCAGACGTTCCGTAAGTCGATCGGTGGTACGGCGACGAACGTTGCCGTGGCATGTGCCCGCCTCGGCCATCGAACGGCGGTGTTCACCCGGGTCGGCGACGATCCGTTCGGCGAATACGTGCGAGGCGCGCTCGAGCACACGTTCGGCGTCGACACCCGCTTCGTCGGCGCCGACGCCGACCTGCTGACCCCGCTCGCGTTCGCCGAGCTCGAGCACCCCGACGATCCACGGATCATCTTCTATCGCGAGCCGAAGGCGCCCGACATGAACATCACGAGCGCCGACGTCGACCGCTCGGTCGTCGAGACCGTGCCCGTGCTGTGGTTCACGACGTCGTGTCTCTCCGACGAGCCGAGCCGCACGACGATCCACGACCTGCTGTCGTGGCGCGACCGCCGCACCCACACCGTGCTCGACCTCGACTGGCGACCGCAGTTCTGGAACGACGCGGCGGATGCGACGGCGGCGCTCGATCTCGTGCTCGACCAGGTCACGTTGGCGATCGGCAACCGCGCCGAGTGCGAGGTGGCGGTCGGCGAGTCCGATCCCGATCGGGCGGCCGACGCGCTCCTGGCGCGCGGCCTCGCAGCGGCGATCGTCAAGCTGGGAGGCGACGGCGTGTTGGTGGCCGACGCCGACGGAACGCGCGAACGAGTCGCCCCCTATCCGGTCGACGTGGTGTGCGGCCTCGGCGCCGGGGATGCGTTCGGCGGTGCACTCTGCCACGGGTTGCTGTCGGGCTGGGACCTGGTCCAATGCGTTCGAGCCGGCAACGCGGCGGGCGCGATCGTGGCGTCACGCCTGATGTGTGCCGACGACATGCCGTTCGCGGAGGAGATCGATGACGTCCTTGACCGATGATCGTTGGCTGGGGTTGATCGCCGATCGCGGCGATCACCCCGAGCGCGCCCTCAGCGCGTTGCGCGGGCGCGCCCGGCGGCCGCTACTGACGGACGGTCGCTTGTTCATCGTCGCCGCCGATCACACGGCACGAGGCATGCTCGGTGTGCCCGGCGATCCGTTCGCCATGGCCGACCGGCGCCGCACGCTCGACGCCTTGCTCGTGGCACTCGCCCATCCCGGTGTCGACGGTGTGCTCGGCAGCCCTGACGTCCTCGAGGAGTTGGCGCTGCTCGGCGCGCTCGAGGGCAAGCTGGCGTTCGGCACGATGAACCGCGGTGGGCTGATGGGTGCGAGTTGGGAGCTCGACGACCGGATGACGGCGTACGACGCGCGGGCGATCGCCGACTGCGGGCTCGACGGCGGCAAGGTCCTGTTGCGGCTCGCCGACGACGACGCCGGGACGGCACCAACCCTGGAGGCGTGCGCGCGTGCGGTCAGCGAGTGCGCCCGACTCGGCCTGCCGATCATGGTCGAACCACTCCCGTACCACCACGAGACGCCCGGCCGGGCCCAGCTCCTCGACGACGATGACGCGTTGCTGCGAGCGGTCGCCGTCGGGGCGAGCCTCGGCTACACCAGCTCGTCGACGTGGTTGAAGGTTCCGGCCGCCAAGGACCCGGCGCGGATGCTGGCCTGCACGACGCTGCCCGCCTTGATCCTCGGCGGTTCGCCGGGACCAGATCCGGAGGCGACGTACGAATCGTGGTCGGCGGCGATGGAGGTCCCGAACGTGCGGGGCCTGGTCGTCGGGCGGGCGTTGTTGTATCCGTCCGACGGCGACGTCGCCGGCGCCATCGACCGGGCGGCTCGTATCGTGCGACCCGGAAACCCGTCATGACCCTGCATCGCCCCCACGGTTCGCTCGCCGACGGCACCGATCCGGTCGCCCTCGATCCCGATGATGCCGGGTGGTCGTTCACCGGACTGCGAGTGCTCTCGTTGGCCCCCGGAGTAGAGCGCTCCATCTCGACCGGCGACTCGGAAGCGTGCCTCCTCCCGCTGTCGGCGACCGCGGTATCCGTCCAGTGCGACGATGAGCAGTACGTGCTCGCCGGCCGTTCGTCCGTCTTCGCCAGGGTCACCGACTTCGCCTACATCCCCCGCGACGCGGCCGTGAGCGTGGTGTCGCCGTCGGGCGGCGAGGTCGCGCTCGCGACGGCTCGCTGCGATCGTCGGCTGGTGCCGCGATACGGACCGGCGGAGGACGTGGCGGTCGAGATCCGCGGGGCCGGTCCGGCGACGCGCCAGGTCACCAACTTCATGAGCCCCGAGGTGTGGGAGCACGCCGACAAGTTGATGTGCGTCGAGTTGCTCACGCCTGACGGCAACTGGTCGAGCTACCCGCCGCATCGCCACGACGACTCGCCCGAGTGCCCGGTGAACAACGAGGAGATCTACTACTTCCGGATCGGTCGCGCCGGGGGCACCGAGTTCTCCAGCGACGGGTTCGGGATGCACCGGACCTACACGCCGGACGGGTCGATCGAC
>DATMDV010000494.1:0-3064 GCA_035557475.1 Ilumatobacteraceae bacterium
GTTGTCCGGTTCGGGTTCGGTCTCGTCGTAGCGGAAGATGACCGCGACGTCGACCTTGCCGGCGCGCAGCAGCTCCAGCGCCTCGGGCGGATGGGCGTCGGTGAGGGTGACCTGCAGGTCTGGGTGCCTGCCCGCCAGCGCCCCCACGGCTCGCGGCACGAGTGAGCCGAGGGCGGACGAGAATCCGGCGAGGCGCACCCGCCCGGCGGTCAGCCCGACGTGGGCGGACAGTTCGGCGCCGGCGGCATCGATCCGCCCGATGATCTCGGCCGCCCGATCGGCCAGCAGCTGTCCGGCCTGGGTGAGCCGGATGCCTCGCCCGACCCGTTGCAGAGCTGCGCGCCGGTCTCGGCCTCGAGCCGGGCGAGATGGTGGCTCACCGAGGGCTGCGAGTAGTGCAGCTCCTTCGCAGCGGCGGTGACCGATCCATGTCGGGCAACGGCATCGATGACGCGCAGTCGGGTGACGTCGAGCATATATCAACTCTAGTTATGAATCACCACAAGATTTGACATTGGACCTATGAGTCGACCCGAGCGCACACTGTGGCAATGACGACGACAACGACCCGCCGGATTCTCGAGCTGAACGACCTTCTCGACGGCGTTCGGGCGGCCGTCGCAGCGCCCGGCAGCCCGTCGGACACAGCGCGGCTCGTCGCCGAACAGCTGCGCCAGCATCTGCCGGGGCCCGATGTGCTGACCGACGAGCAACGCCTCGGATCACCGGACGCCTTCCGCACCCACACCCTGCACGTCGAGCCCGACGGCTCGTTCTCGATCATCGCCGCGGTCTGGCGGCCCGGTCAGCTGACGCGCATCCACGACCACGTGACGTGGTGCGTGGTCGGCGTCATCCAGGGCGTCGAGTACGAGGAGTTGTTCGATGCCGACCTCAACCTCATCGGCCGCAGCGACAACCACGTCGGCGACGTCAGCGGATTCGCGCCACCCGGCGACATCCACCGCGTCCACAACACAGCCAGCACCACGGCGATCTCGATCCACATCTACGGCACGGATGTCACGCGCACGGGATCCAGTGTCCGGCGCTACTACGACTGAACTCGGTGCCGGATGGCCGTCGTTGGTTGGAGCGGGTGACGGGAATCGAGCCCGCGTAGCCAGCTTGGAAGGCTGATCTTTCGGGGAGTCGATGATCAGCCGAAGTGTCGTGCTGGCCTCACCGTGACACGTTCGCCGTCACCCGCACGAAGGCTCCGCGGATGGACCGCACGGCGCGTTCGGGCGAGGTGGGAACGAGCTGAACCCCGAGTCAGACGAACGTGCCGATGAGATCGATCACCACGTGAGTGGCGTCCCTGCCGCCTCGGAGGCGGATCTGACCGCCTGGGTCCACGGCGCACACGACCAGGTTGGCGACGTCGGCACCCGGCTCGTACCAGTTGATGCTGGAGTTACCCGGGAAGCCGACGTCGGCACGGAAGCACGAGACGAAGCCCTGAGCCTGGGTTTGGGTGACGGTGAGGTTGAACACCGCCGCCTGCACGCTGCCGGGCACGCCGAGGGGGATCACGCGTTCCTCGTTGGCGCCCAGCTTGATCCCGCTCGTTCGGCTGTCGTAGACACGCGGGTTCACGCCCACGAATGGCACGAAGTGGCCAACCGGATCCGACGGGATGGTGTACGTGACCTGGGCGCCGTAGAGGATCGCGCCGCCAACGTCGAGACGGACGTCGGTGAAGCGATAGTTCCACCCGGCCTCGACGACGTGGGGGGCGGCGAGGGGCATGGCAATCGTCTCGCGCGCCGTGCCGGTGGTGGACGTGCCCGAGGCGAGGGTCTCGAAGTCGGTGCTGAGGGGGTTGTAGCGGTTGAGGTTCGGACTCACGGTGACCCCGTTCGGGTTCACGTAGACGCTGGCGGACACGATGGTTGCCCCCACCGGCAGGCGCAGGCCGCCGTTGAACCACGTGCCTGGTGCCGTACTCACCAGCACGCCGCCCGGGCTGGCGTAGGCGTAGGCCCCGGGCTCGCCCGCGCCCTGGAAGTCGATGGCGCCGAGCGTCTGCACGATCGGATTCGCCAAGGCCTCGGGATACTCCAAGGTCGTAGACTCGGTGAACGGACTCGACACCGGGCGCCGTTCGCCATCCTGGCCGCCCGCCGTGGCGTAGGCCTGCGTGCCGAGGCTCAGGCCGGTGGCTGTCGCCACGCCAGCCGCGCCGACACCACCGATCATGCTCCGTCGGGTCAACTTCGTTCGCGAAAGCACCACGCGCCCCCTTGTCCGCCAATTGCTGCGAGACAGTAGCAGCGGTCCGGTCGCTGGTCCGATGCGGAAGGAACTCGATCCGGATCCGTGTCGCACCGCGGCGCGAGCGGCGATTCAGTCGGGCGCGCCGCCCCAGCGCGAGCCGCCCGTCCAAGCTCGCGGGTCGGCGCGTGGCGGAGGTCTTCGCACGGCAGACCGGGCCTTCACGTGGAGCGGGTGACGGGAATCGATCCCGCATAGCCCGCTTGGAAGACCACGCGACGGCAATATTTCGTGTTCCATGATTTCGCCAAGAATGGCAGTTGAGCAGGTCATACGTTCGACCGCTCGTGGGTGACGTGTCATCGCAGCCTGTGCTGTCGCTGAGCACCGAAGTGCCGCCATCGGTAGGGTCGGTCCGAACTACGACGTCGACCGCGAAACGATGCCGGACTGGTCCTCGAGAAGAACTCGGGGTCCGAGAGTGAGCAGCGGTTCCGCTGGTACGCCGCCGAGAGCGTGCACCTGCGTGGTGCCGTCCATCTCGAGCTCCATGCCGCGGCGAAGAACAACACCGGCCCGTTCACACTCGGCGTGCTGCTCCAGAGTTGCGCCAGCAGCGGCTGCGTCCTCATCGGATCGCGACGCGAACCGCAGACAGCGCTGACGAGGGCCATACAACGATGACGTTCAATCTCGGCATGATCGACGCCAACCTGCTCGCTGGCGACTCACTCGAGCTCGTGATCGTCGTGCCGACCCAGTCCGTCCACCACGTCTGGTTGGCCTACGACACCGCGCCGACTCCGAGCAGCATCCGCCTTACCCTGACCTGAAACCCGCATGGATC
>DATMDV010000495.1:0-4252 GCA_035557475.1 Ilumatobacteraceae bacterium
CGTGACACCGAGACCGGTGCGGGTGTCGTAGGCGCGAGTCGGGGCGATCGCACTGAACGCCAGGTTCGATGGGGTGGGTGACGCGACCTGGCCGTTCCAGACGATCTTGTGCAGGTCGATGTCGCCGTTCAGCGTGTAGTAAAGGGCCATCCGGCCGGCCTCGTCGAACGCGAACACCATGTCGGCGATCCCCTCGGCACCGGTCGCCCACGGGGTGGCGTAATCGACCGTGCCGTTGGCGCGCCGGAAGAAGATGCTGCCGGAGCCGGCGTCGGCGAAGAAGTACCCGCCGTCGTACTCCTCCGGCCAGAACCCGTCGGGCACGAACGCCCCGCCCGTGATGACGGTGCCCACCGTGCGCGGGTAGTCGGTCAGCGGGTCGGTGATGCCCGCCGGCGGGCCGCCGGGACAGAACCCCTCGCACAGGTTCCAGCCGTAGTTGCGGCCGATGCCGCCCTCGTCGACCTCCTCGCGGCTGCTCTGGCCGACGTCGTTGATGAAGAAGCGGTCGCCGCCGCCGTTGGGATCGAACGCGATTCGATACGGGTTACGGAGCCCCCAAGCGAAGAGCTCCTGGCAGCTCGTCGTCGGCGTCGACGGCAAGTTGCCGCGCGTCGCGCACGGCTCGGTGCCGGCACCGGACAACGGGTTGCCGGGCGCCGGTTGGCCGTCGAGCGTGATGCGCAGGATCTTGCCGTTCAGCAGCGACAGGTCGCGGGCGGCGTTGATGCCGCCGGGACGAGGGTCGCTTCCCGCATCGCCGATCGAGACGTACAGGTGGCCGTCGGATCCGATGTCGAGGTCGCCACCGTTGTGGTTGCCGCCGAGCGACGAGATGTTGTCGACGAGCACCGTCTCGCTCGCCGGATCGATCGCGCCACCGACCGCGCCGAACGTCGTGAAACGGCTCACACGGTTGACGCAGCCGTTCGGGGCGCCGGGCGCGTCGCGTGTGTAGTACACGTAGACGCGGCGGTTGGTGAGGAAGCCAGGGTCATGCGTGAACCCCAGTAGGCCGCGCTCGCCGCCGGCACAGATGTTGGGGAGCGTCAGCACGTCGTAAATCTGTTGACCCGGGAACCCGGCACGCACAGTTCCGCCCTGTTCGAGCACCACGATCCGGCCATCGGGAAGTGACTCGACCGCGGTCGGTTGCGAGAAGAACCCAGAGATGGCGCTATCGGTGAATCCTGGCGGGACGGTGGCCGCCGACACGGGCGTCGACGGACCGCCCACGACAGCGACCGGTACCAGGGTCGCGACGATGGTGAGGATCGTGGCTCGGCGCATGGCAGAACGGTAACCGGCACGATCGCGACGAGTGGTTCGGGTCGATTCACACAGCATTCACATCCGAGCAACGGCCGGGAAATCGCCCGCTGGCAGTCTCGCCGTCGGCCGGCAAATCGCCATCCAACCACCATCGAACACCATCCCGTTCGGGGATCGAGAGGACCATTCGTGCCTTACCAAGCTGAGTACATATGGCTCGACGGCACCGAGCCGACGGCACAGCTCCGGAGCAAGACCAAGATCATCCCCGACGGCGTCAGCGCGCCACCCATCTGGGGGTTCGACGGCTCCAGCACCAACCAGGCGACCGGCGACCACAGCGACTGCGTGCTGCAGCCGGTCTTCTCGTGCCACGACCCGCTCCGCGGTGGATCGAACATCCTGGTGATGGCCGAGGTGCTCGACGCCACGACGCTCAAGCCGCATGCCACCAACACCCGCGCGGCGTGCGCCAAGACCGCCAAGAAGTACGCCAAGCACGAGATGATCTTCGGCATCGAGCAGGAGTACACGATGCTGCGCGCCGACGGCACACCGCTCGGGTTCCCGGTCGGCGGGGGCTTCCCCGAACCGCAGGGGCCCTATTACTGCGGCGTCGGTACCGGGAAGATCATGGGCCGCGAGATCGTCGAGGAGCACACCCAGGCCTGCATCGACGCCGGGCTCGCGATCTCGGGGACCAACCCCGAGGTGATGCCCGGTCAGTGGGAGTACCAGATCGGGCCGCTCGGGGCGCTCGACGTGAGCGACCAGCTGTACGTGGCGCGCTGGCTGCTGCACCGCATCGCCGAGGACTACGACGTCATCATCAGCTTCGACGCCAAGCCGGTTCACGGCGACTGGAACGGCGCCGGTGCCCACACCAACTTCTCGACCCTCGCGATGCGCGAGAGCTACGCCCCCATCGAACGGGCGTGCAAGGCGATCGGCAAGAAGCTCGAGCTCCACGTGAAGAACTACGGCCACGACATCGAGTCACGCCTCACGGGTGCCCACGAGACCGCGCCGTACGACCAGTTCTCCTACGGCGTGTCGGACCGCGGCGCGTCGATCCGGATCCCGTGGCAGGTCGAAAAGGACGGAAAGGGCTATGCCGAGGATCGCCGGCCGAACTCCAACATGGATCCGTACACCGTCACCCGCCTCATCGTCGACACCGTATGCAGTGACGCTGAATGACGATCCGCGCGGTGCGCGGATTTGACACAGAGCCCCCCGACAACCGACAGACTGTGACGGTGAGCGAGATGCTCGACCAACACCGCGAGTACGTGCTGCGCACGGTGGAGGAGCGCGGCGTTCGACTCGTCCGCCTGTGGTTCACCGACGTGCTCGGCAACCTCAAGAGCTTCGCGATCAGCCCGGCCGAGCTCGAGAACGCGCTCGAGGACGGGATGACGTTCGACGGGTCGTCGATCGACGGCTTCTCCCGCGTCCAGGAGTCAGATGTCCTCGCGATCCCCGATCCCGACACGTTCGAGCTGATCCCGTGGGGCGATCGCGACGCCCCCGAGGCACGGGTGTTCTGCGACATCCACCGCCTCGACGGCGAGCCCTTCGAGGGCGATCCCCGTCAGGTCCTCCGGCGCCACATGCGCACCGCCCACGAGCAGGGGTTCACGTTCTACGTCGCGCCGGACATCGAGTTCTTCTACTTCGAGCAACCGGAGCCCGGCCAGGCGCCGCGCCCGCTCGACAACGGGAGCTTCTTCGACCTGACCACCAATGACGCGGCCGGCAACCTGCGCAAGCAGACCATCCGCAAGCTCGAACAACTGGGGATCCCCGTCGAGTACAGCTTCCACGAGGACGCCCCCAGCCAGCAGGAGATCGACCTGCGCCACACCGACGCGCTGTCGATGGCCGACAGTGTGATGACGTTCCGGCTCGTCGTCAAAGAGGTCGCCGCAAGTGAGGGCGTGTACGCGACGTTCATGCCCAAGCCGCTCGAGGGCGTCCAGGGCTCGGGGATGCACATCCACATGTCGTTGTTCTCCGGCGACGACAACGCGTTCTACGACCCCGACGACCCGCACAACCTGTCGCCGGTCGCCAAGGCGTTCATGGCCGGCTTGCTCCGTCACGCGGCGGAGATCACGGCGATCACGAACCAGACCGTCAACAGCTACAAGCGCTTGGTGCCGGGCTTCGAGGCGCCCGTTCACGTGAGCTGGGCCCGCAACAACCGCAGCGGGTTGATCCGGGTGCCGGTGCCGAAGAAGTCGAGCCCGAACGCGACTCGCATCGAGTACCGCTCGCCCGATCCGGCGTGCAACCCCTACCTCGCGTTCAGCCTGATACTGGCGGCCGGCATGCGTGGCATCACCGAGGACTACGAGTTGCCGGTCGAAGCCGACGCCAACCTGTTCGAGATCGGCGACGACGTGCTCGCCAAGCTCGGGGTGTCGATGCTGCCGCAGTCGCTCTCGGACGCGTTGAAGGTGATGGAGAAGTCCGAGCTCGTCCACGAGGCACTCGGTGAGCACATCTTCGAATGGTTCCTCCGCAACAAGCGCAACGAGTGGCGCGGATACAAGACGCATGTGAGCACATACGAGATCGACCGGTACCTGAGGTCGTTGTAGCCGTGGCCGCGCCGGACGCCCACGGGATGCTCGCCGTGTTCGGCGACCCAGGTGCACCGGAACTGGCGCGCACGCTCGACCTCGCCGGCTACAGCTGGAAGGCCGTCGGATCTGTCGAGGAGGCGGCCGAACACGAGCCGGCGACGGGCTGGGTCGCGGCCCTCGTCGACTGCAGCGTCCAACCCGATTCGGCGTGGTCGTTCGCCCGCACGCTCCGCAAGCGCGAGGCGTCAGTCATCCCCCTCCTGGTGCTGGTGACCGGCGCCCAACTCGCCGAGCTCGACCTACGCGACGACCTGTTCGACGATTTCTGCCTGACGCCGTTCCATCCGACGGAGTTGGAAGCCCGGGTCCGGCACCTGCTGTGGCAGGTC
>DATMDV010000496.1:0-17677 GCA_035557475.1 Ilumatobacteraceae bacterium
GGCTCATCTGCACCGCCCACAATCTCCTCAAACTCCGCGGCGCCGGCATCACCTGAGCAGAACGACACCCATCCCCCAAACGAGAACTAAGCCGCCTCGGCACCCACAAGTTCGTGCGACAGCCTCCGCTGTGCTCCAAACACCACCACCTGGTGCACGAAGGACAATGGCGTCTGAGTCTGAAACCCGATCGCACGATCACCCTCCAACGACCCGACGGCACCCACTACTACACCGGACGCACCAACGACCGCCGCCCCAACCAGCTAGGCACAAACAACGACCTGCGACCAGCCCGACCACCCGGACCACGAACCACCGCCGCCTGAACGGCGGCAGGCCGACCGTTCAGCCGAAGCTGGCGGTCTTGACGACGAAACGTTGGTGGGTGCCTTCCGACAGGACCTTGTCGCCACTGGTCACGCGGATGGTGAACTCGAGCCGGCGCCGATCGATCTCGGTGAGGTCACACGTGACGACGACGTCCTCGCCTGCCGCCGCGGACGCGGCGTGGCTCACGCAGACGTGCGTGCCGACCGTGGTCTCACCTTCGTCGAGGTGCAGCTGCGCGGTCTGCAGGCAGGTGGCCTCGATGAGCTGCACCATGCTCGGTGTCGAGAGCACCTTGGTTGGAAGGTGGGGCGGCGACATCTCGGCGGTCACGGTGTAGGTGGCGGTTCCTGCCACGCCCGACTGCAACGACGGCTTCATCGAGTTCCCCTTCGCTGGTGACGGCGCGAGCGTATTGGCCTGACAGCATCCACGCATGACATCAGGGTCCTTCCGCATCGCCGCCGTGCAGGCGGCGCCGGTGTTCGGCAACGCCATGGCCTCCGCCGCGAAGGCGTGCGAGCTGATCGCCGAGGCCGCGTCGCTCGGCGTCTCGATCGCCGCCTTCAGTGAGACCTGGCTGCCGGGGTACTGCCGGTTCGTGAACGCGCCGCTCGGCGCCAGCGAGAAGCGCCATCTCCAAGCCACCTACATCGAGTCGGCGATCGACGTGCCGGGGCCGGAGACCGACCAACTCTGCTCGGCAGCGCGTGACGCCGGCATCGACGTCGTGATCGGCGTCGTCGAGCGCGACTCGCTCACGCACGGCTCGGTCTACTGCGCGCTCGTGTTCATCAGCAGCGACGGCGAGATCGTCGGCAAGCATCGCAAGCTGAAGCCGACGTATGCCGAGCGCACCGCCTGGGCGGAGGGCGACGGCAGTGGGCTGCGCGCGATACAGCGCCCGTACGCCCGCATCAGCGGGCTCAACTGTTGGGAGCACAACATGGTGCTTCCGGCGTACGCGCTGATGGCCGACGGCACACAGGTTCACGTCGCGGCGTTCCCCGGCTACGAGACCAAGCCCCCGGCCAGATCATCAGGCACCCGCCAGTTGCTCCTGTCGCGTGCGTTCGCATCACAGGCCGCCGCGTACACGATCCTCGCCGGCGGCGTGCTCCGACCGTCGGACGTGGCCGACGCCGAGATGCGCGAGGCGGTCGCGATGCTGCCGCCGCTCACCGGCGACAGCTACATCATCGATCCGTTCGGCGACGTGATCGCCGGCCCGATCGAAGGTGAGGGGATCCTCGTCGCCGAGGCATCACTCGATCACGTTCGTGAGGCGAAGGCGACCTGCGACGTCGCCGGCCACTACTCGCGACCCGACATCCTGCAGCTCGTCGTCAACCGTCAGCCGGCGGCGCGTGTGATCGAACGGTCCTGATCCGCGAGACTCCCACCATGGGAGCACGAACCGGTCATGAGATCCTGGCCCGCCTGAAGGAGCACCCTCCGACGCTGTGGGTCGAGGGCGAGCAGGTCACCGATCCGACCACGCACCCACGCACCACCAACGTCGCCCAGTCGCTGGCCGCGCTGTACGACCTGCAGCACCGGCCCGACCTCGTCGACGTGATGACGTACGTCGAGCCGTCGACCGGTGAGCGGGTCGGACTGAGCTTCGTCGTGCCGACGACGAAGGACGACCTCGCCCGCCGGTCGGCGATGAACAAGGTGTGGGCCGACGCCACGCTCGGCTTCATGGGCCGCACCCCCGACTACCTCAACGTCAATGTGATGGCCGCCGGCATGGCAGCCGACTACTTCTCGCAGTGCGATCCACGGTTCGGACCCAACGCGCTCGCCTACTTCCATCACGTGCGCGATCACGATCTCGCCCTCACGCACGCACTCACCAACCCGCAGGTCGACCGATCGAAGTCGGCGAGCGAGCTCGACGATCCGTTCATCGCCCTCGGGCTCGTCCGCGAGACCGCCGACGGGATCATCGTCCGCGGCGCCCGGATGCTCGCCACGCTGCCGATCTCCGACGAGATCCTGATCTTCCCGTCGACGGTGCTGAAGGGCGGCGACGACATGAAGCCGTACGCCCTCGCGTTCGCGATCCCGAACGACACCCCCGGGCTCTCGTTCCAGTGCCGCGAACCGCTCGACGTCGGGCGCAGCCACGCCGACCACCCGCTCGGATCGCGGTTCGACGAGATGGACGCGATGGTGTTCTTCGACGACGTGCTCGTGCCGTGGGAGCGCGTGTTCCTGATGAACGACGTCGAGCTCGCCAACCAGGCGTACGCCAAGACCGGTGCGGTGCTCCACATGGCGCATCAGGTCGTCAACCTCAAGATCTCCAAGACGGAAGCGTTCCTCGGCGTCATGCAGTCCGTCGTCGACATGATCGGCACCGGCGCGTACCAGCACGTCCAGGAGATGATCGCCGAGGTCGTGATCGTGCTCGAGATCATGAAGGGTCTCAAGGTGGCCTCGGAGTCCGGCGCCACGATCAACGACTACGGCGTGATGACTCCCGCCCGCGGCCCGCTCGACGCCGCCCGCAACTACTTCCCGGGCGTGTACCACCGGATGGTCGAGATCCTGCAACTGATCTCGTCGAGCGGGATGATCATGATCCCAACCGAGGACGACCGCGCCGGCCCGCGTGCGGATGACATCCGCAAGTACCTCGGCTCGGCCGGGGGTTCATCGGATGACCGGGTGCGCATGTTCCGCCTGGCGTGGGACATGACGCTGTCGGGATTCGGCGGCCGCCAGTCGTTGTACGAGCGGTTCTTCTTCGGCGACCCCGTGCGGATGCGGCAGGCCCTGTACACGGTGTACGACCGCAGCGCCTACGTCGAGCGGGTCCGCCGGTTCGTCGACGGCAGTGACGAGGTGCTGCCGCCGGTCAGCGGCGACTGATCATCAACCGGCCGCGGTGGCCGCGTCGCTCTCGGCGAACCACGACGGGGTACACAGCGTCGGCAGCTCGATCTCGACGCCGCGGCCGCGGTACGTGAGCACGGCGTGCTCCCGGTCGGCGTAGACCTTGATGCGCACGTCCTCGACGTTGTGCGGCTCGCCCGGATCGTGGCCGACAGCGGTGGCTGCGATGGCGCGGATCGGACCCGAGTGCCCGCACATGTACAACTTGAGGTTCTCCGGACCCTTGTTCAGCTCGGCGACGATGCCGTGCCAGTGACGGCGCACAACCATCGCCGGGGGCTCCGTGTAGAGCATCGGTGTCGACAGCCACGACGTGATCGGGTCACCGCCGGCCGCTTGGATCTTGTAGAAGCGGTCGAGCTCGACCATCCATCCCGGCCGGTCGCCCGTCGAACGCCGCTCGTGCTGTTCGCGCAGCAACGCCATGTCCTGGAAGGCGGCCGTGACGTCCATCTCGATGCCACCGCGCCAGAACTGGAAGTTGCGGAAGTCGTCGTTGGGCTCGGGACCATCGACGGTGACGCCGCCGATCCCGTACCGGCTGAGCGCCTGCTCGACACCACTGCGCAACGACTCGGCGGTCTCCGTCGCGCGCGCCGTCGGCGCATGCACGATCCGGACCGTGTCGCCTTCCTTCAGCCCTTTGGCGAGATCCTGACCTTTGCGGTGCGATTGCCAGTGGCCGAGGGCGGTCAGCCCGCCATCGGTCACGTACCCCTGGGTCTGACCGTGGCGGATCAGCCGGACGTCGACCGCGGTGGCGAGTCGCGAACGGAACTGCTCGGGGAACTGCAGCTCGCGCGGCGAGACGGTCTCGCTGGCGAACGCCACCGTGCGGCCGGGTGGCGCCTCCGGCATGGCCATCTCGGTGATGGCCCGCTGCGTCGCCCGGGCACGAGCGCGTGCCATGAACGGCGGCTCGTCGCGTTCGGCCGGCTGTTCGAGCAACGCGCGGGCGCGCCGCTCCTGAGCGCGCAACAGGTAGGCGGGTGCATCGTCACGTGATGTCGGTGCGGCCATGGTGGCTGGTACTTCCCTGTCGGCTCTCGGTCAGCTGTGGATCGTGACGAACGATTCGACAATGCGGTTCTCGTAGTAGAACAGCGCCTTGCCGAGCTGGTCCTCGGTCCACGTGATCACGTCCCAGTCGGGGTCGACGTGGTAGCCGCCCGAGAAGACCTCGTTGCGGTTGCCGACCGGATCGAAGAAGTAGATCGTGTGGCCGCGCGTGATGCCGTGACGAGTCGGGCCGATGTCGATGTCGATGCCGTTGAGGCGCAGGATGTCGGCCGCTCGCCCGACGTCGGACCAGCTGTCGAGCCAGAACGAGAAGTGGTGTAGCCCGCCGTTGGTGCCACGGGTGAACGCAACGTCGTGCGGCGAGCGCGACCGCTCGAGGAACGCGATCAGCTGGTGCCCCTCGTTGCTGACGAGTTGTTCGGTGAGACGGAAGCCGAGCGCCTCCTGCATGAAGTGCGCGACGTCACCGACATGTTCAGTGGTCAGCAGACAATGGTCGAGTCGGGGTGGCGCGATGCCGACGAGGTCCATCGGCATCGGCGGCGGGTTGAACAACGGCAGCCCGTTGCCGACCTTCTCCATCTTGGCGTAGATCTCCATGATGTGGCCGCTGGGTGTGTCGAAGCGGATCGCGTCGCCCATCGCCCGCTCGGTCTCCGGTGCCAGGCGCTGCACCGTGCACCCGTAGCGCTCGAGCGTCGTCTCGTAGCCGGCGAGATCCTCGACCGACTCGGTCTTCCACCCGATGTGCTCGACGCCGTACCGCGACGCCTCGGTGAGGATCACCGAATGGTGGTCGTGCTCGTCCCACCCCTTGAGGTACACGTGACCTTCGTCGCGCTCGACTTCGCGCAGTCCGAGGACCTCGGTGTAGTACCCGACGCACAGCTCGAGGTCGGGAACGCGTACTTCGATGTGACCGAGACGGAAGATGCCCATGCGATCGATCTTGGACCCCCGACGCGAGCAGCGATAGCTCTCCGTTCCAGACTGTGCAACGATTCAGTTGCACCGCGCGGGGACGCGCCTGCATCGTCGCAGCACCAGCCGCAATCTTTTGAGCCGGAACCATCGAGATGGGGGTCGCCATGGCATTCGACGGTGAACAGTTCGTCGCGGAACTGCGCAACGAGCTGATCGAATCTGGCCGCACCCTCGACAAGGCAGTGTGGGTCGAGCGAGTCGCGCAGGGTGAGGCCAAGCCAGAAGAGCTCGTCGGCTGGGCCCGTCAGCACTACTGGGGCGTGACCTACCACACCCGGCGCGTCCTGTCGGCGTGGGTGACCAAGATCCCGTACGAGATGACCGACGGCGTGATCGAGAACCTCGCCGAGGAGGTGCTCGGCACGCAGTCGAAGACCGGCCTCAGCCACATCCACTGGCTGTTCGAGTTCACGCGCGCGCTCGGCGCACCCGACGAGGCGATCACGCATGCGGTGCCCAACGTCGAGGCCGTGGCATGTGAGAGCTTCCTCTACAACATCGCCCTGCAACGCCCGTGGTACGAGCTGCCGTTGGGCGGGATCCTCGCCATCGAGAACCAGATCCCGCCCGCCTACATCCGCGTCGTGCAGGGCTTCAAGGAGCACTACACCGACATCCTCGATCCCGCCGACTACGCGTTCCACACGATCCACATCACCGTCGACGAGGAGCACGGCGGTCACGTCGGTGAGTTCGCCGAGCGCTACCTCGACACCGAGGAGAAGCGACGCTCGGCACGCGGCGCGTTCCTCGCCGGGGCCGAGCTCACGCGCCGTTGCTGGGACGCGTTCGAGGGCGTCACCTGGTGAAACGGCGAGGGTGACGGCAGGGCGTGGGCGAGCCCCGATCCGGACCGAAGTCGTACTCGACCGTCACCAAGGCGACCGACGTCCTGTCGTCGTTCAGCTTCGCCGAGCCGGTGCTCGGCGTGTCGGAGCTGGCGCGCCGGCTCGGAATGGGCAAGTCGACCGTCTACCGGTTGCTCACGACGCTCGTTCGGGCGGGCTGGGTGGAGCAGACCCCCGACAGCCGCTACCGGCTGAGCCTCAAAGTCTACGAGCTCGGTCAGCAGGTGGTGGCCGGGCTCGACCTGCGCGACGTCGCCCACACGCCGCTCGAGGTGCTGCGCTCGCAGACCGGTCTCACGACGCACGTGGCGGTGCTGTCGGTGCCCGACGTCGTCTACGTCGATCGCTTCGAGAGCCCGGGCATGATCGCCGTGTCGGCACGCCTCGGCCGTCGCCGCCCCGCCCACGGTTCGTCGGCCGGCAAGTGCCTGCTGGCGTTCGGCGACCGCACCCAGGTCGATGCCGTCGTGCGCGCCGGGCTGCAACGCCTGGGACCGCGCACCATCAGGTCCCGCTCGTCGCTCGAACGGGCACTGGCCGAGGTGCGCCGCGTCGGTCACGCGGTGAGCGTCGAGGAGTCGGATGCTGGGATGTCGTCGATCGCCGCCCCGGTGTTCGATGCGTCGGGGGCGTGTACCGCGGCAGTGGCCGTGTCGGGTCCGCCGTTCGCGTTGCCGGAGGAGGACCATCCGCGGATCGTCCGCATGGTCGTCGCCACGGCCGCCGAGATCTCGCGCGGCCTCACCGCGCGCCAGCGAGCCTGAGCCGCACTGACGCGCCGATGGGACGGTCTCAGTCGGCGACCGGACGGAGCGACGCCGGCGAGAGCCCGCCGAGTCCGTGTGCCCTGGCCCACTCGGTGATGTGCGCCAGGTCGGCGTACACGGCGGCCGGATCGTCGTGTCGTGCTGATGCCGACCCATCGTGGGCGACGGACGCGGCCACCGCGCCGACGCCGAGGACGACTCCGACGACGATCGCCCGCTTGCGATTGACGCGGTTGGATGTGGCGGAGATGGAGTTGCTGGCGATGGATGTGGTTGGGATGGAGTTGCTGAGCGTTGTCATGCCGCCGAGCGAACCGCGACCGACTTACCGGGCATCTACATCGAACTTGCGAGCCGACCCGGGACGCGTCGCATCCCGGACAGACCGCAGGAGGCGGCCCATCCGGGATGCATCGGATCATGAAACGGGCTGGAAGTAGTGCGTGTCGAGCCAGTCGGCGACGTGCTCGCCGATCTCGGCACCCTGGACCTCGGCGGTGCGGAAGTGGATGCCCTGGTATATGCGGGCGTCGATGGTGTCCTCGATGACATCAGCGAACTGCTTGTACACGCGCGTCACGTTCGGCTCGTTGGGCACGATCTTGACGACGCTGAAGGGCGTCTTGTTCTTGCCGAAGAAATCCTCGGCGGTGTGCATCATCGCGCTCGTGACGCAGTTGTAGCCCGACGGATGGTCCGGATACGGCGGTGTCGCGACCAACGACGTCCATCCGCCGTCGCCGACGGTCCTGTGGTTGCCATCGACGTCGCCGTTGTGGATGGCGGTGATCGGACGCCAGAAGTTGAAGGCCGCCTTGTCGCTCCAGCAGTTGATCAGGCCGTCGGCCCCTGACATGTTCAACATCGCGAACAGCCGGGCTTCCTCGACGAGGCTCAGGCCGCGCTCCTGGGCGGCGACGCGGAACGCGCGATTGAACAGCTCCACGGGATGGACGACGTAGAAGCGGGCGATCGCTTCCTGCCTCGGGCTGCGAGCGCTGTCCGGCCTTCCGAGCGCTTTGACCTCGTCGTATTCCTTGGTGTAGGCGCGACTGTTGAGCTCGGGCGGGCCCTGCGACTGGAACTGCGACGGACTCTCGAGTACGAACGGCCGCACGTTTGCCACCCATGCGAACGGGTCGCTGCCGAGTCCAGGTGGAGCCGGACGCCACTGGCCCGCCTCGAGGCCGGCCGTGAACGAGAACGGGACGTACCGGCCGTCGTCGGATCTCTCGGCCAGCATCGCTGCCGCGGCGGCCGCGCCGGCCGCGATCCCATCGGTCTTGGCCGCACCGTCGGTGATCTCCGCCATCGCGTCGGCATACAGGGCGTCGACCCGGTCGCGGACCACCTGCGGCAACGGCGGCACGGGCCCGATCCCGAGCCCGACGAGCACGTGGTGCGCGGCGGTCGCAACTGCGGCCTCCGGTGACGCTGACGGTGACGCGCCTGGGAGTCCGGCCAGATACGGCTGGTGTCCCCCGTCGATGGCGTTGACAGCGTCGTACACGGCACCGTGCACCATCGCGAGGTGGAGCGCCGAGACCTGCGGAGCCTGACCAGCGCCCGGAGTCGGCGCCGTGGGGGAGTTGATCAGCGCGTTTGCGGCATGGAGGTTCCAGTCCCGCACCGCGCCGGAGTTCTCCGGCGATGCCGCGGCGCGAGTACCGAGGATCGGCGTCACGCCGAGCGCGATCAGTGCCGCGAGTGCAGTCAGGACGCCGCGACGGTGAACGCGCTTGTCAGGCTTGTGTCGGAACAGACGACCTCCCCTCTGCTCCGAGCGTGAGCCAGCCGTGTCGTCATGCCACGGCCGCGGGTCGAGTTGTTGATGCTTGTCGGTGGTTGTCATGCGGCACAGCAAACGGGGTGCGACTTAGAACGAACTTGCGTCGGTAGTGGGTTCCACCGAGCCAACGGCGTGCGACCTACCAGGAACCTGTCGCCGCTGGCCGACGGTTAAGTTGCGTGAAAGTTCTGACGCGTGCGATGAGGGCCGCCCATGGAGTTCAGAATCCTCGGTCCACTCCAGGCCCTGTCCGACGGCGAGCCCGTGGACCTCGGCCCGCACAAGCAACGGTCCCTTCTCGCGCTCCTCCTGCTGAGCGCCAACCGGGTCGTCTCGACCGACCGGATCCTCGAGGAGCTCTGGGGCGAGGAGTCAGCAGGCAAGGAAAAGGCCCTGTGGGTGCACGTGTCGCGGTTGCGGTCGGCGCTCGAACCGGCGCGGGCCGAACGGGGCGAGAGCAGCGTGTTGCTCACGCGGGACCATGGGTACGTGTTGCAGATCACGCCGGATGCGCTCGACGCGCACCGTTTCGAGGCCGCCGTCGCCGAGGGACGGGGACTGGTGAAGGACGACCCGGCCGCCGCGTCGGTGGTGCTCGAGGATGCGCTTGCGATGTGGAAGGGCCCGGCCCTCGCGGATTTCACCTACGAGGACTTCGCCCGCACCGAGATCGGCCGACTCGAGGAGCTGCGGCTCGACGCCGCCGAGCACCGGATCGACGCCGACCTTCGACGCGGCCACGCCGGAGAACTGGTCGCCGAGCTCGAGCGGCTGGTCGCCGAGCATCCGTTCCGAGAGCGGACCGTGGGTCAATTGATGCTCGCGTTGTACCGCGCCGGCCGCCAGGCCGACGCGCTCCGCACGTTCCAGCGGTTCCGGCGCCATCTCGACGACGAGCTGGGGCTCGAGCCGTCGCCGGAGCTGTGCCGCCTCGAAGAGCAGATCCTGCTGCACGACTCGCGTCTCCAGTCGCCGACGACCGCGGCAGCGGCTGCGACCGTCGCCGTTCGCTCGAACCCGTTCAAGGGCCTCCACGCTTTCCGTGAGGCCGACGCCGCGGACTTCTTCGGTCGCGACCGTCTCGTCGCCGAGGTGGTGGGCCGGATCGCGGCAGGCGCGCACCTCGTGACGCTCGTCGGCGCCAGCGGGTCGGGGAAATCGAGCGTCGTGCGCGCCGGCATCCTCCCTGCGCTGCTCAAGGGAGCCGTGCCGGGATCGGAGGACTGGACGTTCGCGTCGATGGTTCCCGGTTCGCACCCGTTCGCCGAGCTCGAAGCCGCATTGCTGCGGGCGACGCTCGACGCGCCGGACAGCCTCGACGCCCAACTGCAGGACGAGACGACCGGGCTGCTCCGCGCCGCGCTGCGCGTACTGCCCGACGAATCGTCGCGGCTGCTCCTCGTCATCGATCAGTTCGAGGAGCTGTTCCTGCTCGTCGCCGATGAAGCAGTGCGACGGCGGTTTCTCGCCAACCTCGTGACGGCCATCGACGACGCGCACGGCCGGTCGACGATCGTCCTCACGCTCCGCGCCGACTGCTACCACCGCCCGCTGGATCACGCCGAGTTCGCCGCCCGTTTGGGGTCGAGCATCGTCAACGTCGTCGCCCTGGCGCCCGACGAGCTCGAGGCCGCGGCCGAAGGACCGGCGGCGAGCCGCGGCGCGACCCTCGAGCCGACCCTCGTCGCCGAGTTGTTGACCGACGTCATCGGCGAGCCCGGGGCGCTTCCGATCTTCCAATACGCGCTCACCGAGCTGTACGACCATCGCGACGGAGACGTCCTCACCGTGGCCGCCTACCGCGCGATGGGTGGCGTGCGCGGCGCGCTCAGCAGGCGCGCCGACGATCTCTACGAAGCGCTCAGCGCCGACCAGCGCGCTGCGAGCCGGCAACTCTTTCTTCGCCTGGTGACGATCGGCGAGCACGACGATTGGGGGCGACGGCGGGTACCCGCAGCCGAACTGGTGTCGATGGATGTCGACACGGTCACGATGGAAGCGGTGATCAGCCAGTTCGGGCGGCACCGGTTCCTTGCGTTCGATCGTGACCTGGTCACGGGGGCACCGACGGTCGAGGTCGCTCACGAGGCATTGCTGCGGGAGTGGGCATTGCTGAGCGGCTGGGTCGAGACCGGCCGCCACGACGTGAAGCGCAACGCCTCGCTGCGGGCGGCGATCAGCGAATGGGAGCAATCGCGTCGCGACGACGACTACCTGCTGACCGGCAATCGCCTGGCCGAGTACGAACGTTGGAGCCGGGAGACGTCGATGCGTTTGACGATGCTGGAGCGCGACTACCTCGACGCGTCGCTGGCACGCCGGGACGCCGAGCTGGCGACCGAACGGGCGCGAGCGGTTCAGGAGGCCAAGCTTCACCGCCGGGCGCGGGGTGGATGGTGGGGCCTGGTTGCGGCCACCGCGACATTGGCCGTCGTCCTCGCCGGAGTCCTGCTGACGCGGGGAGGGGCCGAACCGAAGCTCGCCCTGTTCCGCCAACACGGATACATCGGCGAGCTCCTGTCCGATGGTCTCCAGCAGGCCGATCGCGAGTTCGACATCGAAGTCAGTGAGCTCACGACTCCGTTTTCCGACTTGACACGCGAGCTCGACCTCCTTGCCGACACGGGGACCGAGCTGATCATCGTGTCGAGCCAGTTCGAGGCCGTCTCGAAGACGGAGGACGTCGCTCGGCAGTATCCCGACACGACGTTTGCGTACATCGACGTCACTGTGTCCGGCGCGCCCTCGGTCGAGTTCGCCGAGAACGAGGGTTCGTTCCTCGTCGGTGCCGCTGCGGCTCTGACGTCGCAGACCGGCACGATCGGTTTCATCGGTGGCTTCCAGTACACGCAGCTCGAGCGTTTCCGGGCGGGGTTCGAGTCCGGCGCCAAGGCGGTCGATCCCGACATCGAGATCGTGAGCAGCTACTTGGCGCTCGATTCCTCCGGCTGGGGGAACCCGCGTCTGGCGAACTCGGTCGCCAGGGAGATGTACGGGGCGGGTGCGGACGTGGTCTTCCACGCCGCCGGCGAGTCCGGAGCCGGAGTCTTCGAAGCATCGCAAACCGAATCGGAAGCCCTCGGCAGGCACCTTTGGACGATCGGCGTCGACGCCGACGCATACCTGGGCGTCACGTCCTCGCAGCGGCCGCACGTGCTGACGTCGATGGTGAAGAAGTTCGATGTCGCCGTGTACGAGACCGTCAGGGCCTATCTGTCCGGTGATCTGGCACCAGGGCGACGCGAGCTGACGTTGGCGGACGGGGCGGTCGACTTCTCCACCACCGGTGGACACCTCACCTCGGCGGTGATCGCCCAACTCGAGGGATACCGGGCGGACATCATCGCCGGAACGAGAGGCGTGCCGCGATCACCGTCGGGAGAGCTCGCTCCGCCGCCGGGCGTTGCTCCGACCGCGACCGTCACGGTCACGTTCGATGGCTCGACGTGCGCTCTCGAAAGTCCGTCGATGCTCACGCCGAACGGGGCCGTGCGGATCGATTTCGTCAACGCGACGGACACCGACGCCCTCGTCAAAGTGCGCTGGGGCGACGGATACATCGCCGAAGTCCCTGCTCCACCTCGAGGTCACAACGTTGGCTACGCCGCCCTGACCGAACCGGGCCCGCACCCGATCGAATGCAGCCCCGAGTTCGGCGTAGGGATCACCGGTCCGGCGCTGGCGTGGGGAACGGACTGACCCCGAAGCTCTAGACGGCGAACATGGATCGGCGCGGGGCGGGCGTCTCGATGACCACGCCGTCGAGCGCGGCCGACGTCATCTGGCACAGCCGCGCTTCGACACCGTCGACCTTCGACTCGCACGATCCACACAACCCCATCTCGCAGCCGCGGCGGGGACGCGGGTGCCGGGCGACGTCGCGGATGGTGCGCAGCGCCGACAGGTCGGGCCAGGCATCGACGCAGAACTCCTCGCCATCGACGGTGAAGGTGACGCGCAACACCTCGGGCACCGCCGTCAGTTCGAGCTCGGTGGCCATCGTCGGCACCGTACGCACGACGGCGCGTCGAAGACCAGGCTCGCGTTGCGCGATGTGCAACGGCGCCTGGCCCATCCGACGAGGAGTGCACAATGCGCAACGCGGCGACACGGGCGACTGCTCCGATGGAGCATGATGCGCTGACGTGCTGCAACATGCACGGGCTGCTCCGCCCACCGCTCGAAAGGGTGCTCGATGACGATCGCGGATGACCGCAGGACCACCGCCGACTTCTCGTTGCGCGACCGCTACACCGCCGAGGACGGGCAGATCCTCGCGACCGGCATCCAGGCGCTCGTCCGCCTCCCGATCGACCTGATGCGCGCCGACCGGCGCGCCGGACATCGCACCGCGGCCTTCATCGCCGGCTACCAGGGATCACCACTGGGCGGCTACGACCGCGAACTGGCATCCCAGGCCGAGATCCTGCGCGCCCTCGACATCGTGCATCGCCCGGCGGTCAACGAGGAGCTGGGAGCGACGGCGGTGATGGGGAGCCAGCTGTCGATGACCTTCGCATCGCATTCGTTCGATGGTGTCGCCGGGATCTGGTACGGGAAATCGCCCGGACTCGACCGGGCGGGCGACGCGATCCGCCACGGCAACTACGCCGGCACGAGCCGGCTCAGTGGAGTGCTCGCGCTCGTTGGCGACGACCCGGCCTGCAAATCGTCGACGCTCCCGTCGAGGTCGGACGTCACGCTCGCCGGGCTCGACCTGCCGATCGTGTACCCGGGCACGATCCAAGACGTCATCGATCTTGGCCTGCACGGGTTCGCGCTCTCGCGGGCGTCGGGGTCGTGGGTGTCGATGAAGATCGTCACGTCCGTCGCCGACGGTTCCGGATTGGCGACCGTCGCTCCCGACCGAGTGCGGCCCACGATCCCGACGATCGAGATCGACGGTGGCGGCGTCTGGCAACCGACGCTCACCTACCGCATCGGACCACCGCACTCGCTCGTCGTCGAGCAGGAGCTCGCCGGTCACCGGTGGGAGATGATCACCCGCTACGTCGCCGACAACGACGTCAACCCGATGCTCGTCGACCCTCCGGACGCGTGGCTGGGCATCGTCGCCGCCGGCCACATCGCCGAGATGGTCATGGAGGCCCTACGCATTCTCGGGCTCGACGAGCGCGAGTTGCACGACCTCGGTGTTCGGGTGCTGAAACTCGGCGTGCTCAACCCGCTCGACGAAGGCTCGACGCGACGACTGGCGGCAGGCACGTCGACCGTGCTCGTCGTCGAGGACAAGCTCGAGTGGCTCGAGACGCGGGTGCGCGCCGCGCTCTACGGCAGTGGCTCGTCGCCCACGATCGTCGGCAAGAAGGATGCCGACCGTCGGGCACTGGTCCCGGCGACGGGAGCGCTGACCGCCGAGTCGCTGGTCGAGCCGCTCCGGCGGATCCTGCTCGAGCGGATCGGCGAGGAACGCCTCGCCCCGTCGAGGGCGGCGGAGTCGTTCCGGCTCGTGCTCGGCGCCGAGGCGCAGCGCACACCGTTCTTCTGCTCCGGCTGCCCGCACAACACCGGGCTGCTCGTGCCCGACGGCTCGCTCGTCGGCGCCGGCATCGGTTGCCACGGCATGGTCAGCATGATCGGACGTCCCCAGACCGGTGAGGTGGTCAGCATCACGGCGATGGGCGGAGAGGGCGCGCAATGGGTCGGCGTGGCGCCGTTCGTCGGCGATCGCCACATGTTCCAGAACATGGGCGACGGCACGTTCTTCCACTCCGGTCAGCTGGCGATCCAGTACGCGGTGTCGGCTGGGGCCACGATCACGTTCAAGATCCTCTACAACGCGGCGGTGGCGATGACCGGCGGACAGGACGCGGCCGGCGTCCGGCCCGTACCTGATGTCGCAGCCAAGCTGCTCGCCGACGGCGTCAAGCGGGTCGTGATCACCACCGACGACCCGAGCAAGTACCGCGGTGTCAGCGTCCCGCGCGGCGTCGACGTGATGCACCGCGACCGCATCGTCGAGGCCCAGGAGCAACTGCGGGCGATCGACGGCGTCACGGTGCTGATCCACGATCAGCAGTGCGCGGCCGAGAAGCGTCGTGAGCGCAAACGCGGGCGGGTGAAGCAGGCGAGCTTCCGGGTCATGATCGACGAGCGGGTCTGCGAAGGTTGTGGCGACTGCGGCGTCAAGTCGAACTGCCTCTCGCTGCACTCCATCGACACCGAGTTCGGACGCAAGACGGTGATCGACCAGGCGAGCTGCAACATCGACGCCAGCTGCCTGAAGGGAGACTGCCCGGCGTTCGTGACCGTCGCCGCCGACAGCATCTCGGCCCGATCGGGTGGCGCCACGAGCCGTCCCCTCGATCCGGCATCGTTGCCCGATCCGGCGCGCGTGCCGGCGTCGGCCACGATCCGGATGCCCGGCATCGGCGGCACCGGTGTGGTGACGGTGAGCCAGGTACTGGCGACCGCCGCGAAGCTGGTCGGCAAGCCGTCGAGCTCGGTCGACCAGACCGGCCTCAGCCAGAAGGCGGGGCCGGTGGTGTCGACCCTGACCGTCGGGGAGGCCACGCCCGGACGCGTCGATGTGCTGCTGGCGTTCGACCCGTTGTCGTCGGCGACGCGGGCGAACCTCGGTGGGCTCGATCCGGCGACGAGCGTGGCGATCGTCTCGACGAGCGTCGCGCCCACCGGGAGGATGATCGGCAAGGTGGCATCGATGGGCATCGACCTCGATCCGGTCAAGGCCGAGATCGATGCCCGCACGGTGAGCGTCGACAACCGCTACGTCGACGCCGCGGGTCTCACGACGGGGCTGTTCGGGAACTCCGTGACGGCGAACGTGTTCATCGTCGGCGTCGCCTACCAGGCCGGGCTGATCCCGGTCCCGGCCGACGCGATCGAGCAGGCGATCGAGCTCAACGGCGCCGCCGTCGAGGCCAATCAGGCCGCGTTCCGATGGGGGCGTTCGTGGTACGTCGACCCGGAGGCGGTCGAGCGCCAGGCCGACCGCACGAGCCGCTCCGCCAACGCCCAGCGGTTCGACGTCGGGACGTTCGACGATCCCGAGCTGCAACGGCTGGTGGAGGTCAGGGCTGCCGACCTCGCCGTCTACCAGGACGCCAAGTACGCCCGCCGGTACGTCGCGTCCGTTCGCGAGGCCGCCGAGGCCGAGGCCGAGACCGCAGCTCGCACCGGTCGGGACGGCGGAAACGCGAGTGGGATTGACGGTTCGTTCGCCCGCACGGTGGCCCGTCAGCTCCACCGGCTGATGGCGTACAAGGACGAGTACGAGGTCGCCCGGCTGCTGCTCGACGGGCGATCCCAGGTGCGCGAGGTGTTCGGCGACGACGCCAAGGCGACGTGGAACCTGCACCCACCGGCGTTGCGGTCGATGGGCCTCAAGCACAAGCTGAAGTTCGGCCCGTGGACGGCGCCGGCGATGAAGGGCTTGCGTTCGATGAAGCGCCTGCGCGGCACGCCGCTCGACCCGTTCGGCCGGGCCGAGGTGCGCCGGACCGAACGCGCGTTGATCGACGAGTACGTCGCACTCGTGCGATCGCTCCTGCCCACCCTCGCCTCTGACCACGCACGTGCAGTTTCGATCGTCGGACTTGCCGATCAGATCCGGGGCTTCGAGTCGGTGAAGATGCGCAACGTCGAGCAATACCGGGCGGCGCTGGCGGCGGCCAACAGCGAACCCTGACCCCAGCGCGTCGTCAGTCGGCACCCTCGGGCTCTGCGTCGGCGTCGAGCACGATGTATGCGAGCCGCACCGCGAAGATCTGTCGCAACTCGTCGGCGACGTCGATGCGGAACTCCTCGCGATACGTCTGGTCGGTGACGAGGTACACGGTGAACGCGAGGCCGCTGAAGGCGGCGAGGAAGGCGGCCACCCGCAACAACTGCTCCGTCAGCGCGAACGTCGATGCGCCGAGGGAGAACTCGAACAACACGTCGGGCTCACTGCCGACCCACGCCGTCACGGTGTCGGGATGGACGGCGACGAGGCCGAGCAGCACGAAGAACGCCCAGACGACCGATGACACGACGGTGATCTGCACGGCCTGGGTGGTCAGCGCGAGCACCAACATGTTGGTGCGCTGGCCACGGTTGAGCGGAGGTTCGGAGGGGTCACCGTGCTCCGGGAGCACCACCGCGTCGGCGGGCGTCTCGGTGAGGAATGGCCGCACGCTCGGCCAGTCGTCGAACTGTTCGATGGCCGCGATGTCGCCAGGCGCTCTCGTCAACAAGAAGCCACCACCGGCGATGACGAACACGAGCAACGTGGCGACGAACGACACGCCGGCCAGCCGCGACATCATCTGCCAGGTCTCGCTCGTGAGAAACACCGCGACCGTGATCAACAGCAGCAGCGGCACCGCGCGTGAGGTGATCGAGCCGAGCAGACGGAGTTGCACACCGAGGCGGCCGAGCACGAAGCGGCTGATCGACACGACTCCGTAGCTCGTCGCGACGTAGACGACGACGAGCGCGGCGAGGCCGAACGCAATGGTGCCGAGCGCGCCGGTGACACTGCGCTCGACCACGATCGCGACCGCCACCGGCACACCGACGAACAGGATCAACTCGACCGGACCGACGTGGTCGGGCCGCTCGAACAAGCCCCTCCCGAGCACGTGGTTGACACCCACCAGCAGCGCGAGGACCCCGATGATCGCCCCGGCGACCAGCAGGGCCGACACACCGGCACCGAACTCGCTCTCGAGCCCCAACTCGGCGGCGATCCCGACCACGAACAACACGACCAAGGCGGGGAACGCGCGGGTCCAGACGTTCGTCGTCGCCTGGTAGTCGGCGATGAAGTGCGGGACGCCACGACGGACGAACCAGCGCTCGATCGCCTCTCGATCTGCGCCGGTCGTCACCGCTTCGGAGGCTAGTCCCGGGCCTCGCGACGTTGGCGTGCTCGCGCCTCGGCTCGACCGAGACGGCGATCCCTCGAAGTCTCCGCAACTCGCTCACATCCGCTTCACAACTCGTTGTCATCGTGGAACCACCCCCGAGACAAGGAGATGGAGAGATGAACAGGAAGATCTTGGCCGGCATCG
>DATMDV010000497.1:0-2347 GCA_035557475.1 Ilumatobacteraceae bacterium
GGCGGCCAACAACAACGCCTCTGCATCGCCCGCACCATCGCCACCCGCCCCGACGTCATCTTGATGGACGAACCCTGCTCGGCCCTCGACCCCATCGCCACCGCCCGCATCGAAGACCTCATGCAGGAGATCAAGAGCCAGTACACGATCGTGATCGTGACCCACAACATGCAGCAGGCGGCGCGAGTCAGCGACCGCACGGCGTTCTTCACGACCGAGGTCAATCCCGAGAGCGACCGCCGAACGGGCGTCCTGATCGAGTACAACCCCACCCCGACGATCTTCTCCAACCCTGACGACGAGCGGACCGAGCAGTATGTGACGGGACGGTTCGGATGACGAACGACCTGCGTCACAACTTCCACCAGGAGCTCGAGGAGATCCGACAGGCGGTCGCCCGCCTGTCGGCGTCGGTCACCGAACTGGTGCCCCGCGTCACCGAGATCCTCCTCGAACAGGACCTCGAGGGCGCCGAGTACGTGATCCTCGGCGACGACGAGATCGACGCCCGTTCGATCGAGATCGAGGAGCGGTGCTTGGCAGTGCTGGCTCTCCAGGCGCCCGTGGCCGGCGACCTTCGCCAGATCGTGTCGGCGCTCAAGTTGGCGCCCGAGATCGAGCGCTCCGCCGACCTGTGCGTGAACATCTGCAAAGCCGCGCGGCGGATCTATGGCCACGCCCTCGATCCGAAGCTGCGTGGCGTCATCCAGAAGATGGGCGAGCAGGCGCAGATGTTGTTCAAGGAGGCGACCGAGGCGTATGTCGCCAACGACGGCGTGCGTGCCGCGGCCCTCGACGACATGGACTCCTATCTCGACGGCCTGCAACGCGAGTTCGTGCAGCAGATCTTCGAGAGCCACGCTGCCGGCAACATCGATCTCCAGGTCGCCGTGCAGCTGGCGGTCGTCGCCCGCTTCTACGAGCGCATCGGCGACCACGCCGTGAACATCGGCGAGAAGGTCCAATACGTCGCGAGCGGATGGATGCCCGAACACGTGGGCGCGGCCCGTTTCAACGCCGGTCGCGAAGAAACCGTCGCCGTCGCTGAAGTCGACACCGGGCCGACGCAGGATTGACGCCGGGAGCGTGATCTTGTACGCCGTCGTCGGGATCGCCGGAATCCTGATCGGTTTCATCATCGGTGTGATGCGCACTCGGCTGGCGGTGCACGATCAAGATCGATCGCATCCGACCCCGACGCCACAGAGTGACGAGGCAACGCCGATGGTCGAGGTCGTCGAAGGCGCCCGCATCGGCGTGATCGTGAGCGACAACAGCGGAGCCATCGTGTACCGCAACCCGGCGGCGCAGGTGCTCAGCGGTACGCACGCCGGCGTACTCGTCGACGAAGCGATCGAGCGCCACCTTCGGCGCGCCGCACGCGGCACGCGCACCGAGGAGATCATCGAGCTCTACGGCCCACCGAAGAGCGTCGTGTTCGTCACCGCCGCGCCAACCGTTCACGGCGGTGCGTTCGCGTTCATCGAGGACATCAGCGAGCGGCGGCGGATCGACGCCGTCCGCACCGACTTCGTCGCCAACATCAGTCACGAGCTCAAGACACCCGTCGGGGCGCTCGCCGTTCTGGCCGAGACGCTCGCCGACGAGGACGACCCGGCGACGATCCGTCGGATCGCCGACCGGATGCTCGAGGAGGCACACCGCGCCGCCCGTACGATCGACGACCTCATGGAGCTGTCGCGGATCGAGCTCGGCGGCGGCGAGCAGGTGCGCGGCGGCGTCGACACCGGCGACATCATTCGGGCGGCCGTGGAACGCGTCGCCGAGATCGCCCACCGCCGCGAGATCACGATCGACTGGCTCGACCGCGACCAGTCGGTGACGGTGACGGGTGACCTGCGCCAGCTCGTCTCGGCCGTCGGCAACCTGGTCGAGAACGCGGTCAAGTACAGCGAGATCGGCGGCCTTGTCCAGATCAGGTCCCGTGTCGTCGGGCCCTGGATCGAGTTCATGATCACCGACCAGGGCCCGGGCATCCCGAGCCGCGATCTCGACCGGATCTTCGAGCGCTTCTACCGCGTCGACAAGGCGCGCGGGCGCGACACCGGTGGGACGGGCCTCGGCCTGTCGATCGTTCGCCACGTGGCGACCAACCATGGTGGCGACGTGCAGGTGTCGTCGCGTGAGGGCGAGGGCAGCACGTTCGTGCTGCGCATTCCCACCACCGCCGCCGGCGAGCATCCATCCAGCGGGGCGACCACGAAGGCTGACCCCACCAAGGCCGATAGAGGAGTCCCATGACCCGATCGACCGTGCTCGTCGTCGAGGATGAGGCGAGCTTCGTCGAGGCGCTGTCGATCGGCCTGCGCCGCGAGGGCTTCACCGT
>DATMDV010000498.1:0-18416 GCA_035557475.1 Ilumatobacteraceae bacterium
ACACGCCGCTGCTCGACTTCTTCGATCGATCGGTCGCGGCCAACTTCGTGCGGCCCGAACACCGTTCGCTGGCCCAACGCGCCGTCACCGTCGACGACGCCATCGATCTCGCCACGTCGCCGCCGCCCGCCACCCCGCACAAGTGGATCGACCTCGACCGCGACCTCACCTGAACGCGTTCTGTCTGCTTCAGGCGGCCCGGCGCTGCGGCTGACGCAGACAGGTCGGGGGTGTGACCTCGGGCGTGGATCTCAAGCGCCTCGCGGGTTCTGCCGATGATGGGGCATGAGCACCGAGCGCGCAGACGCGAGTCGACCGACGTGGGTCGTCGTCGCGGGCCTGTGCCTGCTCCCGGTGTATCTGTGGATCCTCGACGGCCTGGTCGCCGACCTGTTCTTCAATGCGGTCGTCGGGGCGATGCTCGTGATCGGTCTGCTCGTCACGGCGCAGATGCCCAGGCACCGTGCCGCCTGGGTGTGGATCCTCGGCGGTCAGGTGTTGTTCCTGTTCGGGGACCTCGGCTTCAACTACGTCGCGTACTTCACCGAGAGCGAGGCGAACTACTCGTTCGCCGACGTCTTCTACCTGAGCGGTTACCCCTGCACGGCGATCGGGCTCGTGCTGCTCCTGCGCGTGCAGGGGCACCTGAAGGACCTCGGAGGACTCGTCGACGGGTCGATCGTCGCCGTCGGCACCGCGGTGATCCTGTGGGTGTTCCTCATGGCACCGACGGCCGGCGACACGACGCTCACGGCGGTCGATCGGTTGATCGGTTGCGCCTACCCGGCCGGAGATCTCCTGCTCATCACGATCGGCGCCCAGGTCGCCGTTCGGCAACTGCGCCGTGGCATCCCGTTCTGGATCCTCACGTCCGCATTGATGTTCATGCTCGCGGCCGATGTCGGCTACACCGTCCTGACCCTCCACAGCACCTACACCGCCGGTGGCGTGCTCGACGCGGGCTGGTGGGTCAGCTACGTGCTCGTGGTCGCGGCGGCCGTGCATCCCGACGCCTTCAGGGTGGCCGACCCGTTGCCGGAGCGCTCGCAGTCGCAGCTGACGGTGCGCCGTCTCGTCGTCCTCGGCGCGATCACGCTCGCATCTCCGATCGTGTTGACCGTCCGTCTCGGACTCGACAAGTCGTTGGACATCCCGGCGCTGCTCGGTGGCACGATCGTGATGTTCACGCTCGTCGTCCTGCGGCTGGTGTTGGTGACACGTGAGCTCGACGTGAGCCGCATGCGCCTGCTCCACGAGGCGACCCACGACTCACTCACCGGCCTGGCGAACCGGACCGTGTTCGCCGATCGCGTCGGCGCCGCGTTGGCCCATCGTCAGCCTGATGATTCTCACGCGGCCGTGCTGAGCATCGATCTCGACGACTTCAAGTCGGTCAACGACAGCCTCGGGCATGCGGCGGGCGACCGTCTGCTCTGCATCGTCGCCGAACGCCTCAAGGCACTGTTGCGCCCGGGCGACACCGTCGCCCGGCTCGGAGGCGACGAGTTCGCGATCCTGCTCGAGAGCGCACCGGTCGACGTCGTCACGGCAGTTGCCCGCCGCGCCATCGAGGCCGTGAGCCGGCCGGCCGATGTCGGCGCCGAGCTGCGGATCTTCCAGAACGCCTCGGTCGGAATCTCGTTCGCCGACCTGTACGACGACGTCGACGCCGTTATGCGCGACGCCGACGTCGCGATGTACCTCGCCAAGCGTCGCGGCAAGGGCCGCTACGAGGTGTTCGAGACCGGCATGCGCCAGCAGGTGCTCGAGCGACTCGAGCTGCGCGTCGAGCTCGTCGATGCGCTCAACCGCGGTGAGCTCGCGGTCCGGTACCAACCGGTGGTCGACATCCGGGACAACAGCGTCCACGGTTTCGAAGCACTCCTGCGTTGGAACCATCCGACGCGGGGTGAGGTGCAGCCGGCCCAGTTCATCAGCATCGCCGAGGAAGCCGACCTGTTGGTCCCGATCGGGCGCTGGGTGCTCGAGGAGTCGTGCCGTCGCGCCCAGGGTTGGGATCCGTCGCCGGATGGTCCGGGGATCTCGATCAACATGAGCCAGCGGCAGCTCGCCGACGCGTCGTTCATCGCCGACGTGCGCCGCGCGCTCGACCGCAGTCACCTGGCCCCGAGCCGTCTGCAGCTGGAGATCACCGACTCGTCGCCCGCCGACAACCACGACGACATCGCCGACGTGCTCCGCACGGTCCGCGATCTCGGCGTGCGCGTCGCCCTCGACGATTTCGGTGTGCGGCACACCTCGCTCGAACAGCTGCGCGTGCTGCCGGTCGACGTCGTGAAGTTCGATCGGAACTTCGTCACGTCGAGCCTGAACGGCGGCTCGAGTGTGCTCCGCGGCATCATCGAGCTCGCCCACGACCTCGGGCTCGACACGGTGGGCAAGGGCATCGAGAACGCCGACCAACTCGGTCAGCTCGGCACGCTCGGCTGCCGGTACGCGCAGGGTTATCTCATCGCCCACCCGCTCCTCCCGGCCGACGTGCAGGTGTTCCTCGAGGAGCGGGCAGAGCTGGGCACCCCCGCAGCCGGCATGCTCTCGCCGATCAGCTGAGCGGGTGACGGCGGCAGGCGCCCGTCACGGCGTCGGATAGCGTGCGCGGTTCGTGACGGTCGAGGATCGAATCGACGACATCTTCGGGCGCCCGCCCGAGCTGGGGATCACGCTCGCGCTCGTGGTGTTACGCGGCGGCGACGTCGTCGCCGAACGCTACGGCACGATGCCGGACACGCCATTCGGTCCCGGCGGACCAGTCGGAGCCGACACCCGGCTCGTGTCGTGGAGCACGGCCAAGAGCATCACCCACGCCGCGGTCGGCGTGTTGGTGAACGACGGTCTCATCGATCCGGAGGCGCCCGCCCAGGTGCCGGCGTGGACCGGCACCGACAAGGAACCCATCACCCTGCTCGACCTGCTCGAGATGCGGCCCGGCCTGCAGTTCGTCGAGGACTACGTCGACGCCAACGTGTCGCACTGCATCGACATGCTGTTCGGCGCGGGGAGCGACGATCACGCCGCCTACGCCGCCCAGCTTCCCGTCGAGCATTCGCCGGGAAAGGTCTGGAACTACTCGTCGGGCACCACCAACATCATCTGCCGGATCATGGGCGACGTCGTCGGCGGTGGGGAGGCTGGCATGCGGTCGTTCCTGCGCGACCGCCTGTTCGGCCCGGCCGGGATGGAGTCGGCCGAGCCCCGGTTCGACACCGCCGGCACGTGGGTCGGCTCGTCGTACGTCGACGCCGCCGCGCGCGACTTCGCCCGGTTCGGTGAGCTGTACCGCAACGACGGGATCGTGAACGGCCGGCGGATCCTGCCCGAGGGCTGGGTCGATCACGGCCGCACGTTCGTCGCCCACGACCCGGCCGACGGCGTGCCGGGCGGGTTCGACTACGGGCGGCATTGGTGGATGTGGCCCGCCTTCCCGGGCAGCATCGCGGCCCACGGTTACGAGGGCCAGTACATCGTCGTCGTGCCCGATCGTGAGCTGGTCGTCGTCCACCTCGGCAAGACCGCTGCCGCGGTTCGCAAACCTCTGATCGCGCAACTACACGAGCTCGTGCTCGCCTGCTGACACCTCATCGACCGCGGTGTCGACCGCGGGCTCGATACTCGTGTCGACGGCAATCGGCGCCAGCTCGCGTCCCCGTGGCCGCGAGCACCAACGATGGGCGAGGTAGGTCGAACCGACGACGATCAGCACGTCGCCGATGCTGAACACGTTCGACAGCGGCCACGACGCCGGCACGTAGAAGACGTCACCGAGGAACGCCAGCCGCGGCGACGACAATGCACGCGAGTTCTCGAACACCTCGGGTGGGATCTCGCGTAGGCCGGCCTTGCGCCAGGCGCCCATGTTGGCAGGCATCGAGCCGTCATTGGCCACGATCGCAGTGAGGTTGCAGGTGGTGCCGAGCGTGATCAGCCAGCCGCCGGGCAGGCGTCGGTTGAGCCAGAGGAACGCCAGCGCCAGTCCGTACGTGCCGAGATGGATCTTGTCCGACACCGGCACCGGGATCCGGTAGCCGAGGTACTCGAACAGCACCAGCTGAACGCCGAGCGCCAGCCACACGAGCCATAGATGACGAATCGGGAGCTCGGCCAGGCGCCGCCACCGGGTCCATGTGAACAAGGCCGACACCACACCGATGCCGGTGACCCAGACGAGGATCACGAGACGAGCGCTTCCTCGTGGCGGATGGTGCGCTTGGCGACCCAGGCCCGCAGATCGAGGATCGACATCGGCATCGCGATGCCGTAGCCCTGGGCGATGTCGCAGCCCAGATCGCTGAGGATCCGCCACTGGTCCTCGGTCTCGACACCTTCGGCGACGACCTCGAGCCCGAGACCGTGGGCGAGCTCGATGACGTTCTTGACGATGAGCAGGTCCTCGCGGCGACGCTGGATGTCGGTGATGAACGTGCGATCGATCTTGAGGCGATCGGCCGTGACGTCGCGCAACGTGATGAACGACGAGTAGCCGGTGCCGAAGTCGTCGATCGCGATCCTGATCTTCGACTCGCGCAGGGCCTCGATCGTGAACCGGCTGCGCTCGGTCTCGGTGGCGAGCGCGCGCTCGGTCACTTCGAGCTCCAAGCGGTGGGCCGGGAACCTGGTCTCGGCGAGCACCCGCATCACGGTGGCGACGAAGTGGCGGTCCTGCAGGCTGCGGGCCGACACGTTGACCGCCAACTTGACGTTCTGGTCGCGCAGCGTCGACAGCTCGTTCGTCGCCCGCCGCAGCACGCACTCGGTCAGCGGCCCGATCAGTTCGGTCTGCTCGGCGAGGCCGATGAACTCGTCGGGCGGTACCGGACCGAGGCGGGGGTGGTGCCACCGCAGCAACGCCTCGACCGTGTCGATGCGTCCGGTCGCCATCTCGAGTTGGGGTTGGAAGTGGACGTCGAGCTGGTCGTCGTCGATCGCCATCGACAGGTCGGCGAGCAACCCGATCCGGCCGCGCTCACGTGTGCTCGAGCTGGTCTGGTAGAGCTCGACGCTCGTGCGGAAGCGCTTGGCGCGGTACATCGCGATGTCGGCGGCGGCGAGGAGGTCGGTCGACGCCTCCGCGTGTTGGGGCGCGAACGCCAGGCCGATGCTCATCGAGACCGACAGCGGGAAGCCGTTCACCACGAGCGGGCGGCACAACCGGTTGTGGAGGTCGAACGCGAGCAGCTTGGTCGCGTTCATGTCGACCGCTCCGGGCAGGAGGACCGCGAACTCGTCGCCGCCCAGGCGGGCGGCGAAGGCGCGCTCGGGCATCTCGCGCTCGAGGCGCTCGGCAAAGCCCTGGAGCAGCGAGTCGCCGACCTGGTGGCCGAGACGATCGTTGATCTCCTTGAACCCGTCGAGGTCGAGCAGCAGCAGTGCACCGCTGCCGTCGAGCGGACCGTCGTTCTCGAGCAGCTCGGTGAGGCGATCGGAGAACGAGCGGCGGTTCAACAGCTTGGTCAACGAGTCGTGGTCGGCCTCGTGGGCGCGCTGGAGGGCGTGGCGAGCCGACTGGAACACGAGGAACGAGGTGACGCCGAGCAACGGGAGCAAGATCAGGCTGAACTCGACGGCGACGACGAACAGCGGTGCGAGTGCCAGGAGCGCGCCGTCGGCGGTCATGCTCAGCGCGAAGCCCTCGCGCATCGTGGCGAGGAAACCGTTGCCGGTGTGCAGCGCGAGCACTACACCCACGAGCACCCCGTTCATGACGAACACCATCGTGCCGCCGGCAAGGATGCCGATGCCCCATGCCAACGGGATCGAGCCGCGATCGGTGATCGCACCGTCGATGCCGAACGCGTGCAGCGCCAGGCCGCCGGCCGAGAGCGCGAGGGAGATGTCGGCGACGTTGAAGATGATCTTACGGAGCGGTTTGCGGCTCCTGATGTCGACGTAGACGGTGGCGATCGCCATGACCGCAACCGCACCGGCCGGGCTGCCGAGCAAGGCGAGCGCGTAGGCGAATGCGTAACCAGGCGTCACCTCGCCGCCATTGCCGAAGCGCATCCAGAGTGCGGTCTTGGTCTCGCCGACGAACAGCAGCGTGGCGAACAGGCCGAACGCGATCCAGTTGACGCTGGACGTGCGGTCCTGCATCTCGACGAAGACGAGAGCGCCGGTCGTGAACGCGGCCAGCACCGTGACGACGCCGATGTAGAACGCGACGTGTCGGTCTCGTCTGCGCTGTGCGTCGGTCGGGCTCATTACATGTCCATTTGGCGAGTGGGAAAGAAGAGGTCGGATCGCGACTCAAGGTCGCAATGCGAGGTCGGGTTCGCCGGCCGAAGCCGGCGAACCCGACATCACCACGTCACCACCACTTCAATGGTGCACCGACAACGGCGATCAATGCGACGACGGTGCCAGCTGCGGCACCTGCCTTCACGATCGGGGTTGCTGCACGCCACTTGATGGTGTTCTTGAAGTTGCTCACGTTCCTCTCCTTCCCGCCCCCGGAGGGGTGTAACTGCGGGCTCGGTCCCGCGGGCCGAACCCGGTGTCGCGAGTAGCCCCCACGGCACGCGAATTTGTCGTCACATCGCGGCCCGATGACGAGTCAAGGCTTACTCAATAAGCAACGCTGCGCGAACGCCGCGCGGCCGACGCGGTGGTGACCGTGGGAGACGTCGGACGGCCGATTCCAGCCGCAATCGTCGCCCTGCTACCACGCAGAGCGGCCGACAACGCGCTGGTCGCGCCAATGTTTGCTGTGGCTTGACTACCACTGTGGGTGGCCAATTGAGGTGGACCGGAAATGGGCGCGTTCGCCGCGCGCGTCCGGGCCGTCCGACGAGCACGATCGCGGTCGCCCGCGACCAGTGCGGCGTAGTGTGGACGGACCGGCCGTGCCCCGACCAACGGCCGGCGCACGCCGCATGGACGCACCTGCTCTCGACACCTCCCAACGCCACGACGGGCAGTTCGATCGGCCGGGGCTGGTGACGGGTGAGCTGCCCGAGATCGAGCGCCCGGCGACGACGCGCCGTCGCTACCGGCTCACGCTCAAGCTGGTCGCTCTCGTCGCCGTGCTCTATTTCTTCGTGCTCCCGCTGATTCCGGGATTCCGCAGCGCGTGGACCGAGCTGCGGCGTGTCGAACCGAGGTTGCTGGTCCTCGGTTTCCTGCTCGAGGTCGCGGCGCTGTTCTCGTATGCGCTCCTCACGAGGGCCGCCCTCGGCTCACCCGGCGAGCACCTCACACGGATGCGCATGTTCCGGATTCAGATGAGCACGCGGGCGTTGTCGAGCATCGTGCCGGGCGGGAGCGCCGCCGGGTCGGCGCTCGGCTACCGGCTGATGACGCTGTCGGGGATCCGCGGCACCGACGCCGGTTTCGCGCTCGGCACGGTCGGGCTCGGCTCGGCCGTGATGCTGAACCTCATCCTGTGGACCGGCCTGATCATCTCGATCCCGATCCGGGGGGTCAATCCCGTGTACGGCTCGGTCGCCGTCGTCGGCATCATCGTGATGGGGATCGCGGCGGGCCTCGTATTCGGGTTGATGGAAGGGGCCGGACGCGCCGAACGCACGATCCGATGGGTCGCGCGGCGCTTTCACGTCGACGACGAGCGGGCGGCACGGGTGCTGGCCCAGGTCGCCGAGCGCCTCGACGAGCTCATCAAGGACAAGCAGCTCCTCGGGCGGGTGCTGTTCTGGGCTGCCCTCAACTGGTTGCTCGACGCCGCTGCGCTGTGGGTGTTCATCCGGGCGTTCGGGGCGAGTGTCGATGTCGACGCGCTCATCGTCGCCTTCGGGATCGCCAACGTGCTCGCCGCGATCCCGATAACGCCAGGTGGCCTCGGATATGTCGACACCGGCTACATCGGGATGCTCGTCGGCTTCTCGATCCCGCGCCGGCAGGCGACGCTCGGCGTGGGCTCGTACCGGTTCGCGCAGTTCTTCTTCCCGATCCTGCTCGGCGGGATCCTGTACCTGACGCTCCGCGTCGGGCCGTGGAGCATCGAGCGGCGCGAGCGGCTCAAGCGCCTTCGCGACCTCGCCGTCGAGGAGACCCGTCGCGGTGAGAGCAAGATCGAGTTCACACTGCGCTTCGGGAAGCCGGCAGCCGACGATCAGCACCCGCGATCCGACGACCGCTAGCGTCACCGCCAGTGACCACCCACGAGCGCCCGTTCGGCCGCCATCTCGAAGACTTCGTCGTCGGCGATGTGTACCGGCATTGGCCCGGCAAGACGATCACCGAGTACGACGACCATCTGTTCTGCATGATCACCATGAACCACCACCCGTTGCACACCAACGACTGGTTCGCGAGTGGGTCGGTGCAGGGACGCAACGTGGTCGTCGGAAACCTCGTGTACTCGCTCGTGCTCGGCATGAGCGTGCCCGACGTGAGCGGCGCCGCGATCGCCAACCTCGAGGTCGAGACGTTGCAGCACAAGTTCCCGACGTTCCACGGCGACACGATCCACGCCGAGACCCGGGTGCTCGACGTCAAGGAGTCGTCGTCGAAGCCCGACCGCGGCATCGTCACCGTCGAATCGAAGGGCTTCAACCAGAACGGCGAGGAAGTGTGCTACTTCCGGCGCCGGCTGATGGTCTGGAAACGTGAGTTCGCACCCGCCCGGACGCGACCGTACGACGGCATCGACGCCTGGGATTGACGCGGGCGGCGTGCTGGCGTGGGGCGTCCCACGCCTGCGCGACCTGCCGTGGCGAGACACCCGCGACCCATGGCGCGTGCTCGTCTCGGAGGTGATGCTGCAACAGACCCAGGCGCAGCGCGTGATCCCGAAGTGGGAGGCGTTCTGCGCCGCGTTCCCGACGCCGCGGGCGTGCGCGGCCGCACCGCTCGGCGAAGTGCTGCGACGTTGGCACGGCCTCGGGTACCCGCGTCGGGCCCGCGACCTGCACCTGACCGCGGGTGCGATCGCGACGGTTCACCGCGGTCGGGTTCCCGATGAGCTCGATGCGTTGCTCGCGCTGCCGGGCATCGGTCCGTACACGGCACGGGCGGTCCTCGCGTTCGCGTACGAGCGCGATGTTGCGGTGGTCGACACCAACGTCGCCCGCGTGCTTGCCCGGACGGCGGGGGAGCGGCTCACGGCGGTCACCGCCCAGCGGCGGGCAGATGGCTGCGTGCCCGAGGGGCACGGGTGGGTGTGGAACCAGGCCGTCATGGATCTCGGCGCATCGGTGTGTCGACCGACGCCGCGATGCGACAACTGTCCGCTCGCCGCGACGTGCGCCTGGAATCGGGCCGGACGTCCGCAACCCGATCCCGCCGTCGGATCGGCTGGTGTCAGCACGCGACAGGCGCCATACGCCGGGTCTGATCGTCAAGCGCGCGGCGAGCTGCTCCGCGTCTTGACGGCTGGCCCGGTCCGACGCGACGGGTATCGCGACGACATCGTCGCTTCGCTGCTCGACGACGGCCTCGTGATCGAGCACGCGGGCGAGCTCACCTTGCCGTGATTCCTGGGCCTTGATCCTTGGCCGGTGAGCCCGGAGCGCGCCGTTCAGCCGGCCGTGATCGCCGCCACGATGTCGTCGAAGGCGGCGTCGGCGTAGGCGCACATCTCGTCGTCGGTGCGGTCCTGGATCGGGTGGGGCGTGAACACGCGAGCCATCGCCGAGAAGCCGAGCGACGACGACTGCGAGTTGGCGGCCGTCACGAACTCCTCGGAGGCGACGAACATGGCAGGTACGCCTCGCAGCTCCAGATCGCTGATGTCGTGCACACTGCACGACGTACAGCTCCCTCAATCGGCGAGCGCCTCGATCACCACCTCGCACTCGGTGGCGATCTCGTGCCGGAGGTCGACCGGCGCCGGCTTGGTGAACGTCGGCTTGCGATAGCGCTTGACGGTCGCACCGATTCCGGTGAGCCGCTGCTCGAGACGGTCGAGGAACACGTCACCGCGTGGCTTGGAGATGTCGAGCAACCCGACGGTCAGACCGTCGAGCGTGGCCGGCCGGGCGAGGCGCGCCCGCTCGGCGACCGACCGCTCACCGGTCGGGTCGAGAATCGTGCGGGTCATCATGCGTGCGTCTCCGTTCAGTACCGGACCTGGCGGGTCACGGGCGTGCTGCCAACGGTACCGTTCGCCCAGCCGCCGATGATGGCCGAGAACAGCCCGGCCCTCCCGCCGGCGAAGGCGAGCAGCAGACCGTCGGGTCGGAACTTCGGCAGGGTCGAGCCGGCAAGTGATTCGGGCACACCTTCGGCGATCCCACCGGCACCGCGCACGATCTCGCTCCCCGGCAGCTGCAGCCGGGCGTGCAACTCGGCCAGGATGCGGGCGCGATCCCATCCGGCGTCGGCGAACACACGTCCATGTTCGGGCCCGAGCACGAGGATCGCGTCGAAACCGATCGGCAGCTTGGGATGGTGCACCGTCCGCAGGTTGACGGCGAGGCTGCTGGCCAGGCTCTCGGGCGTCCGCGACATCTGGTCGACGACGCATCGCGGGCCCTCGCCGGGGAAGACGGTGAGCGCGTCGACGCCGTCAGGCACCCCGCGACTGCCGGCGAGCGTGCCGATCGGTGACTCCACGTCGTCCTCGGCGAAGCAGAACGAGACCTTGCCCGGGTTGCCGTGCGTGGCCCGGTCGATCTCGCCCGGCCGCCCTCCGCCGACGTTGCGCACGAGCAGCTGGAGGGCGCGACCGATCGTCGAGTTGGCCCGGTTGCCTTGACCGAGCGCGTTCATACCCGAGTTCATCCGGATCCGGCGCGTCCCGGGACCACTGCACACGATCACCGGGCTGACCGGCATCGTCGTGGCGAGCAGCCCGTGCATGTTGAACTCGTCGGTGCACACCGCTTCCACGGCGGTGAGCACCCACGGCAGGTACTCGGGGAGGCAACCCGCCATCACGGCCGCGATCGCGACCTTCTCGACGGTGACGTCGACGAGGTCGGGCGGAACGGTTGCGACGATCTCGTCGAGTGGTCGGGTCGTGCCGGTGAGCATCCGCAGCACGCGTTCCTCGGTGGGTGGCACGACAGGGAGCCCATCGGTCCACCCGCGCTGGAACATCACCTCGAACTCGTCCTCGAGCTCGGCGATCTCGATCCGGCGCGACCGCAGGGTGGTGGCGCCGAAGCGGACCCGGAGCATGTCGACGAGGTCGGGGTCGACGCTCATCGAACCGCACCCGGGTCGCATCACGGGCAGATCCTCGCCGAGCCCGGCGACACCGGTGAGCGCCTCCCACTGCTCGCGCGACCAACCGATCGTCCGCTCGATCTCGATCCCATCATCGACCTTGATGACCGTCGGCACGGTCTCGATGTCGTGGTGCCAGCTGATCGACAGGTCGGCGTCGTGGATGGCCATCGGATCGCCAGGGAACTCGGCGTCGTCCTGCGTGTACACGGTCACGCCGACGCTCGACGCCAGCTCGCGCAGGACCGGCACGACCATCCGGCACGTCTCGCACTCGTGCTTGACGACGACGACGAGACCGTCGGGCAGCACCGGCGCGACGGCCTTCGTCGCGGCTGATGACGTCGTCGCGGTCACAGGGACGTCACCGTACTTCGAGCCACAGGCTGCCGCCGCCGTAGGGCATCGCGGTCGGCAGCGCCGCCGCCAGCCGGTCGGTGTGCAGGACCGAGAGCATCGACGGCCACAGCGCGATCCGGTAGCGGGTGCTGTCGGAGAGCAGGGCGCGGATCAGGTACAGCTCGTTCCACGCCCGCCCCTCGAACACCCAGGCCGCCGGATACTCGAACGGGTAGAACATGTCGTGGAAGTGCACCCGCACGCCCGAGGCGAGACGGGGCAGGATCGTGAACACGTCGTGGACCACGTCGCCGCCCGTGCGGGCGACATGGGTCGAGTCGATGAACAACACGTCGCCGGGTCCGAGTACGTCGAACACGGCGAGGTCGATCGCTTGCACCGGTTCGACGCGGATCTCGGCGCGGTCGTGGTCCTCGGGTCGCAGGAGGCCGAGCAGGCGCTCCGGGTACGGGTCGATGAACGTCGTCTTCATCGCTCCGTCGAGGAAGTGGTCGTTGATGTCGAGCGCCAGCGCCGAGGTCCAACCGGATCCGATCTCGACGTAACGGCTCGGTTGCCAGAGCCGGAGCACGCTGGCAAGCGTGATCCCGTCGGCCGGCCCGAACCCTTCGTTGTCCGAGTGGTATCGCCAGTCGTTCACGGACTGCTCGGGCAAGCCGATCTCGGCGGCGAGTGGCGCCAACTCGTCGAGGAGCGCGACCTGCGCCTCCTCGTTCAGATCGACGCCAGGTAACGGCACGCGTCCGTGGCGGAAGATCTCGCCGTGGCGGCGGTTGAGATCGTCGAGGTCCGGCGAGGGCGAGTAGAAGTGGCCGGGCACGACGAACAGCTGCGACTCGTAGTGAGCGACCAAGCGGGCGAGGCGCTCGCTCTCGGGGCGCACCGCCTGCAGTTCGACCGCGCCGTCGCGCCACGCGGCGATGCGGCGTAGCACCGGAACCCGCCGCGCGAACGGCATCACCCGCTCGGCCGCGGCCCGCCAGCCTTTCGGCTCGACCGGGGCGGCGGTCGGTTCGGTCATGGGCGGCCAACCTACCCGTCGGGTGTGTCCTCCCCAGCGTCCCCGCCCCGTCGCGCGTGAGTCCAACGAGACGCCACTACTGAGTGCACGCGCGGACGGCGGGGGCAACGGCCGTGACGAAATACCAGTCGCTCCCGGACGCTCGTCTGTTTTGGCGACGGGGTCCCGCGGGTACGGTTCGACAGATCGGCCAGAGCAATGCGTTGACGGTGGCGTTCCATGGGGTGCGCGGATCGACTCCGTGTCATGGCGACGAGATCAGGCGGTATGGAGGCAACACCTCGTCGGTCTCGCTCTCCGTGCCCGGGCTCGATCCGATCCTGTTCGACCTCGGCACGGGCGTGCGCTACTTCGGCCTCGGATGCCCGACCGAGCGGTCGTTCACGGGTTCGTGCCTGCTGAGCCATCTGCACTGGGACCACATGCAGGGTTTGCCGTTTTTCACGCCGCTGCTCCGGGAGGGCTCCGAGCTCGACGTGTACGCGCCGTCACAGACGTCGGGACGCACGGTGCACGACGTGATGACCGACACGATCCGCCCACCCCTGTTCCCGATCACGTTGGCCGAGCTGCCCGGTGAGGTCAGGTTCCACGACGTCGCCGACTCGGACTTCTCGATCGGCGAGTTCGACGTGATGTCGCGTTTGATCCCGCACATCGGGCGCACGTGCGGGTATCGGGTCACGTGGCGCGGTCACAGCGTCAGCTACCTCAGCGACCACCAGCAACCCTGCGATGGTTCGTTCACGGCCACTCCGGGCGCGAGGGAGTTGTGCGAGGGCGTCGACATCCTGATCCACGACGCCCAGTACACGCCGGCCGAGTTCGCGAGCAAGCGCGACTGGGGTCATTGCATGATCGAGTACGCGATCTGGCTGGCGGCCGAGGCGAAGGCGCGCAAGCTCGTGCTGTTCCACCACGATCCCTCGCACGACGACGACCGGCTCGACGCCCTCGCCGCCGCGGCGGCGGCGTGCGGGCGGGCGCGTGGGCTCGAGGTCGTTTCGGCCTACGAGGGCCTCCGTCTCACCGTCGGTGCGTGACTCCCGTTGCCCGACGCCCCGTGAGTGAAGCTCCGTGAGTCACACGGCCGCCGTCGTCGCGGCGATCCTGCTCGGCACCGCGTTCGTGGTCGCCGGAGCGTCGAAGTTGGCGGCCGGCAGCGCCTGGCGGGTGCAGGCCGCCGGGCTCGGCGCGCCGATGTGGTCGGTGGGACCGTTGCCGTGGGTCGAGCTCGTGCTCGGCGCGATCCTGATCAGCAACCTGGTCCGCCGGCCGGCGGCGATCGTCGCCCTCGGACTGCTGCTCGTGTTCTCGTCGCTGCTGATCGCCCGCTTGCGCGAAGGCAGCCATCCACCATGCGCGTGCTTCGGCGCGTGGTCGGCGCGACCACTCGGACCCGGCCATCTACTGCGCAACGGGGCGCTCGCAGTGCTGGCAATCGTCGCCGCAGCCGCCTGAGCCAGGGCGCGAGTCCGGCCAGCGGACGATCAGGTGGTGGAGAGGACGAAGGCGTACACGCGTGCTTCGTCGCGCCACGCGTCGTAGCGCCCGCTCGGCCCGGCGTGACCGGCGCCCATCTCGGTTCGCAGCACGAGCGGCGCGTCGTTGGTGCGCACGTCGCGGAGCTTGGCGACCCACTTGGCGGGTTCGTGGTAGCTCACGCGTGGGTCGTTGAGGCCGGCGGTCACCATGAGTGCCGGGTAGTCGGTGGCGACCGTGTTGTCATAGGGCGAGTAGCTCTCCATGTAGCTGGCGAACGGTTCGTCGCGCGGGTCGCCCCATTCCTCCCATTCGGTGATCGTCAGCGGCAGCGTCTCGTCGCTCATCGAGTTGACGACGTCGACGAAGGGCACCTCGGCGACGGCGGCGGCGAACAACTCGGGGCGCATCGTGATGCACGCGCCGACGAGGAGTCCGCCGGCGCTGCCGCCGCGGACCGCCAGCCGATCGGGTGCCGAGAAGCCGGCGGCGACGAGGTGCTCGGCGGCGGCGAGGGTGTCGGTGAACGTGTTGCGCTTGGCGAGCAGCTTGCCCTCGAGGTACCACTGTCGGCCGAGCTCGCCACCGCCACGGGGATGGACGAGCGCCCAGATCCCACCGCGGTCGAGGTACGACAGGCGGGCGACCGAGAACCATGTCGGTACCGACGACTCGTACGAGCCGTATCCGTAGAGCAGGCACGGTGCCGTCCCGTCGGTCGGCGTGTCGACATGGCGGACGATGTCGATCGGCACCCGCTCGCCGTCGGGGGCGGTCGCCCACTCGCGCTCCGACGTGTAGGCCGCGAGGTCGACGTTCGGCGTCGGCGTGCGCTTGACGACCGAGCGTTCGCCCGTCGCGGCGACGACGTCGTAGATCGTCAACGGCGACGTGAGCGATTGGTGCGAGACGCGCAGCGTCGGTGACTCCCACTCGGCGTTCTGGCCGAACTCGATGTCGTGCGGCTCGTCGCCGAAGTCGAGCGCGGATTGCTCGCCCGTTCGGGTGAGGATCCGGATCCGGGGTTGGGCGTCGTTCCATTCGTGGAGGGCGAGGTAGCCCGCGAACGGCTCGACGGCGGTGATGCGCCGGCCAGGTTGGTGGGCGATGAGCTCGGTCCACTCACCGGGCGCCTCGATCGTCGCCTCCATCACGCGGAAGTCGACGGCGTCCTCGTTCGTGAGCACCACGAAGCGGTCGCCCCAGTGATCGAGCTGGTACTCGACATCCGGGCGGCGTGCCATCACCACGCGCGGTTCGGCGCGGGCATCGGCGGCCGGGATGAGCCATTCCTCCGTGCTCAGCTTGCTGCCGGAGTGGATCACGATCCATTCATCGCTCCGCGTCGAGCCGACATTGACATAGAACCGCTCGTCGGCCTCGTGGAACACGCGCTGGTCGTCGGACTGGGGTGTGCCCAACCGGTGACGCCACACCTCGAACGGCCGCTCGGCCGCGTCGGCCGTGACGTAGAACACGTCCAACCCGTCGGCCGACCAGGCGGTGCCTGCCCAGGCGACGGTGTCGACGATCTCGTCGTCGAGGTCGGTGCCGGCGTCGATGTCGCGGATGCGCAATGTGTAGTGCTCGTTGCCCTTGGTGTCGGCCGCCCACGCGGCGAGGGTGTGGGCGGGGTTCAGGTCGAATCCGCCGAGGTCGAAGAAGTCGTGACCGGTGGCTTCGACGTTCTGGTCGAGCACGAGCTGATCGGCAGATGTGTCGGGCGACCGACCGCGGCGGTGGCTCGGATACGACTGACCTTCCTCCGTGCTCGTGACGTACCACCATCCGTGGTGCAGGACGGGCGCCGACAGGTCGGTCTCCTGCACGCGCGACTTGATCTCACCGAAGATCGTGTCGACCAACGTCTGGCGCTCGGCGAACCATGCGTCGGCAACCAGGTTCTCGGCCTCGAGGAAGGCGATCGTGTCGGGATCGTCGCGATCACGGAGCCACGCCCACGGATCGTCGACGTCACCGGTCGGGCGGTTCCACGTGTGTGGGATCTTCTTCACGGCCGGCGCAGACATCGTGAGCAGGGTAGGCGCTAGCGTTCGTGCCACATGCGCGTCTGGATCGATCAGGACCTGTGCACGGGCGACGGGCTCTGCGTCGACCATTGCCCCGATGTCTTCGTGCAGCTCGAAGACGGAATCGCCTACGTGTCGCAGTCCGGTCACGTGCTCAACGACCCCGGGAGCTCGGGCAGCCTGGCGTGGGTGTCGCCGCGTCACGTCGGCATGGTGATCCACGCCGCCGAGGTGTGTCCGGGCGAGTGCATCTTCATCGAGCTCGACGTCCCGACCGCGATCGTCGGCGAGGCCGCCGCCTAGCTTCGGCGTCCATGCAGACTCGCAAGATCGGTGTGCTCGACGTCTCCGTGGTCGGGCTCGGCTGCAACAACTTCGGGATGATGATCGACGCCGAGCGGACGCGAGCGGTCGTCGGCGCCGCGATCGACGCCGGGATCAACTACTTCGACACCGCCGAGAGCTACGGCGGCGGGCAGTCGGAGGAGTTCCTCGGCGCCGCCCTCGCCGGCCGCCGGGCCGACGTGCTGATCGCCACCAAGTGGGGTCACACCCAGGGGCTCGCCGAGGACGAGCGCAACGGCGACCCGGCGCGCATCCGCCGTTCGCTCGAGGCCAGCCTGACGCGGCTCGGCACCGAGTACGTCGACCACTACCAGCTGCACCGACCCGATCCGAACACGCCGCAGGAGGACACCCTGGGGGCGCTCGAGGAACTGCGGACGGAGGGCAAGATCCGCGAGATCGGGTGCACCTACTTCTCGGCCGACGAGCTGACCGACGCCGAGCGTGCCGGCGGCGCGATCGGCGTACCGAGCTATCCGTCGGTCCAGAATCAGTACAGCCTGCTCACCCGCGACCCCGAGTCCGACGGGGTGCTCGACGTGTGCGAGCGGTCGGGGATCGCCTTCGTCCCGTTCTTCCCGCTGGAGTCGGGGCTGCTGACAGGGAAGTACCGCTTGGGTGAAGACCTTCCGAGCGGCACCCGGCTGGCGGCCTGGGGTGAGCGGGCATCGAGGTTCATCGACGACGACCGGCTGCGGACGGTGGCGGCGCTCACGGCGTTGGCCGAGTCGCGCGGGCGTTCGATGCTCGAGCTGGCCATCAGCTGGCTGGTGTCGAACCCGCTGGTCGCGACCGTGATCGCCGGGGCGACGAAGCCCGAACAAGTCGCTGCCAACGTGGCTGCGGCGGGGTGGAACCTGACGCCCGAGGAACGGGCCGGGGTCGATGCGATCACCGGCAACGGGCCCGGCACGTGAGGCGATCGGGGTCAGAATTGTTACTATGGCGGTAGTGCAAATTACCTGGACGCGACAGCTCGCTGATCTCTGGGTAGATCTTGCACCACCCTGCACGGAGCGGAGCACGCCATGACGTCGTTCGATCTCGATCTCACCAAGTACAACCTCGGCTGGAGCGACGAGGTCGAGTACGCGTTCGACCCGGTCAAGGGCATCAACGAGGGTGTTGTCGACCAGATCTCGTGGTGGAAGGGCGAGCCGCGGTGGATGACCCAGTTCCGCAAGCGCAGCCTGCGCCAGTTCGACCGCAAGCCGATGGCCGAGTGGTTCGCGACGAACATGCCCGACCTCGACTTCCAGGACATCTACTACTACCTCAAGCCGTCGGGCGAGCAGGTCAACGAGTGGGACGAACTGCCCGAGCAGATGAAGGTCACCTACGAGAAGCTCGGCATCCCCGAAGCCGAGCGCAAGTACCTCGCCGGCGTCACGGCGCAGTACGAGTCCGAAGTCGTGTACCACAAGAACCGCGAGGACCTCGCCGCGCAGGGGATCTTGTTCTGCGACATGGACACCGCGCTGCGCGAGTACCCCGACCTCGTCAAGCAGTACTTCGGCACCATCATCCCGCCCGGCGACAACAAGTTCGCGGCGCTCAACTCGTCGGTCTGGTCGGGCGGCTCGTTCGTCTACGTGCCGCCGGGAGTCGAGTGCGAGATGCCCCTGCAGGCCTACTTCCGGATCAACTCCGAGAACGCCGGCCAGTTCGAGCGCACGCTGATCATCGCCGACGAGGGCTCGCAGGTGCACTACATCGAAGGCTGCTCGGCGCCGGTCTACACGAGCGACTCGCTGCACTCGGCAGTCGTCGAGATCGTCGTCAAGCCGAGCGCACGGGTCACGTACACGACGATCCAGAACTGGTCGCCGAACGTCTACAACCTCGTCACCAAGCGCGCCCGCGTCGAGGCCGAAGGGCACATGGAGTGGATCGACGGCAACATCGGATCGAAGCTCACGATGAAGTACCCGAGCGTCTACCTGGTCGGCCCCAAGGCCACCGGCGAGGTGCTGTCGGTGGCCTACGCCGGTGCCGGCCAGCACCAGGACGCGGGCGCGAAGATGATCCATGCTGCT
>DATMDV010000499.1:0-3998 GCA_035557475.1 Ilumatobacteraceae bacterium
CCCGGGAGCTCGTCAGGTCCCGGAAATGTCACTTGGTCGGCCGTGATCGTCACTGTCGGATCCCCCTCGAACTGTGAGATGTCTTGCGGTCGCAAGTAAGCGCCCCGCTGGCCGCAGACTAGCTGCCACCGCCGCGATCGGCCATTGGGACGTCCCGCCGTCGCGAACGTCGGAGGCCGGGATCCCGCAGCCCACAGCTATCGTCCCAGACCTGTGTGCCAGGCGGCCGACGCTCTTCGCCGCGCCGAGCCGCTCGCGTCGGCGCCGTTGCCCGACTGGCGCGAGATCCTGGCCCGACGCCGCCCGCCGCGACGCACCGACGCTCCCAACCGCGTCGTCACGCTCGGCACCGGTGGCGGCTCCAACCCCAAGGCCACTCGCTGCGGCTACAGCAACGCCGTGGTCGTGGGAGACGCGGTGTACCTCGTCGACGCCGGCGAGGGGGTGCACACCCAGCTGTGGCGCGCCGGGTTGACGATGAACCCGGGCTTCCGGCGCCAGTTCGCCCGGCCGCTGGTGCGCTGCGTGTTCGTGACCCATCTCCACGCCGACCACATCGTCGACCTCGCCAACCTCTTCGTCGGGAGTTGGCCGCCGCACGTCGTCGACCTCATCGGGCCCGGACCGGCGGGACTCCCGATTCCCATGTTCCCGCCCGACGCCGACCGGCCACTGCCGTTCCCTGACGAACCGACGCCCGGCCTCCGCGCGTTCGTCGACCATCAGATGGGTTCGTTCGCCTACAACATCAACGTCCGCGTGCTCGACGAGGGACGCTTGCCCCTGCCCGACTCGATGCGAGTGCGCGAGATCAACGTCGCCGGGCAAGTCAGCGAGTCGAGCGACCTGATTCTCGACGTCGCCGCGTCGGCCGCATCGCCCGCCGACGCGGCACCGGCGATGGATCCGGTCGAGGTCTTCCGTGACGACGAACGTGGTGTCGTCGTGTCGGCGATCCTGGTGCAGCACGCGCCCGTCTTCCCGGCGTTCGGCTATCGCTTCGACACACCGTCGGGATCGGTGGCGTTCTCCGGCGATACCGGCGAATGCGACAACGTCGTGCGACTCGCCAAGGACGCTGACGTGCTCGTGCACGAGGTGATCGACCTGCCGAGCCTCGAATCGCGCATGACTCACCTGCCGAACTTCGAGTCGGTTCGCAACCACCTCGCGAGCTCGCACTCGACGCCGGAACAGGTCGGTCGCGTCGCGACGGCCGCCGGGGTGCGAACACTCGTGCTCTCCCACCTCGTCCCCGGTGACATCGAGATCGCCGAGGAAGATTGGGAAACCGCCGTGCGCCCCCACTTCGCCGGAGAGATCGTCTGCGGCGTCGACCTGGATGAGTTCGCCATCTGATTTGAGTCGACTCAGTCAGGCGCGGTCACGCTGCGCATGAAGGCCAGCGTGCGGTCGAAGATGGCGCGGACCGCGGCGTCGTCGCAACCTTCGAAGAAGTGCTCGGCGCCGTCGACCGACTCGAGCTCGACTTGGCAACCGCCGGCGACGAGTGCGTCGCGCAGGCGAACGCTCTGGTCGTGCGGCGCCATCGTGTCGTCGGTGCCGTGTTGGAGAAAGAACGGCGGTGCGTCCGGGCGGACCTGCGACGTCGGGCTCGCGGCGCGGGCCTGATCGAGCCGTTCGCCGATCGGGCCGCCGAGGAAGTAGGCGGGGAACGACGTCGCGTCATCGGGATCGAGCGACGCCAGATCGGTCAACGGGTACCAGCACACAACTCCGCGAACTGTGCCCGGCTCCGAGTTGAGACCGACGGAAGCGGCGAGGAACCCGCCACCTGACTGACCCCACACGACGATGCGCGTGGGATCGCCACCGAACTCGGCAGCGTGCTCGCGTACCCACGCCAGCGCGTCGGTCGTGTCGTCGACGGCCGCCGGGTACAGCGCCTCGCCGCTGAATCGGTAGTCGTTGGCAACCACGACGAATCCGGCGTCGACGATCCGCTCGAAGAAGCCGGGCGTCCACGCCCGGGTCTCGCGCGGTGTGCGTTGGCGGCTGCTCACCCGCCAGCCACCACCATGCACGTACAGCACCACGGGCCGCGGATCCGAGGTCGTAGCGGGTCGGTGCACGTCGAGCTCGAGGGCCCGGAAACCTTCCTTCTCGGCGTAGATGATCGCCCGGTCAACCACAACGGCCATGCTTGGGAGTGTCACAGAGCGGCGGGGACGACGTCCGGTTCGCGTTCGCTGGTCGCGGACGCCGACAGGTCGTCGGTCCTGGTCGTGCGAGTACGTTCGCTGCCCATGGCAGCGCTCACTGATGCCCAGGTCACCGCCACGGCGGAGGCCTTGTTCCACGCCGAACTCACGAACGTGCCGATCGAGCCGGTCTCGAACACCTATCCCGATGCCGACATCGCCGACGCCTACCGGATCTCGCAGGCGGTCACCGACTTGAAGCTCGCCGCCGGGCGGCAGGTGAAGGGACACAAGATCGGCCTGACGTCGAAGGCGATGCGATCGCTGACCGGCGCCACCGAGCCCGACTACGGCACGCTGTTCGACGACTGGTTCGTGCTCGAGGGCTCGACGGTGCCCCGGAGCCGGATGAACCGGCCGCTCGTCGAAGTCGAGATCTCGTTCGTGCTGAAGGAGCCGTTGGCGGGGCCGGGGATCAACGCCGCCGATGTGATCAGGGCGACCGACTTCATCCTTCCGTCGATCGAGATCGTCGATCTGCGTCAGGGTCCGGCGCGTGGCACCAACACGCTCGTCGACTCGATCAGCGACGCCGCCGCGTGCGGGCTGGTGGTGCTCGGCGGCCGCCCGGCGAAGCTGACCGACCTCGACATCCGTCGCATCGGTGCATCACTGGCGATCAACGGCACGATCGAGGAGAGCGGCGTCGCGTCGGCCGTGATGGGCAATCCGATCAATGCCGTGGCGTGGCTCGCCAACAAGCTCCACGAGTACGGCGTGACACCCCAGCCCGGCCACGTGATCCTGTCCGGATCGTTCATCAAGGCGATCCCGTTCAAGCCGGGCGACAGCGTGGTCGCGCTGTTCGATCAGCTCGGCGAAGTGACGTTCAACGCTGAATGAGTCCCCGACGTCGACTCAATCGTCGACGAATGCCAGGAAGTCGCACTGCACGATCGACGTGCCGGCCGCCAGCTGGGTGTGGCGGGCCGGCAGTGAGTCGAGGTCGGGGAAGTGCTGCTGCCACGGCGTGTTGATCGCATTGCGGTACGACAGGTCGGGCACGTAGAACGTCATCTTCACGACATGGCGCCACTCGGCCCCGGCTGCTTCGAGCATCTGGCCGACGTGGTGGAACAAGTTCGCGAGTTGGGCGTCGACGTCGTCGGGAATCGAGTCCTCGCCCGGGTCGCGGCCGACGATGACGCTCGACGCGATGAACGGCCCGATGCGCGATGCCGCCGGGATCGGATTGCTGTGACGGAACGACTCGACGTTGATCGAACGGCGTGTCATTTCGAATCTCCTCCTACTTCGCCGGATTGTTCACGACTCGCCAGCCAGGCGTCGAACTCGGGGCGTCGCTGATCCGAGACCGGGAACGCGCCGATCGTGCTGTCGCCGGCCGCGACGACCTCGAACGCCCACTCCTCCTCGAGCTCCTGCTGATAGGCGTCGGCCGCCACCTCTGCAACGAGCGCGGCGGGGATCACGACGGCGCCTTCCTCGTCGCCGACGATGACGTCGCCCGGCATCACGGTGACGCCCGCGCAGGCGATCGGGATCTGGTGGTCGAGTGGGATGTGGAGACGTGACAGCGTCGCCGCGTGCGACGACCCGTGGTACACGGGGATGTCGAGCTTGCGGATCGCCGGCGTGTCGCGAAGTGCGCCGTCAGTGATCACGCCGGCCGCGCCGAGCTGCAGGGCGCGCATCGCGAAGATGTCGCCGATCGTGCCGGCGTCCGGCTCGCCGCGCGCCTCGATCACGAGCACCTCGTCCGGCTGGAGGCCCTCGATCGCCCGCCGTTGCGCGTTCTGACCGGCGAGCAGGGTT
>DATMDV010000500.1:0-2101 GCA_035557475.1 Ilumatobacteraceae bacterium
TCCGGATCACATCGGCGACCGGCTACTCGCGGTTGCTCCCGGCGGGCGATGCCGACCACCTGTACCTCGCCGTCGGGTATGGCGGCCGCGAGCTTCGGCGTGGACACGGGGCGCCCGTGCGGCTGATCGCTCCCGGTCGCCGTGGGCCGTGGTGGGTCAAATGGGTGACCGAGGTCGAGCTCGACGATCGACCCTGGTGGCTCCAACTGCCGTTCCCCCCGACGTGACCCGAGCACCGATCCGCGCGTGTCGATCGCCGGGTCGATGTCGCACCCCCTCGCTACCGTGATCGGTAGGCATCGGAGCCGGCCGACGGGTTCCCCGCACCCCACCACACGCGGAGGACGCCATGCCCCTCACCGGCCACATCTCCCAACTCGACCACCTGTACTGGAACACCGATCTCTCCGTCGCCGAGATCGCCGAACGCCTCGGGCTTCCCGCCAACCAACTCAACCTGTACACCACCCCGCAACCGGCGGACGTGCAGTGCTACTTGTGTCACGCGGACCTGGCGTTCACCAGCCGGTCGCAGCGCAACGGGCAACGTCTGCGGTGTCGCAGCTGCGGATGCACCCGCCGGCATCCCGACGCCGACCGCCGTCACGCCGCCCGCCATCGGGCCGAGCGATGGCAGGAACTCCCCGCCAACGGCTCGGTGATCCTCGTCCGACATGGCCGTCACGATGTCGGGCTTGCCGTCGAGAGCTGCCTCGACGCGCTGGCCCGTGCCGGGCGCGGTTGGGACGAGCGCTCGATCGTGTTGCTCACCGACGACGACCGGAATCCCGACGACGTCGTCGCCGCGCTCGAAGAGTTCGACGCGGGCGTGCTCGCCGTGTCGTCGCTCTGCGACCTCGGTGCCACGCAGACCGAGCGCCTGCAGGCACTGTTCCGCGTCACCAGCGGCGGTTGGTGGGTGGTCGCAGGCAGCGACGTCCAGATGCAACACCGAGTCACGTCGTACGACCTGGAGTTGCGGGAACACGACGAGGATTCGGAATGGCGAGACGACTACATGAGCGGCTACGAGTCTCCCTTCGCCGAGCGGCTGATCAACGCGACCGCCAGCTTCCGCAACCACCGTGTCGCCGGCTGACGCTTTCGAAGAACCCGTCGACCACTGCGGCCTCGGTCTCGCTAGAAGTGGGCCGTGGCGTTGAACATCAAGAATTTCGAGACCGACCGACTGGCAAGAGAGTTGGCGGCCGCGACCGGCGAACGTGCTGACCCACGTCGTGTCCAGCGGTGACTACTCATGGCATCACGGGTGGGCGTCCGGGGCGGTGTCTCAGTCGCGGGCGTTGATCGCCGATGAATCGTGATCGAGGACGCGTCGATCGGCGCTGAGGATGGCGGCTTTCGTCCGACTGCTCTGCGCAACGAGAAGGCGGTCGAAGGGATCTCGGTGATCCCAGTCGAGCATTCCCGCGAGCTCGGCTTGGTCGGCGTCGAGCACCATGAGTTCGAAGCCCTCGGCCTCGATTGCCTCGACCAGTCCTCGTGGCGCGTCGAGCTTGCCGAGCCGACGCTTGGTCTCGATCTCGAAGACCGACACCGCACTCACCGCGATCCGATCCAGTCGATCGCCGATCGCGCTCCGGCTCTTGGTTCCGAGCCGGGGATCATCAGCCAGCCACCAGAGCACGACCTGCGTGTCGAGCAGGATCACGACTCGTCGTGCTCGAGACCGCTTGCGGCTTCGAACAACGCCACGAGGTCGTCGGAAGTCTCGTCGAAGTCGTCGGCGATCACGACCCGACCGGCCCACCGACCTGGTTCGCGGGGCGCCGGCGCGGTGAAGGGCACCAGCTTGGCGACCGGTTTGCCGGCGCGAGAGACCACGATCTCCTCGCCGCGTTCGACCCGCCGCAGCAGCTCCGAGAGGTTCGACTTGGCGTCGTGTACGTTGACCACGCACTTAGCTTAGTCCACTCCGGGACCATGGCGGGTCTGGCCGCCGTCGAACCCGTTCGAGTCCTACGCTCAAAGCCGATGCCTCCTGACACGTTGGAACCGCTGCCGGAGGACTGGACGACGGGGCTGGCGATCGTGGCCCACCCCGACGATCTCGAGTACGGGGCGGCGACCGCCATCGCCA
>DATMDV010000501.1:0-3549 GCA_035557475.1 Ilumatobacteraceae bacterium
AATGTCGCGGCGATCTCCTCGGCAGCCTCGGTCGCGCCGAAGCCGGCATCCTTGCGGGCGTCGGCCGTCGCCTGCTGCTCGGCGCCCGCGCGTGCGTACCAAACGCCGATCCCTGTAGCGGCCGCCAGCACGAGTCCAAACGCTGCGAAGTACAAGCCGATCGGATATGAGCGTCGACGCGGCGGCATCGAGCCATCGTCGAGTACGAACCGCTCCTGGCGCCCCATCGTCACAGTGCCGTGCCCTGGGTGAGCGCGGTCGAACCTCCCATGTTGGATGGTTCATCGGCACCTCAAAGGCCGAGTTGAGCCCCGATCGCTGCACGTCACCGCTGCCCCCGTCGGCTTGGCAATGCGACAGTCCTAGTACAGGAACATCGGCTTGCCGGCGACGTGTCGGACTTTTGGCAAGTAGGCGTCGGCGTCGTAGAGCTCATCGACGTCGACGCGCTTCACTCCCTCGCGGGTAACGCTGATCGGCACATTGGTGTAGGTGCCGCCGCGCAGGGCGACCATGCGTCCAGAGGCTCCCTCGAGCACCAGGTCGGCGGCCATGACGGCATAGTTCGTGGCCACCATCAGGTCGAGCGAGTCCGGACTGCCCGAACGCATCAGATAGGCGACCTGTTGGAGGACGATGCCCTCGCCGGTGAGCCGGCCGATCACGTCGCCGGTGACGGCTCCGATCCCACCGAGCTTGCGATGCCCGTACGCATCGGCCTCGCCGGACACCATCATCTCGCCGCCCGACATTGTCGCCCCCTCCGAGATCGTCACCATCGAGTAGTTCGACGGGTTACGTCGCTTGTCGGCGACCAGAAAGGCGGCGAGCCGCTCGGCGTCGAAGGGCACCTCTGAGATGACCGCTCGATCGGCGCCGGCGAGGTAGGCGGTGATCAGTGAGGTCTCACCGCTGTACCGGCCGAACAGCTCGACGACGGCGATGCGCTCGTGCGAACCGGTCGAGGTGCGCAACTGGTGGATGAACTCGACGCCCCGCGTGACGGCAGTCGAAAACCCGATGCAGTAGTCGGTGCCGTGGACGTCGTTGTCCATCGTCTTGGGGATGGCGATGACCGGCACACCTTCCTCGTGCAGCCGCAAACCGTACGAGAGCGTGTCGTCACCGCCGATCGGAATCAGCGCGTCGAGCCCGAGATGCTCGATCACGCGGAGCGCGTGGTGGGTGAGGTCGTGCGGTCCGTCGCCCTGCGCCTGGTCGGCGAGAAAGGCGGGCACGCTGCCCGTCTTGACCCGACCGGGGTTCGTGCGCGACGTGTGCAAGATCGTCCCGCCGGTGCGGTCGATCGCACGCACCGCCGAGGTGGTCAGCGGCATCACGTTGGCCGCGATCGACTCGTCGTCGTCGGGGTTCGTCTCGAGGATGCCGGCCCAACCGCGGCGGATGCCGAGCACGTCGTGGCCGCCATCGGCGACACGGGTGACGACAGCTTTGATGCACGGGTTCAGCCCGGGCACATCGCCACCACCTGTACAGATACCGATCCGCATTCCGAGCGCCTCCTCTGTCGTACGTCGCACCCGTCGCGCCTCGACAACATTCGCAGATCGACGACCCGTCGACCGGCCGGCCCGAGTTGAAGCGGATGACTGCGTCGAAGGGCAACCTACGCAGTGAGGACGTACGCCCTGTGGTGGGTGGCGAGCCACTCACCGAACGCATCGCTGGTGAGCGGCCGGGCGAAGAAGTAGCCCTGAGCCGTCTCGCAGCCGAGCTCGGCGAGTCGGGCGGCGGCCGCCTCGGTCTCGACACCTTCGGCGACGACCGACAAGTCGAGCGCCTTGGCCAGGTAGATGATCGAGCGAACGAAGGCCGGGTTACCGCGTTGGCTGCCCATCGACGTGACGAACGACTTGTCGATCTTCACCTCGTTGGCGGGCAGATCCTTGAGACACGCGAGCGAGGCATCGCCGGTGCCGAAGTTGTCGATCGACAGCGTCACTCCGAGCTCCGCGAGCTCGTGCATCGTGTTGAGAGCCCGCCTGCTCTCGGACATCATCGTCGACTCGGACAGCTCGAGGCACAGTCCCGCCGGTCCGATGCCGGCCCGATAGAGGTGCGCCTCGACGTCGGACGCGAAGTTCTCCTGGACGAGGTTGTCCGCCGAGAGGTTGACCGACACCCGCAGGTCCATGCGGCGCCAACTCGCGTCCGCGGATGTCGCCAACGCGCGGGTCAGGACCTGGTCGGTGACGATGCCGATCAGCCCGATCGCCTCGGCGATGGCGATGAACTCGTCGGGCTTCACGGCGCCTTCCACGGGATGATTCCAACGCACCAGCGCCTCGGCGCCCACCGGCCGGCCGCTGGCGAGGTTGACCTGGGGCTGAAACACCAAGTCCAGTTCGCCGTTCTCGACCGCTCGCTGCATGTCGCCGATCAGGCCCAGCCGCCGCTTGCTCTTGTGCTCGCGCTGGCCGCTCTCGTCGGGGGCAGCGAGGTACTCGGGTCGGTACAGCTCGACGCCTGAATGGTCGCCCTTGGCGACATACATCGCGGCGTCGGCGCGATGCATGAGCCCGCCCACGTCGGAACCGTGCTCGGGTCCCACCGCCACGCCGATGCTGGCGCCCACGTCGACGGCGACCTCACCGATGGTCACCGGCCGCGATACGGCGCGCGTGATGGCTGTGGCGATCGCAACGGCGGCGTGGGTGCTCTCGATGCCGGGGAGCAGCACTGCGAACTCGTCGCCGCCGAACCGGGCAACCGTGTCGCCGGAGCGCAGCACCCCACGCAGCCGGAGTGCGACCTCCCGCAACACCGTGTCACCTGCAGCGTGTCCGAGCGTGTCGTTGACCTCCTTGAAACGGTCGAGGTCGATCAACAGCACCCCAACGCGTGGGTCAGCCACCAAGGCCGCTTCGACGTGGCGCTGGTACAACCGCCGGTTCGGCAGGCCGGTGAGCGCGTCGTGCATGGCCAGATGTTCGTTTTCGGCGACGTGACGCCGAAGGTCGTCGACGAGGCGACTGCTCTCGACCGCCATCGCGACATGGTTCGCCACCGTGAGGAACGCCCGTCGATCGGGCTTTCCGAACGGGCGCAACGTGCCACTGCGGTCGGCAACGACGAGCGAGCCGCGCATCTCCCCGTCGAGGGCGAGGGCAGTGATCATCGCCTGGTGGACGCCGAGTGCCCCTAGCGCACCTGGCGCGTTGGCCGACGTGACGACGGTGGTGCCATCCGACGCCTGCGCCATCTCGTGCAATGCGGCCACTTCGCTGTCGATCGCCAGCGCCGTGGTCTCGACCGTCGAGCCATCGTCGCCGAGCGCGAGCTGCAGCAGGTTGTTCTCGTTCCCGTCGATGTAGAGGAAGGCCCGCTCGGCGTGCATGAGCTCGCCCACGTCCGCCAACAACCCGCCGACGACCTCGTCGACCGATCGGGCGCCGGTCATCCGCTTCGTGAGTCGGTAGAGGTTCTCGAGCTCGCCCAGGCGGTCACGCAATGCGGAGTGCACGCGGTACGACAGCAGCACCATCACGACGATCACGCTGAAGAGCAAGGCGGCGGCGGGTGAAGCGA
>DATMDV010000502.1:0-9297 GCA_035557475.1 Ilumatobacteraceae bacterium
CGGGCGCCCGAAGCGCAGCGGCCACAGGCCGCGCCCCCGCGACCGAAGGTCGCCAAGCAGGCGCCGAGCCGCAAGATCAACCCCGGCGACCTCGTGTGTGGCGTGTGTGGCGAGGGCAACGATCCGCAGCGCAACTACTGCCGCCGGTGCGGATCGACGCTCGCCGAGGCGACGGTCGCCCGGACGCGATGGTTCCGGCGGCGTCCGAAGCAGTCGAAGAAGGTCGTCGCCGCCGGCGATCGACCGGGCCGTCCCGGACGCAGTTCGTCGGGCGGCGACGCAGCCCGCAGCGCGCGGCTCGCCCGCGGCAAGGTGCTCGGGCGGCTCGGTGACTTCAAACGGATCCTGGCCATCCTCGCGATCGTCGGGATCGGGGTCGGATTCGCGGTGCCGAACATCCGGACCTGGGTGACCGATAAGGCGTCCGACGGGTTCAACAAGGTGAAGCGAACGATCAGTCCCGAGTACACGAACATCCCGGTCGACCCGGCGCGCGTCACGTCGGCGTCGGGCGAGACGGTGGGCGGTGAGGCAGCCAACGTCGCCGACGGAAACACGCTCACGTACTGGTTGGCGCCACCGGAGGCGTTGCCCGCCACTGTTTCCGTCGGCTTCGTCGAGCCCACCAACGTCGAGCACGTGCTCGTGCACCCCGGTCAGCAGGAGGACGGCGGCAAGGTCGTCCGTCCCGATCCCCGACCCCGCGCGCTGCTGTTCCGCCTCACCGCCGCCGACGGCACGATCACCGAGGTCCCGGCCACGCTCGAGGACACCGACGGCTTTCAGAAGATCAAACTGGGTGTCGACGACGTGACGAGCGTCGAGACCGTGGTGGTCGACTGCTTCCCGGATCCATCGACGATGAAGGTGTGCCCGATCACCGAGCTGGAGTTCCAGAAGAAGAAGTGACGAGCCCGAGCTCGTCGAGCACGCCGTCGTAGGTGCGCCGGGCCCGTGCTGCCGCGCCCGTCTCACCGCGTGCGGTGTGGGCGCCGATGAGCACGTTCCACATCGTGTCATCGAAGCGGTCGAGCTGCAGCCCGCGTTCGGCCATCGTGAGCGCTTCGGCGGTGTCGCCCCGTTCGTAGGCGGCGGTCGCGGCGAGCCGTGCGGTCGCGCCGGCCGAGACACGCAGTGCGTCGCGGGCCTCGACGACCCAGTCGGCCGAACCCTCCTCGGTGAGCAGATCACCGCGATACCAATCGAGCGCCTGGCGCGCCGCGACACCGAGCCGGTCGATGTCGCCGTCGACATGGGCCCGGCGCGCTTCGTCGGTCGCCCGCCGGAACGCGCGAACGTCGGCGACGTCGTGCCCTTCGACGGCCAGCGCGTACCCGTCACCGACGCGCTCGACACCGTTCGCCCATCCGGCGCGTTCGAGCTGCTTGCGGACCGACGACACGGCGACCTGCAGGCTGCGCAGCGCCGACTCGGCGTCGTTGTCGGACCAGAGGGCGGCGAGCAGCACGTCGCGATGCACCGGGCGCGGGGCGTGCGTCGCGAGCAGGTGGAGCACCGAGCGCGCCCGCGGGCGGAGCGCGTTGAGGTCGACCACGCGGCCGTCGACGACGAGCTCGAATCCACCGAGGCACGTCACGACGACCTCGGGGCGACGGCGGTCGTCGGGGGTCGCAGTGCCGGCAACGTACGAGTCGTCGCCGGCATCCGGCGTCGTCACGTCGCCCATCTCCCGGTCGGAAGCACGCCGGTGGGTGCCGTCGGCCGTTGCACCGGGTTGGGCGAGCTGGGCGATCAGGGGATGCGTGAGGAGATCGGGCAGCTGCATCGAACGGTTCATCCGCGGTGGCGGGCGGTCGGGGTCGACCGTCGAGAGCGCGGTGAGTGCGATCAACTCGATCAACGTCGCTCCGTGCTGCCGGGCGATCTCGGCGGTTCGTTCGAGCTCTTCGACGGCCGACGTTCCGGCCGCCAGCCGGCTCATGCCGACCGACAACCAGCACAACATGCGCCCCCACGGGTCGCCGTCGAGCTCACAGCGGTCGGCGATCTGCCGGACCCGGTCGGCGCCACCGCGCCGGTCGACGACCGAGACGACGATGCGGGCGAGACGGGCCAGCCACTCGCTGTCGAGGGTGTCGGCGAGGAAGTCCATCTCCTCGATCGCGGCCGCGGTGACACCGTCGCGGGCGACGTCGCACATCGCGCGCCCCAGTCGTGACGCGGCAAGGCTCCAGCTCGGCGCGCGATCGTGCAGCAGGGCGCGATCGAAGCTACGACGTGCATCGTCGACGCGGCCGGTGGCGAGGTGGAGCATCCCGGCCGCCACGGCGCTCTGGGCGAAATCGAGCCGGTCGAGCCGCAGGGCGGCTCCCACCGGGTCGTTGCGGAGGCCGCGACGGAGCTCACCGAGCCACCCGGCCGGTTCGGCTGCGAACGGGTCGAGGAAGCTCTCGATGTCGAGCCGTTCGCGGCGGCACGCGTCGCCGTCGGTGCTGTCGCCGAACAGCCGCGATGCGCGCTGGTAGTACTCGATCGCCGATCGGAACTTGCCGGCCGCGAGCGACGCCCTGGCCCTGGCGAGCACCAGCCAGGGGTCGTCCTCGGCGACACTGCTCGGCAGGAGGTCGAGCCACTCGAACGAGCGGGCGAACGGCTCCGCGCTCGCCGAGCCGGCGAGCCGGCTGACGTCGTCCCAATGACCAGCGCGGGCGTGGCAGCGCAGCGCTTCGCTCTCGTAGCCGGCTTCCTCGAGCAGCGGCGCGGCCAGCGCGAAGCGTTCGGTGAGCACGCCGGTTCCGACGAGATGGCCGAGCTCGGTCTCGAGGTGCGACCGCAACACCTCGTGGTACCGGTAGGTGCCGTCGTCGAGCGGCATCACGAACTGCTCGAGCTCCTCGAGCTGCCACAGCTCGGCATCGCTGCCGTCACGGTCGAGCAGCTTGTCGGCGAGCGCTCCGTTGACGACTCCGAGCACCGACGTGTCGAGGAGGAACGTGCGCAGGTTGTCGGGGAGCGCATCGAGCACATTGCGCGTGAGGTACTGGCGGGCGAGCGACGAACGACTCGACGCGACACCGATCAGCCGGCGCTGCTCGGACGGCGGCTTGTGCCGCACGGCGAGGTGGAACAGCTGGAGACCCGCCGCCCACCCCTCGATGCGTTGAGTGAGCCGGGCGACGTCCTCCGGCGACAGTCGCAGCCCGCACACCTCGTTCAGCAGCCGTTCGGCCTCCCACGTGCGGAACCGGAGATCGTCAGGGCCGATCTCGAGCAGTTCGCCGCTCAACCGCAACCGGCTGACGTCGAACGTCGGCATCGTGCGCGTGCCGATCGCGAGCCCGATGTGATCGGGGGCGTCGACGATGAGGCGGGCGACGGCAGCCTCCGCCGGCCGGCCGCGGATCTCGTGGAGGTCATCGATGACGACCACGATCGGGCGGTCGTCGATCGCCTGGAAGCCGTGAATGGCGTCGTCGATCGTCACCCAACCGGCGATCCCGAGATCGAGCGCGGTCGCCCAACCGTGGTCGAGATGGGCGACGAACCGCTCGACGGAACCGTCGAGCGGATCGGTGCGCAGCCAGATCGTCGTGGCGTCGGTGACCATTGCGAACTGGGCGAGGGCGGTGGTCTTTCCCGATCCGGCCGGGGCGACGACGAGCGTTGCCCGGACCTCACGAATTCGACCGAGCAGGGCGTCGATGCGCTCGCGTTGCAGGGCGCGGATGCGTGGGATGCGCGTCTTGGCGCCGATCACGCTCTCGCGCGTAGCCACACACACCTCCTCGGTCAGTCCGCCTGGACGCCCCTCGCCGGCAAACGTACCAATGGGCGACATGGCCAGGTGACGAAAATCTCCGCGCCCGCCATCGTCGGGATCCGCGAATCGGGAGGCGGCGGCTGCTTTCATCGACGGGGTGTTGACGTTCGATGGGCCAGGCGATGACCAGGCGATGACCGCGTCGTGACCACCGCCGTCGAACCCGGGCGGGCTGCGAGGCGGGCGCCCACGCAGCGGCTGCCGGTGCCCGCCCTGGCGCTCGCCGGCGTCGCGGTGATGTTCTTCGCCCTGCCGTTCGTCGGATTGGTGTGGCGGGCGCCGTGGAGTCGGGCGTGGGATGTCCTCACCACCGACTCCGTCCGCACCGCGTTCGGGCTGTCGATCCGTTGCTCCCTGTGGGCGACCGCGCTGTCGATCGTGTTCGGAGTGCCCGTGGCGTGGCTGCTGGCGCGGGTCGAGTTCCCCGGTCGCGGTGTCGTGCGGGCGCTGTGCACACTCTCGATGGTGTTGCCGCCGGTGGTCGGCGGCGTGGCACTGTTCTTCTCGTTCGGCCGGCGCGGGTTGTTCGGCCAGTACCTCGATCGATGGTTCGGTGTGACGCTGCCGTTCTCGACCAAGGGGGTGGTGTTGGCGCAGACGTTCGTGGCGATGCCGTTCCTGATCCTCACGATGGAGGCCGCCCTCCGCCAGCTCGACCGCCGCTTCGAGGAGGCGGCGCGCACGCTGGGTGGATCGCGCTGGTACGTGTTCCGCCGCGTCACGTTGCCGGCGGTCCGCCCGGCGTTGGTCGCCGGCAGCGTGCTGGCATGGGCGCGGGCGCTGGGGGAGTTCGGCGCCACCATCACGTTCGCCGGCAACTTCCCCGGCACGACCCAGACGATGCCGCTCGCGACCTACCTCGCGCTCGAGTCGAACCCCGAGGAGGCGTTGATCCTGAGCCTGGTGCTGGTGGCCGTTTCGTTCGCCGTCCTGGTCGGACTGCGCGACCGGTGGCTGGGAGGCGTCACGGCGTCGGGTGCGAGATGACGCTCGACGCCGCGGTCGAGGTCCAACTCGGCTCGCTGCACCTCGACGTCGAGTTGGCCGTCGGGACGGGCGAGATCGTCGCCCTGTTCGGACCGAACGGAGCGGGGAAGTCGACGGTGCTGCGCTGCCTCGCCGGTCTGTTGCCGATCGATCGGGGGCGGATCACGATCGACGATCTCGTTGTCGACGACCCGACGGAGGGTGTGCTGCTGCTGCCCGAACAGCGGCCGATCGGCGTCGTGTTCCAGGAGTACCTGCTGTTCGCCAACCTGACGGCGCTCGAGAACGTCGCGTTCGGACTGCGCGCCCGAGGCACCGCCAAGCGCGAGGCGCGCCAGCACGCCGGCGAATGGCTGGAACGGGTCGGGTTGTCGGACCATGCCGGTCACAAGCCGTCGGCCCTGTCGGGCGGGCAGGCGCAACGGGTCGCGCTCGCCCGGGCCCTGGCCACCGACCCCCGGTTGCTGCTGCTCGACGAGCCGCTTGCGGCGCTCGACGCCGGCAGCCGCGGTGAGATGCGGCGTGAGCTCCGCCGTCACCTCGCCGGCTTCGACGGGATGCGTGTTCTGGTGACGCACGACCCGATCGACGCCTACGCCCTCGCCGACCGGATGATCGTGCTCGAGTCCGGGACGGTGGTGCAGTCGGGGACGCTCGCCGACGTGACCGCCCATCCGCGCTCGCCGTACGTCGCCGATCTGGTCGGCATCAACCTGCTCGCCGGGCGCCTCGCCGGCCACGTCCTCACCACCCTCACCGGTGCGGCGATCGTGACCGCCTCTGACCAGCCCGACGGTGATGCGTTCGCGGCGATCCGTCCGCAGGCGATCTCGCTGCACCTCGAACACCCGGAGGGAAGTCCCCGCAACACGTGGGAGTGCACGGTGTCCGACGTCGACCGACTCGCCGACCGGGTCCGCGTCACGCTCGTCGGACCCGTCCCGCTCGTCGCCGAGATCACGCCGGCGGCCCTCGCGGCGCTCGAACTGCGGCCTGGTGACCCGGTGTGGGCGGCCGTCAAGGCCTCCGAGGTCACCAGCTACCCGACGTGATCTCGGCCGAAAGCGCGTGGCCGACCTGATTCGGCCGAGATGAGGCGCTGAGCCGGCCGTCTCGCGGCCAGCGGATCCCCGTCAGCGCCGACTCAGCGCCTCCTCAGGTGCTCGACGGATGGTGGTGCCGGAGAGACCCCCGCACGCCAGGAGATCCCGCATGATGCTCAACCTGATCGACGCCCTCGGCACCTTCGAGAACCCGGTTGCCCAGCTCGTCGTCGTCTTGGGGATCGCTGCCCTCGCGGGTTCCCGGCTGCCGGCCCGCCGAGTTGACCCGGCCCCACTGGTCAAGCCGGAACTGCCGGTGTGAGCGGACCGATCGCGGTGCCCAGATGGCGGTCGGCGTACTCCCAGAAACGCACGGCGCGCGTGCCGACTGATTCCCCGATCGGTGTGCGGTCGGCGTCGAAGATGGCCCGGACGAAGCCGCCCGACGGTCCGCCACCGACGGCGACGACCGCCCGACCCCGCCCATCGCCGTCGTCATCGTTGTCACCGTCGTCATCGCCAGCGTCGGATACCGCATGCCAGGCCCCGCGGTCGTACACGATTTGGCACCCGTCGACGTCGTGCAGCGCGAGGTTTGGAAAGGCGCGCCAGGTGCCGCCCCTCCGGTTGGCGTCGGCCGCTTCGACGAGGGTCCGCTCGAGGTCGTGGGGGTCGTAGTCGAGGGCGATGTCGCCGACGAGGGCATCGAGCAGCAATTGCAGCGGGAGGTCGGGAAGCCCGCGCAGCATGACGTTCAACCCGGCACCCGAGCGCGGGTTCAGCTCGGTGGGCAGGAAGCCACCCGACGTCGCAACCCCGTCGATGGTGAACGCTCCCCGAAATCCGACCTCGGCTCGCAGCAATGCGCCCGTCGCGCGAGCGATCTCCTGCATCGCGGTGCGGGTCGCGCCCGGCGGATCGAAGAACGACGAGCATCCGGCGTAGAAGAACGCGCCGTCGGGATCGCCCGGTGGTCGACGCAACGTGACCATCTCGACGGGTCGGACGGCGGCGACGTGCTCGGCGAACACGATTCCGTGGATGCTGCACGGGATGCCATCGAGGAACGGCATCACCCGCACCGTGTCACAGTGCGCCCTGAAGAACTCGGCCGCGCCAGTCGCATCGGCGGCGCTGCGAACCCATCGCACGAACTCGGCGCCGCCGTTGAAGCCTTCTCGGGCGTCCCCCGACCAGACGGTCCCGTCGCCGGCGTCGAGGCCCGAGGCGGCTGATGCGAGGGCGCCGATCTCGGCGGGAACGACGACCGACGGTGCCCGTCCCACGCCAGCCCGATCCCACACGGCATCGACGACGGTCTTGTCCTCCAACGCCACCCACTCGGGACGCCGGTAGGCGAGGATCGGCCGTCCGTCGAGGTCGGGCGCGGTGTTCAAGAACGTGCCGATCACCTGTGCCTCGGCGTCGGGATCGAAGGCACGGACGGCGTCGATGATCCGCGTCGGTGGGCGCTCGATCAGTGCGAGGTGACGGTGGATGCCGTCGAGCATGGATGCGGCCGGCTCGGGCTCGAGGACGAGCAGCTCGACGTCGTCGGGGAGCGGTCCGACTCCCTTCCCTCCGGTCGCGATGACGAGGATCGCCGATGCACCGAGTGAGCGCGCCAATACGGCCTCGGGTGCGAACGCGGCCGCCACCTCGCCCACGAAGATGACCTTGCGGCCCTCGAACAAGGGCCGCAAGGCTGTCGAGTAGCGCTCCGCGTCCACAGCCGCACGCTACGGGCGCCGGCGGCGACGGATCGAAGAGGTTCAGCCGTACTTCGGGTAGTCGTCGGTGAGCAGGCCGGCGTACACGTTGGTCTGCATCGAATACCGAAAGACCTTCAGCTGGAAATCGAACATGCCCCGCGGGTGCTTGCCCGTGATCACAATTGCGAACCAGACCACGATCGTCACGAAGAAGCCGGCGATGCCGAGCACCATCGAGATGATCAGGGCGGGAATCGCCCAGATGATCCGCAGCCCGGCAGTCAGCCGGTTGACGGGCTCGGTGTACTCGAGGTTGTACTGCAGAGGCGTCTTGCCGTTGTCGTCGATGAAGCCCGGGTACTCGTCGAAGAGCAATCCGAGGTAGCCGTACGTCCGACTCGCATAGCCGAAGTAGCGGTTGGCGAAGTCGAACAAGCTCTTGTTTCGCTTGCCGGTGAACACCTGGATGAACCAGTGAATGACCGAAACGACTTCGACCGCAATGTTCCAGACATAGACGATCACGATGTGAGGGATCGCGAGGATGAGGCGGATCGCGACCGTTCCACGGTTGCGCGGGCCGTCGATATAGGGCACGTCGAGCTGGACTTGAGCCATGCGAACTCCTCATTGGGGACTAGCGGTTGCTGACGGGCGCGCACACTACCTGGACTGATGTTGCCCCGGTGACGACCAAGAACGGATCGGGGGTCAGAGCACGCCGGCGTAGGCGGGGAGGCATGGCTGCCCGCCGAGATGCGCGTACAGCACCCTCGATCCGGCCGGGATCTCGCCGGAGCCGATCATCCCGATCAGGCCGGCCATCGACTTGCCCTCGTAGACCGGGTCGGTGAGCATCCCCTCCAACCTCGCGCACGTCCTGATCGCGTCGATCGTCCGCGCATCGGGGATCCCGTACGTGCCGGCGTGGTAGCCGTCGACGATCGTGATCTCGTCGTCGGTGAGGTCGCGTCCGAGGCCGATCATCTCGGCGGTGCTCCTCGCGATGCGGGCGACCTGGGCGCGCGTCTTGTCGATGGTCGCCGAGGCATCGATGCCGATCACGTGGCGGTCGGTCCGCCCCTCGAGCGCGAAGCCGGCGATCATCCCGGCGTGGGTCGATCCGGTGACGGTGCAGACGACGACGTGGTCGAAGAAGATGCTGTGCTCGGATTCCTGAATCGCGACTTCGCGCGCCCAATTTGCGAAACCGAGCCCGCCGAGCGGGTGGTCGGAGGCGCCCGCCGGAATCGGGTACGGCGTGCCGCCTGCCTCGACGACGGAGTCGAGCGCTCGCTGCCAGCTGTCGCGGATCCCGATGTCGAATCCGGCCGGGTCGAGGCGGACATCACCGCCCATGATCCGCGACAGCTGGATGTTGCCGACCTTGTCGTAGACGACGTCGGGCCAGTCGACCCAGGCCTCCTGCACCGTCACCGCCTTGAGCCCGAGATGGGCGGCGACACCGGTGACCTGGCGCGTGTGGTTCGACTGCACGCCGCCGATCGAGACCAACGTGTCGCAGCCCTTGGCGAGCGCGTCGGGCACGAGGTACTCGAGCTTGCGGGTCTTGTTACCGCCGAACGCGATCCCGGAGTTGCAGTCCTCGCGCTTGGCCCAGATCTCCACCCTGCCGCCGAGGTGGGCGCTGAGCCGCGGCAGCGGATGGATTGGCGACGGACCGAACGTGAGCGGATATCTCGCGAAGTCGTCGAGATGACGCGGATCAGACCCTCGCGAATCAGACACAGCCGAATCGTACGACGCGGCATCG
>DATMDV010000503.1:0-4462 GCA_035557475.1 Ilumatobacteraceae bacterium
AACCGGAAGGGACGGGGCGCGCGAAGATCGGCGGATGCCGAGCGCCGATCGTCCCTTTCGGTTCGGTCTCCAGGTCCGAGGCGACAACAGCGCCGACAATCTGCGATCCACCGCGATCGCCGCCGAAAGCGCTGGATTCGACGTGCTCAGCACGTTCGATCATGTCGGCGCCCACTGGTCGGCCCTCACACCGTTGATGGCGATGGCTGCCGCCACCGAGCGCATCCGAGTCTGCCCGCTCGTGCTCAACAACGACTTCTGGCATCCGGTCCACCTGGCGCGCGAGGTGGCTGCGATCGACCACGTCACCGGCGGTCGGTTCGAGCTCGGCATCGGCGCCGGTCACGCCCACACCGAGTACGCCGCGATCGGCGCCACGTTCGACCCACCTCGAATCCGTAAGGCGCGCATGGCGGAAGCGATCGAGATCGTCCGTCGCCTCCTCGACGGTGAGGAGGTGACGCACCGCGGCGACCACTACTCGATCGAAGGCGTCCGGACGATGCGCAGCCGGCAGGATCACCTGCCGATCCTCGTGGGCGTCAACGGTCGTGCGGCGCTCGCCCACGCCGCCCAACACGCCGACATCATCGGCCTCACGTTGCTCGGCAAGACGCTGCCTGACGGTCACCAACACGAGGTGCGCTGGCAGTCGGCGCGACTCGACGCAACCGTCGCCCAACTGGCCGAGGAAGGCCGCGGCCGGACACCGGAGTTGAACGTCCTCGTCCAACGCATCGTCGTCACCGACGACCGGGAGGCGGCGGCCGCCGAGATCGTCGCCGCCGTACCGTCGCTCGACCTCGAGGACGCACTCGAAACCCCGTTCCTGCTGCTCGGCACGCACGACGAGATCGCGGCGCAGATCGTCGCCGCCCGCGACAGGTGGGGCGTGAGCTACTTCACCGTGCGCGACCTCGATGCGCTCGCGCCCGTGATCGCACGCCTCGCGCACGGCGACCAAGGACAACGGCCGTCGGCGCCTGCCGGATAACGTCGGCGTCGTGATACCGCGCGACCCGCATCCGGGTCACCGCTCGGTCTCGGGTGGCCTCGCCCGGGCCGCGGTCTTCGGTGTCAACGACGGCCTGGTGTCGAACGTGTCCCTGATGCTCGGGTTCGCGGCATCCGGTGTCGACGCATCGATCGTCCGCCTCGCGGGCATCGCCGGCGCGGTCGCGGGTGCGATCTCGATGGCGGCCGGCGAGTGGATCAGCGTGTCGGCGCAGAACGACCTCATCGAGCGCGAGCTCGACGTCGAACGGCGCGAGCTGAAGCACAACCCCGAGTTCGAGACCGCCGAGCTGGCGGCGATGTACGAGAGTCACGGCATGGACGCCGGCCGCGCCGCACGAGCAGCGGCCGAGGTGATGCGCGTGCCCGCGACTGCGCTCGTCGTGCACGCGCGGGAGGAGTTGGGGATCGACCCCGGCGATCTCCCGTCACCGATTCGCGCCTCGGTGTCGTCGTTGGTGTGCTTCCTGTTCGGGGCGGTCCTGCCGCTCCTCCCCTGGTTCGTCGGCTCCGGCGACGCCGCGACGGCGGCATCCATCATCATCGGTGTGCTCGCCGCCGCCGTGGTCGGCGCGCTGGTCGGCAAGTTCGCCGAGCGCCCGGTGTGGCTCACCGTGCTCCGCCAGGTGGCGATCGTGCTCGCCGCGTGTGCGATCACCTATGCGATCGGCGAACTGGTCGGCGTCAACGTGAGCGGCTGATCGCGTCGCGGAGCTCGATCGCCTCGGTGGCGACGTCGTCCGCCGAGCCACCCGTGATCGTCAGATGGCCCATCTTGCGGCCCGGGCGGGCTTCGAGCTTGCCGTAGAGGTGGAGGCTCGCACGCGGTTCGGCGAGTGCCGCGGTCCAGTCGGGCTCGGCGTGGCGCCAGAGATCACCGAGCAGGTTGACCATCGCCACGGCCGGGGTTGTCATCGCCGGGTCGCCCAGACCGACCCCGCACACGGCTCTGATCTGCTGCTCGAACTGGCTGGCGCGGGCGGCGTCGAGCGTCCAGTGACCGCTGTTGTGCGGGCGCGGTGCCAGCTCGTTCACGTAGACCTCGCCGTCGACGACGAAGAGCTCCACCGCCAGCACCCCGACGTAGTCGAGCGCGTCGGCGATCGCGCGAGCCAGCGCCGTCGCCCGACCGGCAACCCCCGAGGCCACGCGCGCCGGCACCACCGTGAGGTCGAGGATGCCGTCGACGTGGAGGTTCTCGGCCACGTCGTAGGTGGCCATCCGCCCGTCGACGGTACGAGCGACGATGACGCTGAGCTCGACGTCGAGCGACATCGCCTGCTCGACGACGCACGCGCCGCGTCCGAGCGCGATCCAGGCGTCGGGCAGCTGATCGGCCGAGGTGACCGTGATCTGCCCCTTGCCGTCGTACCCGAGGCGGGCGGTCTTCAGGATCGCCGGGTAGTCGACGACCGCCGGCGCGTCGGCCGAATCGACCACGGACCATGGCGCGATGGGGATTCCGGCGCCGGCCAGGAACCGCTTCTCGGCCCGGCGGTCCTGGGCGATCGCCACTGCCGCCGCCGACGGGGCGACATCGGTCGCACGTGCCAGCCGTTCGAGCGATGACGCCGGCGGGTTCTCGAACTCGGTCGTGATCACCGCGCAGGTCGACGCCATGCGGTCGAGGGCGGCCTCGTCGTCGTACGCGGCAACGAGGTGCTCATCGGCGACGTTCGCCGCGGGTGCCCGCTCATCGGGTTCGAGCACCATCGTCCGGTACCCCATGACGCGAGCAGCGATCAGCGCGTATCGACCGAGTTGCCCGCCGCCGAGCATCCCGATCGTCGCCGGCGGTGTGACGACGCGGCTGTTCACGTGATCATGACGGAGGCGGGAGCACCGACCGCGCTGCCTGCTCACGGCGTTCCGCTCGGTACTCGTCGAGCCGGGCTGCGAGTGACGGGTCGTCGGCGGCGAGCAGCGCGACCGCGAAGAGCGCGGCGTTCGTGGCGCCTGCCTCGCCGATCGCGAACGTCGCGACGGGGACGCCGGCCGGCATCTGCACGATCGAGTACAGCGAGTCCTGGCCCGACAGGTGACGCGATGCCACGGGGACACCGAGCACGGGCACGGTGGTCTTGGCAGCGAGCATGCCCGGTAGGTGTGCAGCGCCCCCGGCGCCGGCGATGATCGCCCGCAGTCCCCGACCCCGAGCAGCCGCCGCGTAGGCGAACATCTCGTCGGGCATCCGGTGGGCGCTGACGACCCGCACGTCGTGAACGATCCCGAAGTGCTCGAGCAGCTCGACCGCCTTCGACATCGTGGGCCAATCACTCGACGAGCCCATCACGACGCCGATCAGTGACGTCACCCGCGCGAGTCCTTCACCAAGGGCCTCCGTGTCACAGGCCCATCGTGCGTTGCCGCTCCGGCTGGATCTGGAGGATCACCCGTTCGCTCTGGACCGGGTTGCTGTAGTCGGCGCCGGTGTACTTCTGGGCGAGCGAGTCGATGTGGGCCCGTGCCTCGGGCCCGCGCACCTCACTCGCGACCGTGCCGCGCACCTCGCCGTACTGGTACGGGTTGTCCGCGTTCCAGACCGTGACCGTGACGTTCGGGTTGGCCTCGATCGCCCGGTACTTGGCGCGGTGCACCTCGGTATTGATGAGCAGGTGATCGTCGGTCGCGTCGACCCACATCACGTGGCTGGCGATCTGACCGCTCGGCAGATTGACGCAGATCGTCGCGAAGTTCTTGCCGGTGGCGAGCTGTTTGATCGAGGGATCGAGCATGCGGGCATGGTACGTGCTGAGATGTACGGATGCAGCAGATCAACGTGCTCGGCACAGAGCTCCAGCCGTGTTCATACGATCCGGTGACGGGCTACTACCGGACCGGCTGTTGCGAGAATCACGGTGACGACCCGGGCATGCATGTCGTGTGCTGCCGCGTCAACGAGGCGTTCCTCGAGTTCAGCGTGAGTCGCGGCAACGACCTCGTCACACCGATGCCGCAGTACGGCTTCGCCGGGCTCAAGCCGGGCGACCAGTGGTGCGTCTGCGCGGCCCGCTGGGCCGAGGCTCTCGAATCCGGGCAGGCCTGCCCGGTCGTGCTCGAGAGCACCCACGTGTCGGCGTTGGAATACGTCGACCTCGACGACCTGAAAGCACACGCGTGGACGTCGTAGGAAAACCGCGAGCGAAGCGCTCGCCGCACGAGTCGGCGACCAGACATGCGCAGCACCGGCGTAGGGTGAGCCGACTCAATCAGACAAGGCGCTCAACAGGTTGGTTGGGGTGTCCTTGGGGCTGATCTTCGGCCACGCTTGTTCGAGGGCGCCGTGCTCGTCGATCAGGAACGCCGAACGCACGACGCCCATGTACGTCTTGCCGTAGTTCTTCTTCTCGGCCCACACGCCGTACCGCTCGGCGACGTCGTGGTCGACATCGCTCAGCAGCGTGAAGCCGAGGTCGTACTTGTCGTCGAACTTCTTGAGCTTGGGTGA
>DATMDV010000504.1:0-4803 GCA_035557475.1 Ilumatobacteraceae bacterium
GTTGCCGGTGATCTGGACGCTGTCGGCGCCGTTCAGCACGATCCCGCGGTCGAAATCGACGATCGCCAGCCCGCTGACGACGCTGTTGTCGGCCGCCTCGGTGAACTCCAGCCCGGCGGTTGCCGACGCAGGCCCCGGCCCGTTGATCTCGATCGTGGGGCCAAAGCCGGCGTTGATGGTGACCCGCTCGGTGACCGACAGGGTCGGGGTGCCGATGCCGACCACCGAGTTAGCCGCGATGGTGCCGAAGCTGATGACGTCGGTCCCGACGGAGTTGTTGGCCTTAAGGATTGCTTCGCGGAAGGTGCATGTGTTGCCGGCGAGGGCCTCGCATCCGTTATTGGGCAGCGCGTCCGGGGCAGTATCGGCGAGTACATCGACGGTGAACGTCGCGGCCTGCACCGCCGGTGCCATCCCGAGCGTGGCCACCACGGTGACCAGCACCAGCCGCAGCCCGACCCTCCGACACTGCATGGGTCCACCCTACCCGGGGAACCTGCGGGTCCAAAGCGACGCCCTGATGGGGCCGACAAGCGCAGCCCCGCGCAGGCGCCGCGAGACGCATATGCTCCCGCCGGCATGTGGCGGCAGAGCAACTCGCGTCGGTGGTGGTCGGTGGTGCTCCCCGTCGCGGCAGTGATGTTCGGCGTGGCTCTGCCGAGTGCGGAAGCCCAGCTCGTCCCGACCCAAGTTGCCGACATCCGTCCCGGCGGGGCAGGCTCGGAGCCGGGGCCGGGGCAGGCGCTTGGCGCGCAGCTGATATTCGCCGCCGAAAGTGATCCCTCGACCGGGTTTGAGCCTCACGTCAGCGATGGGACGGCTGCCGGCACGACGCTGCTCAAGGACATCAATCCCGGACCGGGGAGCTCGGACGTCTTCAGCTTCACCGTGCTCGGCGACGTCCTCTACTTCGGCGCCGACGACGGCACCACCGGCTCAGAGCTCTGGCGAACGGACGGGACGGCCACGGGGACGGTGCAGGTCAAGGACATCAACCTCGGCGCCGACGACTCCTCAATACGCGCCCTCACGGCATTCAAAGGCCTCCTCTTCTTCTCCGCCAACGACGGCCTCAACGGGAGCGAGCTTTGGCGCAGCGACGGCACCGACACCGGGACCACCATGGTCAAGAACATCAACGCCGCGGGCGGAGCGTTCTTCGACACGCAGATCGTCCCGTTTGGTGACTTCGTCTATTTCGGCGCCAGCGACGGAGCCAACGGGGAGGAGCTGTGGCGAAGCGACGGCACCGACGCCGGGACCACGCCGGTCAAGAACATCGGTCCGGCTGGCGCCAGCGGCCTCTCCACCGGCACCTTCGACCCCCTCGTCGTGTTCGCGGGACAGCTCTACTTCGCCGCCGACGACGGTGCCACGGGCCGCGAGCTCTGGCGCAGCGACGGCACGGACGCGGGGACCGTCCCAGTCAAGGACATCAATCCCGCCGGCGCATCGTCGCCGCGGGAGTTCGCGGAGATGGGCGGAATCCTTTACTTCAGTGCCGCCGACGCCAGCGGCGCTGAGCTCTGGCGAACCGACGGGAGCGCGGCCGGCACGATCCCGGTCGCGGACGTCAACTCCGGCCCGGAGAGCTCGTTTCCCTCCGACACGACGGCGCTCAACGGCGTGCTCCTCTTCACGGCAGACGACAATCCCGATCCGGACGGATTCGACGCAGAGCTCTGGCGCAGCGACGGGACAGCCGCCGGAACCGTGAAGTTGAGCGAGATCACCGCCGGAGGCTTCGAGAATCCGTTCATCAACTCACTCACCGTGCTCGGCGACTCCGTCTACTTCTCGGCCAGCGACGAGGAGACGGGCAGCGAGCTCTGGCGCAGCGACGGGACCACCGAGGGAACCACCCAGGTTGCCGACATCAACCCGGGGAGCAATGACTCCGAGGCCGGCGGCAACTACGTCGGACGGATCGGCTTCGCACGGTTCCAGGACACGCTGTACTTCCCAGCCACCAGCCCCGCCGGCCGCGAGCTCTGGCGTCTCAGCGAGCCTCCGGCCGTAGACGCAACGGCACCGGTGCTGACGCTCGAGACCCCGGGCAAAAAGAAGCTGAAGCGCAACCTGAACCTCGGCGTGTCCTGCGACGAGGCCTGCGAGATCTCCGGATCGGGCACGGTGGTCGCAAAGCCTGCGAAGAAGGGCCAGCGCGCGCTCGCCAGCCGCGCCAAAAAGCAGCGCTTCAAGCTCTCCGGGCCCCCGGTCTCACTCGCCGCCGGCGCGCAGGGCGCGCTCACCCTGAGCCTCTCGAAGAAGAGCTTCAAGAAGGCGAAGAAGGCCAAGCGCGAGGGCGCGAAGCTCAAGGCTCAGATCACGATCACGGCGAGCGACGCCGCCAACAACGCCTCCGACCAGCCGCTGAAGCTGAAGCTGGGCTGAGGGGAGCGCCGATGCGAGGGATGAGACACCGGCGGCTGAGCCTCGCCCGAGCCGCGCTAGTCGCCGGCGCGGTCTGCCTGCTAGCGCCGGCAGGGGCCGTGGCGCAGGGACTCGTCCCTAGCCAGTTCGCCGACGTGCGTCCCGGCGGCGGCGACTCCTCTCCGAACGATCTCATCGTCGCCGGAAACCAGCTCTTCTTCGAGGCCACCGGCGATCCGGCGTTCGGCAACGAGCTCTACCGCACGGACGGGACGGCGGCCGGGACCACGCTCGTGCGCGATATCAGTCCGGGTGGCGCCGACTCCTTCTCACGCCTCTTCGCGGCCCTGGGCGACACCGTCGTCTTCGTCTCGGACGATGGAACCGACACCATCGGCGAGGAGGTCTGGCGAAGCGACGGCACCGCCGCCGGGACGGGGCCGGTGAAGGACATCCGGCCCGGGCCCGTTGGCGCGGGGGTGGGCAGGTTCGCAGCGTTCAACGGGTTCCTCTACTTCAGCGCCGACGATGGGATCAATGGGGCCGAGCTCTGGCGCACCGACGGCACCGAGACGGGGACGACGCTGTTCGCGGACATCAACCTGACGGCGGCGGGCGCGGGGTCCAACCCGGGCGGAACCGACGGGACGGCCGTCATGGACGGCTTCCTCTACTTCCGCGCGAACGACGGGACGAACGGGACCGAACTCTGGCGGACGAACGGTCAGCCGGGAGGGACGACGATGGTCGCGAACATCAACGGTGCGGCGAACGCCGGCTCGTTCCCGGATGATCTCACCGTATTCGACGGCGCCCTCTACTTCGAGGCCAGCGACGGCACCGATGGGACCGAGCTTTGGCGAAGCGACGGCACCGGCGCGGGGACGACGCCAGTCGCGGACATCAACCCTGCGGCGAACGTCGGCTCGTTTCCGGGTCCCCTGACTGTGGTTGGGGACGAGCTGTATTTCAGCGCCGACGACGGGGCTTCGGGCACGGAGCTCTACCGCACCGACGGCACCGGCCCGGGGACGGCACTGGTCGCAGACATCAACCCCGGCCCGGACGATTCGAATCCCTCGGACATCGTTCCGCTGAACGGCGGTGTCGTCTTCGACGCGAACAGCAGCGAGTTCAACAGCGAGCTTCACCGAAGTGACGGGACGACGGCCGGGACCGCACTCGTGAAGGAGATCGCGCCAAGCGAGTTCGAGGGTGCATCCCTCGACAACCTGGTCCCGTTGGGTGGGCTCGTCTACTTCTCAGCGGACGACCAGGACACCGGCGACGAGCTCTGGCGCACCGACGGGACCGCCGCCGGAACCGTGCGCGTCGCCGATGTCAACCCCGGCGGCAACGACTTCGACCCCGATGACTTGACGCCGTTTCAGGGGACGCTCTTCTTCTCTGGGGAGGACGCCGTCAGCGGAGACGAGCTCTGGCGTCTCAGCGAGCCTCCCGCCGTAGACGCGAAGGCACCGGTGCTGACGCTCGAGACCCCGGGCACAAAGAAGCTGAAGCGCAACCTGAACCTCGGCGTCTCCTGCGACGAGGCCTGCGAGATCTCCGGATCGGGCAAGGTGGTCGCAAAGCCCGCGAAGAAGGGCAACCGCCCGCTCGCGAGCCGCGCCAAGACGCAGCGCTACAAGCTCTCCGGACCGCCGATCTCACTCGCCGCCGGTGCGCAGGGCGAGCTCGTCCTGAGCCTCTCGAAGAAGAGCTTTAAGAAGGCGAAGAAGGCGAAGCGAAACGGCGCAAAGCTCAAGGCTCAGATCACGATCACGGCGAGCGACGCCGCCAACAACGCCGCCGACCAGCCGCTGAAGCTGAAGCTGGGCTGATGCTCAGGGTGGCCGTGTTGCTCGCCGCTGTCGCGCTGGCGTTGCCGGCCGCTGCCAGCGCCGGTCCAACCGATTGGACGCAAACGCGCACCCTCAACATCACTCATCAGGGTGGGGAGAACGAGGCGCCCTCGGCGACCATGTACGCGTTCGAGCGGTCGATGAGGCTCGGCGCCGACATGCTCGAGGTCGACGTCAACACGACGAAGGACGACAAGCTCGCGATCATCCACGACGGCGAGGTCGATCGAACGACGAACGGGACAGGCCCCGTCGCCGGCTACACCATGGCCGAGCTCGAGAAGCTCGACGCCGCCCATTGGTTCGTACCGCTCGAGGGCGCGACGCACGAAGCGTCCGACAACCAGTACGTCTTCCGAGGCGTCCGCACCGGGAAGAGGAAGCCGCCGCTCGGCTACGGCCCCGACGACTTCAGGACGCTCGAGCTCGAAGAGCTGATGACCCGCTACCCCGACGTGCCGATCAACATCGAGATCAAGGGTGGCGTTGCCGAGGATGCGGCGTCATACGGCCACGTCGCCGAGGTGCTGGCCGCCTTCCTCAAAGGCTACGGCCGCACGGAGGGGAT
>DATMDV010000505.1:0-7589 GCA_035557475.1 Ilumatobacteraceae bacterium
CAGACATCGAGTCGAGCAGCGACGCATGACGCGGCAACCGCGACCTGAGAAACGCCAACGCATCGGCTTCGGTCATCCCGCAGATCATCGCGCCGACCTCGACAGTGTCGAACTGCGGGAGCGGTAGGGCGTTCCGCCAACGCGATGTCTCCAGCGACGCTCGCACCCTGTCGGGTGGGCTCGACGAACCGTGATTCGGCGGGAACGGCGACAACCTGACCCGCCTGAGCAACAGGCCCGCCGCCCACCGCCCGGCCCGCCAACCAGCCGCAACTCAACGGGCCGATGGTGTTCACCGACCTCGACGTCCTCGACGACCGGTCCGTTGGTATGGTTCCCGTCCGGCGGGCGCCTCATCGACATGAAGCGAACTCCCCACATCTCCACCACTGTCGACCGGGCCTTCGGACGGCGAACCGGACGATTGACGCTTGCGGCTCTGGCTGTCGCGATGACCTTGATCGCGCCCGCGTTGCCCGCCCATGCGGGCGGTCGTTCGATGCGTCGCATCTGCGCCTCGACGGCCTCGTCGCCCGCACCGGCGGCGTACACCGTGGCCGAGGGCGATGCCTGGTTCTCCGTCGCAACGGCGGCAGGCGTTACCGCGGGAGCCCTTCTGGCGGCGAACGATGCGGACGCCTCGACCGTGCTGTACCCGGGCGACGTGCTGTGCTTGCCCGACGGAGCGCCCCGTCCCGCGCCGATCTCCGACCAGGCTTCGTGTGCGTCCAGGTACACCGTGGTGAACGGCGACAGCTGGTTCCGAATCGCACGATCCGCCGACGTGTCGTTGGGAAGCCTGCTCGACGCGAACGATGCCAATGCCGACGCCGTGCTACAGGCCGGTGCCGAGATTTGCCTGCCTGCCGGTGCGGCTGCACCTCCGCCGTCCGGCCCAGCATGCGCGTCCAAGCACACCGTGCTGGTCGGCGAAAGCTGGTCAGGGATCGCAATGTCGGCGGGCCTGGGCACAACAGCGCTGCTCGAGGCCAATAACGCGACATCGACGGCCGTCCTCCAGCCCGGGGACGAGCTCTGCCTCCCTCCCGGTGCTACGCCGTTGGCCACGGCCAACCCGTGCGTTTCGAAGCGCACCGTCGCAGTCGGCGAGAGCTGGTACGTGATCTCGCGCTCGACGGGCGTCCCGATCAAAGCGCTCTATGCCGCGAACGCCGCCTCTGCATCGTCCTCGCTCCACCCCGGCCGGAGCCTGTGTCTGCCGGAGGTCGGCTTCGGGCGCGGCCTGCAGAGCACGCTGCTCGAAGCTGCGCCCGTGCGAGGAGCATGTCGGTTCGCCAACTCTTGGATGGCGTCGCGCGGTAATCGGCTTCACGTCGGGGTCGACCTGATCTCACCGGCCGGCACCGCGGTCGTGGCCGCTGCGAGCGGCACCCTCACCCGGCAGACGAAGGGCGCCGAGCGTTCCGGGAACGCGTGGTGGCTCACCACGCCGAGCGGCACCTACTTCTTCTATGCGCACCTCTCGGGGTTCGAGAACGGTCTGACGGTCGGCTCGCGGGTGCGCGCCGGCGACGTCATCGGCTACGTCGGCTCCACCGGCAACGCCGTGTCACCCCATCTCCACTTCGAAATCCACCCGCATGGCGGCGGACCGATCAACCCGTACGACTCCATCTGGATGGTGGGCGGTTGCCGCTACGACCGACGCTACGAGCAGGCGCCCCTCTCCTGATTGCGCCGTGATCCTCCAAGGCGTCGGGCCCATGGTGCTCGTCATCCGCCTTGTCGCTCGAGAGCACGCGTCGAGCACCCGAGCTCGTCACAGAACTCGCCTGTCGCACTCCGTGGATGGCGCGCGCAAGGTGTACGTCGAAACTTCTATACGGCGCGGCCGACGAAGTTGAGGAACTGAGTCTGCGCCTCGGCACCGGCCGGCGACTCAATCTTCGAACCCATGATGCCGGGATCGCGCAGCACGGCGTCGAGCGTCTTGACAGCATTGTGGACCCACTCGACGGCATCCGCATTGAGCGTGTCGTCCTGACCGGTGGCGCGTGACAGGTCCCACGTATGGGCCAGTAGCTCCAAGCAGATCAGCTGGTCGATCATCTGGTCCACCGGCATCGGGCCGAACGGGGTCGGGAACACTGCCGCGCAAATCGCAGGATCGGCCAGAACGGCCTCCAGATCCGCATTCGCCGAATCCCACGCAACGACCACATCCTCGTCAGCCGTGACCTCAACGCGAACGTCCCCGTTCGCCCAAGCCGTGACGCTGCGGAACATCGTGATGACGTGGACGACGAGATCGCGAGCCGACCACCCTTCGCACGGCGACTCGGCACTCCAGTCGGACGTGCCATGCACACGTGCGCTGAAGTCTGCCGCAACGGCGGTGAAGAGGTCTCCTGGTTCGCTCACACTTCACTCCCAAGACGACTTGCAGGCGTCGGCGCCGAAGCAGATCGGTAGGACGATCTTCTACTCGCGTCTCGAGGTCCGCGCCGGAGTGAACACCACGCGCGTCCTTCCCGACCGATGTCGTGGCCACCATCCGGCGATTGGCGACAGGTCGCGAGCCCGCCGTGGCCGCGCTACAGGACGTTCTGGCGCAGCCAGAGTCTGCCGACGCCGGATCGACGTTGGCCACCGAAGTCGTGCTGGAATGTGCAGGGGCCCCCGTGGGCTCCCAGTTCGGAGGCGACATGGATGCGGAAGATCTCGTGCGGGGTCACTACAGCGGCGACAACCTCGAGGACGTGGTGACGGGTGCCCTGCGCGCCGCGGGGGTCGATGTCGACGCCCTGCGGATCGAGGATCTGGCCGGGCTGGACCAGCTCCACGCGGGCTTCGGCCCCGCTGCTGAGCACCTGCTCGAGTCGCTCGCCCTCAGCCCCGGGATCACCTTGCTCGACGTTGGCTGTGGCATCGGCGGGCCGGCGCGCATGGCGGCGGCCCACCACGGCTGCCGCGTCACCGGGATCGATCTCAGCCCCGACTTCGTCGACCTCGCCCGGTCTCTCACCGAACGACTGGGACTCGCCTCGAAGGTCACCTTCGACGTCGGATCGGCGACTGACCTGCCCTACGCCGACGGGTCATTCGCGCGGGCGATGTTGAACCACGTTGGGATGAACATCGCCGACAAGGCGCAGGTGTTCGCCGAGGTGCGTCGCGTCCTGGAGCCCGGTGGCCTGTTCGCCGTGTACGAGCAGATGCGGACCGGCGACGGCGAACTCCTCTACCCATTGCCGTGGGCCGATGACGAAGCATCGTCGTTCGTCGACACGCGGCAGCGCTACGCGGAGCTGCTCGACAGCGCCGGCTTCACTGTCGAGCACGATGAGGATCGGACCGCGGCCAACGCGGCGGGCGGGCCGCCATCGCCGGGCACGCTGAGCCCAGGGGTCCTGTTCGGTCCCGGGTTCGGGGAGCGACTGGGCAACAACATCGCGGCCGCCATGGCAGGGACCCTCGGCGCCGTGCTGATGGTGGCCCGCGCCGTCTGAGGTCACACGGTCTCGGTGACGTCCCGGTCTGCGCGGATCGGCGCGTTCGTGCGTCCTGGACGGCTTTGGGCGTCGCCTGACATCAGGCGTCGAGCACCCCAGTGTTCTGACAGGCGACAAGGAGCCACCGTGCGTCCTCCTTGGCCATGATGAACAGCGGAGTGCCTTCACCCTCGGCTTCGTTTGGTTGACCGGCGAAGCCGAGGGCCTCGGCCTTCGCTCGCTGGTTGCTCGCGTAGACCTGGCGCACTTTGACGGCAGCGACATCGGCTCGAATGAAGAGGATGTGCGTCACCTCCATCGTGATCGTGAGTCCCTTCATGCCTCCGGGCAGGACCTCTCGCGTAAACGCCGCGATCTCGTCGTGACCGAAGAGCAGCTGGCCGCCGCCCGTCGTCCAGATCGCGTCGGCGCGGAACAGGCCGAGGAACTCGTCGACGAGCTCGTTCTGCGTTGCGTGCTCGACACTGGCGACTACCCGCTTGATCGACTCGATATCAGCCGTTCGTGTGGGGTGGTCGACCTCTGTCGGTTCCATCGTTTGCTCCTCTGTCGCCGGCGGAATCGCCGGGCTGGATTGGTTCATGGGCTTGGCTGCGGGGAGGGGTGTGCTCGGCGAGCGCCGCACGAAGTGTTCCGAATCGTGCGCGCTGTCACCTCGGCGAGCGGCGACCCCAGCGCGGGCCTCCATCGCACGTCCGAGATCGCGCCCACCGAGCACGCGCCGTCCGCTGAGGTTCACGATGATTTGTGGGAGCTCCGAGGGATGTGGCGTTCGTCAGTCACGATGACCACCTCGCGAAGTGTCTCCCTCGGCCAGGTCCCGCGGATGGGCGTCGGCAGTCAGGTTGAGTTTGACGCCGTGCTCGAGGAACGCTTTGAGCCCGGCGAGCATCCAGGTGAACCCCTGCGTCGAGTCGACCACGTACCGCATGAGATCGTCGGCGTCACCAGTGAACCCCTGCTCGGTGATCCGCACGAACGTGTTGCCGTCGTGCTGCGTCATGAGGTTCCATTCGACAGTGGTCGTGCCGCTGTAGCCCTGCCACTCGATGACGATCCGCTCGTTTGGCCGGATCTCTCTCACCGTCACCTGAGTTGAGACGTCGTACATCTCCCAATCCCATTGAACCTGCTTGCCGCGTTCGAGACGGCCACTGCCTTTCGTGAACCAGAACTGTGTGGTGATGTCGGGGTTCACCAGCGCTTCGAAGACTTCGGACGCCGGCTTCCGAACGAGCATCTCCGTTCTGGACTGCGGTGGCAGTGTCAGGTGCGTGTTTGTCACGGCGTGTCCTCCTACAGCTTCGTGATGTCGAGGTAGTTGTCCGTGGGCCGTCGAGTGAGTTGCGGAACTCGACGAGGTCGGACACGACACCGACGGTACGAGCGCCGCGAGGAACCGTCTTGAACGAATCGAGCAGTCTCAAGCTCGGAGCAGGCGGCCTGCTCCGGGTGGCAACGAAGGGGTGACGCGTGGTGGGTGGGCGCGAACCCATCGGCGACGAGCCGATGGCTGACTCGGTCGCGGGCTCCGCGATGATTTTGCGACTCGCCGCCCGTCCAACATTCGTGCCGCCGTGGTAGCGATGGCATTAGCGGCGACGTGACACCCCGAGGAAAGGACAACACCCATGCCAGAGCTTCTGGTCGACTTCATCACATCCCTCGACGGGTACGCATCGGGGGAGGGCTGGCCCGGCTTCTGGGGTCTCGAGGGGCCTGAGTACCTGGCCTGGCTGGGCGAGCAGCCCGAGGTCACGTACTTGATGGGAGCGAACACCTACCGGGTGATGTCGGGTTTCGCCGCCGGAGAGACTCCACCGGGCGTAGACGAGTTCAGGGCCGAAGAGGAGGCGTCCGTCGACGAACTCACGCGAGCGTCGAAGATGGTGTTCTCCGCCTCGCTCGACGAGCCGCTCACGTGGGCCAACTCCACACTCGTGCGCGACGACGCGGTCGACACGGTCCGGGCGATGAAGGAGAGCGCCTCGGGACTCCTCAGCACCATCGGCAGCCTCAGCCTGTGCCGGTCACTGCTGCGAGCCGGACTCGTTGATCGCTTCCGGGTCGTGATGTTCCCGGTGATCACCGGCGCCACGGGCGAGGAACGCATCTACGACGGCTACCCGGACGTCGCCCTCGAGATGACCGACCACCGCACCTTCGACGGCCGCATCCAGCTCGTCGAATACCGGCCCCGCGTCCTGGAGCACCCACCGCTCAACCCCACCGCGTGACGTCACCAGGACCCCGCCATGACGGGGCCCGCCGTCGCCGGCTTGGGAAGTACACCGAGACACCACAGGCACCGGCCATCGGCTTCGCTGACGTCCTCACCGTGGCAGTGGCGTTGCTTGCGCGTCTTCTCGCGGTTTCAGCGCGAGCCAGAACCGGACCACCGGACAGCGACGCGTACGATGCGGTTCGTGCTGTTCGAGACCGCGATCACCGTGACGGGGCCGATGCGATCGCCGGTTCAGATGCTCGCCGATCAGGTGGTCGACGGACATGCCAGCCTGCATGATGGCGAGGCGGCGGCGTCGCTCGGCCTGATCGGGGCGCCCATCGAGGGGCCGACGCACTTCAGCCAATTTGATCCGTTGGCCGCCGCTCTGTGGGGGCAGGCCTGGTTTGAGCAGGGTTGTATCAGCAGCCATTTCCGGACCATGGTTGTCGAAGGTGAGGACGTGCAGGCGTCGTTGACCACGAATGGCGAGACGGCCGCCCGGATTGGGGCCTACAAGGCCGACGGCACCCCGGTGCTGACGGGAACCGCGTCAATCGGGCCGGATCACCCCGTCACCGAGCTCGACTCCCGCCGCGCCGCTCAAGGAGATCCGGGAAAGCTGTTCATCGTCGACCAACTGAAGGTCGGCATGCGTCACAACGACAACCACGTGGTCTCGATGAGTCACTTCGAGGGCAACGGCGCGGCCTATCCGTTCTCGCTCGCAGAAAAGCTCGCCCGGATCACCGAACCACACCCGTGGTACACGCCCGACGGCGGGTCGTCATCACCGTGGGGCCGAGCCGTGGTGCCGATGGAGATGATCAGCGTTCTGGCCAACAAGTCCGGGAACGCATGGCCAGTGCGGTCGCCCGCGCTGGGCTTGTTTCTCGACCTGGAGATTCGCCTGCTCGCGGGTCCGGTGTTCGTCGAGCAGGACTACACCGTGGAACGCGAAGTCATCGGGCTCAGTCAGAGTCGACGCACCGAGTCGTACTGGACCCGGACCACGCTCAGCGATGTCGACACCGGCCAGCCGGTGGTGGAAGTCCTCTTGCATTCCGGCGTTTTCAAGGAGTCGTACCCCGGCTACCCCGGCTACCTCGAGGCGCCTCCGGGCTGAACCAGGCAATCGACCGCTGGATGGCGAGGCGTCTATCACGCGTCGCCGGCAGCACTCCACGCAGCGTTCCGAGGCGTATCCGATACGTGTCGTACGCGGATACGTCGGAGCGCGCGGCGACGTCGCGATCGCAGCGCCACCGTGAAATGGTCGCGTTGATGCCGGTCGGAACGCTCCAACGCTCGCTCCTGCAGGACCGTGTGCGCTGACGCCAGTAGTTTGGTGACCGCTCCCGGTGAGAGTGTTTCGGGGAGTCCACGGTGGGAAGACCAACCAAGCGACCGATCGGGCTCGAGCCAAACCTGGGGCGGTTCCACAGCCGTTCGATCGCCTCACCAGCGGCCGCCAAATGACCGTGCAACCGCCGCCCGACCGGCCTCGGACCGGCGGTTGCGAGGTGAGCTACGTCTGCGCGACATGCTCCACCGTCAAGCCGACCGCGCGGAGTACATGTCACATCCACCCGATTCGACGACCGTGCCGCTCGTCGCGCCCCGCTCCGGGCGGTCGCCACGGCGGCTCAGCGTCGCCGCCGCAGTGCTGATCACGATTGCGGCGGGCGCGGTCGTCGGGATCGTGTCCGACCGCATCGACCGGGTCCGTACCTCACCGGACGACCCGACACCACGATTTCTGAAGGCGACGTCTACGTCGACCCGAACACCATCACCGTGCTCTCCCACAACGGCGACGTCATCCGCGTGACCTGCATTTCCGCCACCGCCACTGCGGCCCGGCATTGCGATGACGGCGACGGTCAACCGAA
>DATMDV010000506.1:0-8352 GCA_035557475.1 Ilumatobacteraceae bacterium
GCGGACCTCCCACATGATGCGGAACAGCTGGAACGGGTCGGCCGCGCCGGCCATCAGATCGTCGTCGGCATAGAAGCGGGAGTTGAAGTCGAAGCCGCCGAGCTTCCCGGCGCGCAGTAGGACGGCGACGATGAACTCGATGTTCGTCCCCGGCGCGTGATGTCCGGTGTCGATCACCACCTGCGCCTTCGGCCCGAGGGCGATGCAGTGCGCGTACGCCGTGCCCCAGTCGGGCACGTCCATCGTGTAGAACGCCGGCTCGAACAACTTGTACTCGAGCAGGAAGCGTTGATCGTCGCCGAGCCGCGCGTAGACCTCGGCAAGTGCCTCGGCCAGGCGATCCTGTCGCGCCGCGATGTCGTCCTGGCCGGGATAGTTCGTGCCGTCCGAGAACCACAGCTTGAGGTCGCGTGAACCGGTCGCGTCCATCACGTCGACACAGTCCAGGAGATGGTCGGTGGCCTTGCGCCGGATCCGCGGGTCAGGATGGGTGACCGACCCGAGCATGTAGTCGTCGTCCTGGAACACGTTCGAGTTGATGACACCGATGCGCACCCCGACGTCGGCCGCGTGCTTGGCAAGATCGCCGTAGTCGTCGACCCGGTCCCACGGGATGTGGAGCGCGACGCTCGGAGCCACGCCTGTGAACCGGTGCACCTGGGCGGCGTCGGCGATCTTCTCGTATGGGTCGCGCGGCACTCCCTTCTGGGCGAACACCTTGAATCGGGTGCCCGAGTTGCCGAACGCCCACGAGGGCAGCTCGATGCTGAGATCGCGGACACCTGCGGCCACCTGTGGATTGGTTGTCATTTGCGTGCTCTCCTCGTCATCGCGCCTCATCGGCGCCGCAGCTCAGGCATAGGTGGAACACCTCATCAAGCAAGGTGGAAGACCTCGTCGAGCTCCCGCATCTGCTGGTCGGCCGGCACATCGCCGGTCACGAAGTACGGGCCCATCAACGCCTGCCAGCGTTCGTTGACGGGTTCGTTCTGCATCGCTGTGACGGCGTCGAGCAGCGTGCCGGCGGTTTCGAAGTATCCGAACAGGGTGCCGTCGTCGTCGAGGAACAATGAGTAATTCTGCCAACCGCTGCGCCGAAGTGCGTCGAGCATGTCCGGCCACACCGCGGCGTGGTGCGATCGGTATTCGTCGAGCCGGTCCGGACGCACCTGCAGTCGGAAGCCGACTCGGGTGATTGGGGTCTCGTTGCTCATCAGCGGTTCACCACCTCGAGACGTGGAGCCCACATGATGGGCTCCACGTCTCGCCGGCGAGTGGGTCAGCCCACGTTGGTCTCGTCGTAGACCGTGAACGGTCCCATCACGATTCGCAGCCCGGCGTCGCGTGTGGGGTCGGTCTCGATCGTGTAGTCACCCATCCGACCGGCCGTGAACGTGGCCCCTTCCTCGGCGACGAACTCGCCCGTCGCCAAGCCGTGCGCGGCGTAGAAGGTGACGTAGCCGAGGTCGACGAAGCTCCAGAGCGCGAACTGCGGGGCGCAGCCGTTCTCGGTGTACGAGCGCATCTCGTCGGGCAACCCGAGGCCCGACACCTTGACCGTCTCGCACAGGCCCTCGTCCTGCATCGCCTTGGCCGCGGCCGCGATTCCGACGGTCGTCGGCGCCATGATCAGCTTCAGGTCGGGATGGGCGTCGATCAGGGCGAGCGCCTGGTTGTAGGACTCGTCGGCGTCGTCGTTGCCGTAGACCGTGTCGACCAGTTGGAGCGACTCGTACTCGGGCTCGGCCAGCACCTCCTCGAGCGACGCGATCCAGGCGTTCTGGTTCGCCGCGTCAGGTGATGCCGACAGGATGGCGAACTCGCCACCCGCTTCGCCGAGGATCGACACCGCCATGTCGGCCATCACGGTGCCGGTCTCGTCGAAGTCGACCTGCGCCACGAAGAGGCTCTCTCCCGCTCCCGACGGGATCGGCGAGTCCCAACTGACGACCGCGATGCCCGCCTCGGCCGCGGCCTCGACCGCCGGCTCGATCTGGTCGCCGGCGTTGTTCGACACCATGATCGCGTTCACTCCCTGGGTCACCGCGTTGGTGACGAACTCGACCTGGCCGGTGCTGTCGGTGCACGACGCGGGCCCCACGAACTCGGCCTCCGCGACGCCGAGCTCGCCGGCTGCTTCGATGGCACCCTCATTGGCTTGGTCGAAGACGGCGATGCCGGTGCACTTGGGCAGCAGGATGCTGGAGAACTCGCCCGCCGGACCGTCGGTCGAATCCGGCGCGTCGGTCGCGGGCGGCGCATCGGTGGCGTCGGGCGCGTCGGTCGCGGGCGGCGCATCCGTGGCATCTGGCGCGTCGGTCGCGGCCGGTGCTTCGGACGCGGACGGCGCGGTCGTGTCGCTGGATCCCTCTTCGTCGTCGTCACCGCACCCAGCGGCGACGAGCGCGAGCGCTGCCACGACGGCGGCGGTCGTTCTGGTGAGCTTCATTGAATTTCCTCCTGTTGTTGCCTGAACTCGTGGATGTTGATGAGATCGCTCGCGGGTTCATGGACCGCCCGCGGTGCTCGGCTCCGGTGGCACGTACATGCCAGCCGGTACGTGCGTCACTGGGCCTCGGCGCCGTTCACCGAACCACTGGATGAGGTTCTGGGCGAGCACCGAGCCGATCAGGATGGCGCCGATCACTCCCGTCTGGGTGTTGCCCCCGACGTTGGCGAGGCCGAACCCGTTGCGCAGGTTCAACACGATGAGCACGGCCAGCAGGACGCCGCTCATCCGCCCCGAACCTCCGAAGATGCTGACGCCGCCGAGCAGGACGATCGTGATGACCTCGAGCTCGAAGCCATTGGCCATGTCGCCGCGCACGGTGCCGAGGCGAGCAGCGAAGAGGATCCCGGCGGCGCCGGCGACCGTGGAAGAGACGGTGAAGAGCACGAGTCGAGTCCGCCCGACGTTGACCCCGGAGTAGCGCGCGACCTCGGCGTTGTCGCCGATCACGTAGAGCACGCGGCCGGCGGCCGATCGGTGGAGGATCACCCATCCGGCCACCACCAGGGCGAAGAACACCAGGAGCGCGAGCGGGAGCGGGCCGACGAGGTCATCCTGGCCGAGACGGTCGAACCACCCGGGATAGTCGCCAACCGAACGGTCTTCGACGAGGACTCGCGCGGCGCCACGCCATCCGATCAGCCCGGCGAGCGTGACGACGAGTGAAGGAAGCCCCAGCCGGGCGACGCACCACCCGTGGATCAGACCGGCGCCGGCCGCCGCGAGGAGCGCAGCGACGATCGCCAGCACGAGGGGCACGTCGTGTTCGTGCAGTGAAGCGAGAACACTCGCCGACCACGCCATGACCGAGGCGACAGAGAGGTCGATCTCGCCGGACACGATGATGAACGTCATCGTCACGACGACGATGACCTTCTCGATGTGGAGCTGGAACAGGTTGACGAAGTTGTCGATGCCGAGATAGCCGCTGGACTCGGAGATGTTGAACGCGACCGTTCCCAACAGGATCACCGCCAGCAGCAGCTCCCACGTGTACCGGCGCGCCCACTCAGCCATCGCTGACGCCGTTTCTGATCGTGTTGGGTCCGGTCTGCTGGGGTCCGACGGGACGCGCTTCGCTCAGGGCGTCGGTTCTCGCTGCGGCGCGCAGTCGTCGCCCGACGCTGACGTCGAGCACCACTGCGAGCAGGATCAGCGTGCCGAGGATCGCGTCGCGCCAGAACTCGCTGATCTGCTGGACGCGCACGAGGCTCTGATCGAGCAGGGCGATCAGGACCGCTCCCAGGAATGCGCCCATCACGGTGCCTGACCCGCCGAGCGTGCTGACCCCGCCGACGACAGCAGCCGCGATCGCGGCCAGTTCGAGGCCGGAGCCGGCGGTGACGTTGATGGTGCCGAACCGGCCGACGTACAAGAAGCCGGCGAGTCCCGCCAGCGCACCACACGCGACGAACGCCGCGATCTCGAGGCGCCGGTCGCGGAGGCCGGCCTGGCGCGCCGCCTCCGGGTTGGAGCCGAGCGCGTAGAGATGACGGCCGCCCCGTGTGAACTGCATGGCGAGATGGAGCAGCACCACGATCACGACGGCGAGTGCGAACATCGTTCGAACCTCGTAGTCGCCGATGGTGAACACCGTGCTGCGTGGCAGATCGATCAGCCACGTCGGCAACGACCCGGTGGCGATCGTCTGACCGCCGGCGTGGCTGGTCAGCACACTGCGGAAAATCGAGAGCGTCCCCAGGGTGACGATGATCGACGGCACCCTGGCCACTGCCACCAACAGCCCGTTCACGAGCCCGAGCGCGGCCCCGATCGCCACCGCGAACGCCACGGCGGCGACGGCTGGAAGCCCTCGGTTGTCGGCCAGGAGCTCGGCGGTGAGGTAGGCCGACACCCCGACCGTGGCGCCAACGGAGAGGTCGATGTTGCGGGTGATGATCACGAGTGACTCGCCGGCGGCGAGCAGCGCGGTGATCGAGACGGCGATGAGCAGGCGGCTCACGAAGCGCGAGCTCAAGTAGTCGTCGACGACGACGTTGAACAGCAGGATCGTGGCCAGCAACACGGCGACGAGCGACAGTCCTTTGATCCGCTCGGGTCGCAGCCAGCTGCGACGCACGGCGGGCCGCTGGGGCGCCGCAACGACGGCGACGTGGGAGATGTCGCTCACGCAACACCCACGGCGGCGCTCATGATCCGCTCCTGATCGAGGTCGGCGCCCTCGAAGATGCCCATCTGGCGGCCCTCGCGCATCACGAGGACGCGGTCGCTCATGGCGAGCACTTCGGGGAGATCGGACGAGATCAAGATGACCGCCACGCCTGCCGCCGACAGCTCACCGATGAGCTCGTGGACGTCGGCCTTCGCCCCGACGTCGATGCCACGCGTCGGTTCGTCGAGCACGAGCACGGACGGCTTCACGTCGAGCCACTTGGCGAGCATCACCTTCTGTTGGTTGCCGCCCGAGAGGCTGGCGACCGGGGCCGACAACGACGAGGTCCGGATGCCCAAGCGTTCGCGATAGGTGTCGGCAGTGCGACGTTCTGCGTCACGGTCGACGAGTCGCCAACGAGACACGAACCGTCGCAGTCCGGCAAGCGTGATGTTGGTGGTGACGGACTGCGGCAGTGACAAACCGAGGCGGCGTCGATCCTCCGACACGTAGGCGATGCCATGATCCATCGCCGTCCGCGGGCTGTCGATCTCGACTTCGACGTCGCCGCGCCGGATGGTTCCGCTGTCGGCCGGCCACACGCCGAACAACGACTCGGCGACCTCAGTTCGCCCGGACCCGACGAGGCCGGCGAACCCGAGCACCTCTCCTTCACGTACCTCGAAGCTCACGTCCTCGAACGCGCCACGACGCCCCAGCCCTTCGACGCTGAGCGCCGCGTCGCCGGGAGCGTGCGCCGTGCGATGGAAGAAGTCGTCGAGTTCGCGGCCGACCATGTCGCGGATCAGTGCCACCTCGGTGACGTCGGCGGTCGGCTTCGTGGAGATGTGGCGACCGTCGCGGAGGACTGTGATCCGATCGCTGAGCTCGAACACCTCGTCGAGACGGTGGCTGACGAACAGCACCGCGACGCCCGCCTCGGTGAGACCGCGAACCTGCCGGAACAGGCGCCGCACCTCATGGGCCGACAGCGCGGCCGTCGGCTCGTCCATGATCAGGACCCGAACATCCCGCGACATCGCCTTGGCGATCTCGACCGCCTGCTGCGCTCCGACCGTCAGCTGTGAGGCGAGCGCGCGGGGATCGATGTCGACTTCGAGCCGCCGCAGGATGTCCCCTGCCCGTCGATGCATGTCGCGCCAGCGCACGAACCTGCCCGCGCCGGCGCTGTTCATGAAGATGTTCTCCGAAACGCTCAGATCGGGGAACACCAACGGCTCCTGGTAGATGCAGGCGATGCCGAGGGACTGCGCGTCGGCCGCGCCCTTCATTTCGACGGCCTCGCCGTCGACGCACACGGTGCCCGCATCCGGTCGGTACAGCCCGGTGATGATCTTGATCAGGGTCGACTTGCCGGCACCGTTCTCGCCGACGAGGGCATGGACCTCGCCCGGCGAGAGATCGAGCGTGACGCCACGGAGGGCGTGCGTGGAACCGAAGCTCTTCGAAGCCTCGAAGATTGACAGCAGCGGCTGGGCCGTCGAACGCGACGGCGCCGGATCACTCGGCACTCAACCCCCTCACAACGGCGTATTGAATCGTTTCAGACGATACGCAGCAGCCGAGCGATGTGTCAAGCGCGAGATCGATGAATCGAATCAGTCGACGAGGGCGTAGAGCGTCGCTCGACGGGTCTGGGCGAACCGCATGTGGAGTGCGATCGCGCCCGCCGAGACGGCGGCGTAGCCACACCACAGCGAGGCGAACCCGTCGAGGGTCAACCAGGCGAGCAGCGCCACGGCGACCAGATTGGCGAAACCGAAGATCGCGATATGCCGGAAGCCGGAGAACAGCAACGCCCCGCACACGGCCACGACGTAGAGGGCCACGATGATCCCACCGTGGCTGAGGCGCACGACGTACTCGAGGTGGTACGGATGCTCGACGACCTCGATCGGCGAGCGAAGCATGGCCACGAACAGCACCGCGGTGACTCCGGCGCCCAAGGCGACGAACGGAGCCATTCGCCACCGCAGTCGCGTGGTGGGTTCGATGGCGAGGACTGCGAACGGTACGAACATCGGGAGCACGACGAACGCGATCAGCAGGTAGGCCCACAACGCGACGCGACCGACGGTGTGCGGTACGTCCCCTCGGAGACTCCACCATACGAATGCCTCGATGAGTTGGTGCGCACCGAGGAGCAGCGGGAGCGACGCGAGCAGGAGATAACTCCGGCGACCGCGCAGGTTGCGGAACGCGTCCACGCCGATCGCGGTGACGACGATCCCGCCGACGACGTCAGCTTGCGGCGAAAAGCACACACCGCACCGGAGCATCCATGGCGACCGTTCCCTCGCATGTGAATCACCGGAGGTAGCACGGATCGGGCACTGAGACCCTCGCCACTGCGATGTACGAAAGGTCACCCTAGCGGCGAACGGCCGGTGTTGGCCCGAACCTCAGCGGCGCCGGCGCATGACGAACACGACGGCGGCGATCAGCACCAGTGCACCTGCCACGCCGGCGATGGCCAGCCAGCGAGTCGCGGACTCGTCGCGCGTCGAGTCGACGACCGGCCCGACCCGAGTCGGGGCCGTCGTCGTCGGTGCCGAGGGGACAGATGGCGACTCGCTTGTCGTCGTTGTGGTCGTCGTTGTGGTCGTCGTCGTGGTCGTCGTCGGCACGGACGTCGTGGCAGTCGTACTCGTCGCTGCCGGCACGGACGTGCTCGACACCGTCGACGTCGGGACGACGACGACGTCCCTCGGCGCACACTCGGCCGGAGCAACACCGGCTGCGGTTCGGATGCCACCGAGGACGTGTTGAAGGAATACTGGTTCGGCCCATGACTCGGCGGTGTGCCCGAGCGCCGTGTACCACGCATGCCCGCCGTCGTAGTCGTGGCACCATGCGATCGGGTGGTCTTCCGTCATCAGGCTGTCGGGGACAGTGGACGGATCGACGCTCAATAGAACGTGCACCCGTTCGCGGGGATCGTCACGGAAGTCGTACCACTCGTCGAAGCGCGTCCACGTGTCGCCGAGGTGTGCGGTTGACTCGTGCACGTGGTCCTCGACCAGCAACGTCGCATCCTGCGGCTCCGGGTGGCTGAGGAAGTACGCGCCGACGAGCCCGCCGTACCAGGGCCAGTCGTACTCGGTGTCGGCCGCCGAATGGATACCGACGTAGCCGCCGCCGTTGCGGATGTATCCCTCGAACGCACCTTGCTGATCGGGGTCGAGCACATCGCCGGTTGTCGACAAGAACACGACCGCGTCGTAGGCGGCGAGCTGCGACGCCGTGAACGTCGCCGCGTCCTCGGTACGGTCGACGATGAAGCCGTTCGCAACCCCGAGTTGCTCGATCGCATCACCGCCGACGCCGATTGAGTCGTGGCGAAATCCGCCGGTCTTGGAGAAGACCAGCACGCGGACTGATGGCGGTGGCGTGGCGACGACATCGTCTGGCGAGCCGACGACGCCCACACCGAGGGACACCGCGCCGAGAACCATCCACCTCACCTCGTCAAGAATCGCAGCGCACCGGCGCCAAACCACCTGATCTATCCCAATTCGCGACGTCTCACGAGAGGTTCAGCCGCGAATGCCGACTTGTCGAAATCTTGACGTGCCGGCGCGCTGAGCTCGCGTCCGACGTGCAACCATCCGGCACCCACCTCAAGATGTCGATCGCCGCCTCAAGAACACGCTGTACGGGCCGATCAGTGCGGTATGAGTCGACCAACTGGGCAGGTGGAGCGTTCGCG
>DATMDV010000507.1:0-6277 GCA_035557475.1 Ilumatobacteraceae bacterium
GCTCAAGTACGGCGGCGACGCATCCGATCCGCACCGGGTCCGGGTGTACAACTACAACGGCTTCGTCCACTACCTCGTCGACGTCTCCGCCGTCGTGCTCTCCGACTAGTCGGCGACCAGACGTTCATCGACGCGACGTAGCGTGAGCCGACTCGATCAGACACGGTGCGCGACGTGGAGTGAGCCGACTCGATCAGACACGGTGCGCGACGTGGAGTCAGCCGACTCAGTCGCTCGAGCCGCCGACCAAACGTGCATCGGCTCCGGCGTGCCGCGAGGCGGCTCAATCAGACACGGCGCCGCCGCTACACTGTCGAACCAGACGCGGGCTGACCCGATCGGTGCCAGCAGGCCCCGGCTCGCTCCTCACACTTTGATCATCCTGGAGGAGACCCCTGTCATGACGTCCACACTCGACGCGCGCCGCGACTTCCGCGTCGCCGATCTCTCCCTTGCCCCGTTCGGCCGCAAGGAGATGCACCTCGCCGAGCACGAGATGCCCGGCCTGATGGCGATCCGCAAGGAGTACGGCCCCACCAAGCCGCTCGCCGGCGCCCGCATCTCCGGATCACTGCACATGACGATCCAGACCGCGGTGTTGATCGAGACGCTCAACGAGCTCGGCGCCGAGGTGCGCTGGGCGAGCTGCAACATCTTCTCGACCCAGGACCACGCCGCGGCCGCAGTCGTGGTCGGCCCCGAAGGCACCATCGACGATCCGCAGGGCGTCCCCGTGTTCGCCTGGAAGGGCGAGACGCTCGAGGAGTACTGGTGGTGCACCGAGCAGATGATGTCGTGGCCTGCGGGAGCTGACGGCACGGTTTATGACGGCCCGAACATGATCCTCGACGACGGGGGCGACGCGACGTTGCTCGTGCACAAGGGCGTCGAGTACGAGAAGGCGGGCGCGGTGCCCGACCCGACCGAGGCGTCGAACCCGGAGCTGGCGATCGTGCTCGGGCTGCTGCAGCGCTCGCTGAAGAGCGATCCGTCGAAGTGGACCCGGATGGCGGCCGCGATCAAGGGCGTCACCGAGGAGACCACGACGGGCGTGAAGCGTCTCTACAAGATGGCCGAGAAGGGCGAGCTGCTGTTCCCGGCGATCAACGTCAACGACTCGGTCACCAAGTCGAAGTTCGACAACCTCTACGGCTGCCGTCACTCGCTGGTCGACGCGATCTGCCGGGCGACCGACGTGATGCTCGGCGGCAAGACCGCGGTGGTGTGCGGCTACGGCGACGTGGGCAAGGGCTGCGTGCAGTCACTGCGCGGCCAGGGCGCCCGCGTGGTCGTCACCGAGATCGATCCGATCAACGCCCTGCAGGCGGCGATGGAGGGCCTCCAGGTGCTGCCGATCGAAGACGTGGTGGAGACCGCCGACCTGTTCGTCACTGCCACCGGCAATGCCGACATCATCACCGTCGAGCACATGCACCGGATGAAGCACAACGCGATCGTGTGCAACATCGGCCACTTCGACAACGAGATCGACATGGCCGGTCTCGCCCGGAGCGGCGCGACGCACGACGAGCTCAAGACTGGCACCGATCTGTGGACGTTCCCCGCCGACGGCGACCGTCCCGCTCACGCCGTGATCATCCTCGCCGAGGGCCGGCTCGTGAACCTCGGGTGCGCCACCGGCCACCCGAGCTTCGTGATGAGCTGTTCGTTCTCGAACCAGGTGATCGCCCAGATCGAGCTGTTCAACCACCTCGACAAGTACGCGCTCGGCGTCCACGTGCTCCCGAAGCACCTCGACGAGAAGGTGGCCCGCTTCCACCTCGACGCCCTCGGTGTGAAGCTCACCCAGCTGTCCGACGAGCAGGCCGACTACCTGAGCCTCGAGCCGGGCGGCCCGTACAAGCCCGACCACTACCGCTACTGAGCCCTCCTCTGTCGAGTTCCTCCGCGTGGGACGCGGAGGATCTCGCCGCAAGCGGCGCGGAGTGCCTGGTCACGGTGACTGTCACACCCCCTGACTACAACGGGGGACATGTTGCTCCAATCCCGTTGTGCCGGTTGTGACCGACCGGGCGTCGCGCTGTGTCGTACCTGCCGGTTCGCCCTCGCCGGTCCGCCGCCGCGCGCGGCACTCGGCTGGGCCGCCGGCGGGGTCGTCGCCGCGCTGCCGTTCACCGGGCGCGTCCGCGACGTCATCCTCGGGTTCAAGTACCGCAACCGCCGTCAGCTCGCCGGCCATCTCGCCGGGCTGCTGGTCAACCGCATCGTGGCCGAGGGGCTCCGTCCCGGGCGTGACGTCGAGGTCGTGACATGGGCGCCCACGAGCTCCGCCCGGCGCCGGCGGCGGGGGTTCGATCAGGCCGAGCTCGTCGCCCGCCAGGTCGCCCGCCAGCTCGGGCTGCCGTCGCGCCGTCTGCTCGACCGAGCCACCGGCACCGGCCCGCAGACGGGTCTCGGGCGCGACCGCCGTCTCTGCGGTCCGACGTTCGTCGCCCGACCCGACGTGCGCGGCCAACGGGTGCTCGTCGTCGACGACGTCGTGACCACCGGGTCCACGCTGCGGGCCGCCGCCGACGCGCTCGTCGACGCCGGCGCACGCGTCGTCGTGCGGGCCGCGGTCGCCTCCACACCGAGCGGCCTGACGACGCCGGGCCGTGTCCTCGTCGGTCCGTGGGCACTCGCCGGAACCGAATCGAGCCTCACCGCCCCGGCGCGCCGGCGCTCTGCCTGAGGCGCCGCTGACGCGCCGGGGTGGTCGGAGGGATCACCCACAGCAAGTACTCGGCGGCCGGGGCATCAGTCGTCGCCGCCGCCATGGCCGCTGCTGTCGTCATGGTCGTCATCGTGGTCGTCGTCATCCCCGTTGCCGGGACCGCTGTTGTCATCGTCAGGATCCGGCTCGTCGTCGCCGCAGGGTCCGTGGCCGCTGTTGTCGTCGTTCTCGCACCCGTCGCGCTCGTCGTCGTCATCGTCGATCGAGGTCGTCGGCGCGCTGTTGTCGGGGAAGGAGTTCGACGTCGTCGGGGCGCTGTTGTCGGGCACGGTGGTGACCGGCACGGAGTTCGACGTGCTGGGCGCGGTGTTGTCGGGCCCGGTGTTGTCGGGTGTGGTGTTCGACGTGCTCGGCGCGGTGTTGGTGGGCGCGCTGCTCGACGAGCTGGAGTCGGCGACCGACGACGTGCTCGCCGCGGTCGAGGCCACTCCGGCCGAGGTCGATGGCGCGGCGACCGACGAGCTCGAACCGACCGTGTTCGCCACCGACGAGCTCGATGCGACCGTGTTCGCCACCGACGAGCTCGATGCGACCGTGTTCGGCACTGACGAGGTCGGTGGCGCCGAGTCGAACTGGGCAGCGGCGAACCCGCCCAGCCCGAGGGCGAATCCGATTGCGCCGGCGGCGACGATCGCCGCCCGGTGCGTGAGCCGATTGCTGGGGGAGTCGGGATCTGACCTGGCCATGTGTGCCTCCGAGGTTCCGGTCGACGTCGAATCGACGTGGGTGGTTCGGTGAGGACACGACGCGGCGGTCTGCGAGGTTGGGTCAGGTCGTCGATGTGGGTCAGGTCACTCGACCCGGACGACTTGGCCGTCCTCGACCCGGAGCTCGATGCGGACATCGCCGCCGTCGGGGCTCCGGAACCGCACCCGGACCCGATCGGGAAGGTCGTCCTCGGTCTCGGCCTCGAAGCCGGCTGCCGGAGTCGTGGTCTGGAGGTCCAACGCGACGCCGTCCCATTCGACCGTGATCGAGCCGCCGGCCGACGAGTACGACAGGGTGCCAGGTGGCGTGCCCGGTATCGAGGTGGTCGGGGTGGTCGGTGGCGTGGGTGCGGGCGTCGTGGGTGGGATGACGACGGTGGTGCCGGGGGCGGGTGGTGCGGTCGTCGCTGGTGCGGTCGTCGATGTCGCGGTGGGCGGGTTCACCGTCGGCACTGTGGTCACCGGGCTCGGCGACGTGACGGTTGTCGGCGTCGTGTCGATCACGTCCTGAGTGGATCCCGACGGGTCGGGGTCGGTCGTCGGCGACGCCGTATCGACCGGCGCGGGGCGGGACGCGTCGGTCTGGTCGGCCGGCGACGTGACGACTGAGTCGGTGCCGGGGCCGACCAAGAGCACGGCCGCCGCGATCAGCCCGGCCATCGCCGCCCCGCCGGCTACGGCAGCCCGCCGGCGACGTACCCGCGCCGCGCGTGCGACCACCGTCGCCCGGGCCGCCTCGATACCCAACCCGTCGGTCACCGCGCCGGCCCGGCGACGGAGCGCATCTCGGAGCTCGCGGTCGTCGAAGTCGCTCATCGTCCCGGATCCGATCCGCGTTCGTCGTCGAGGACCGATCGCAGCCGGGCCCGAGCGTCGTGCAGGTGCGACTTCACCGTTCCCTCGGCGACATCGAGCGTCGTCGCGATCTCGGCGACCGACATGCCGTCGACGTAGTACAGCGCGGTGGCGATGCGTTGCTGGCGCGGGAGCCGGGCGAGGAGGCGACCCAACTCGTCGGGCTCGGCGGGCTGTTCGGCAGTCGGTGTGCGGGCAGCCAGGCGGGCGAGCGCCTTCCACTTGCGGCCGCTGCGCCGTTGATCGTCGCGCAAGTTGTTGATCGCCACCCGCCGCACCCAGCCGATCGGGTCGTCGTAGCGCCCGATCCGCCGCCACCGCACGTGGGCCTTCACGAAGGCCTCCTGGACGGCGTCGGCCGCCTGCTCCCGGTCGCCGCCGGCGACGGTGAGACTGCGGACGAGGCGGCCGTAGTGGGTGCGAAACAGGTCGTCGAAGTCGGACGTCGCGACGCCGGTCCTCGTCGCACTGTTCACATCGTGGTCGAGCCCGACGTCGAGGTTCAGGGGCACCGACACGGTCATCACCGGGAGTGACACGTCGGAACCGTGTTCAGGGTTGGGTGGCGTCGCCGGATCCTGCTCCACGTCGCCGCCGGCCGCTGCGTCGGGCGACGTCGGATCGCCGGTTTCGCCGACCGCGGCGGCGGGCTCATCAGCCGGCCCGCCGGTGGCGCCTGGATCACGGAGCGCTGGCTGATCATCCATCGGCGGCGATCACGCTAGACAGCGGGCCGGTCGTCGTGACCGCGCCGTCGAATGCGAACAGCCACGCCGACATCGATCCTGGTGGACCGGTAGGCTGGACCGCCGCATGGGCATCCTCGATCGCATCCTCCGCGCCGGGGAGGGCAAGAAACTCAAGGCCCTCCAAGGCATGGTCCCCGACATCAACGCACTCGAGCCGCAGATCGAGAAGCTGTCTGACGACGACCTGCGGGCCAAGACCCCCGAGTTCAAGCAGCGAATCGAGAACGGCGCCGAGCTCGACGACATCGCCATCGAGGCGTTCGCAGTCACCCGCGAAGCCGCCCGCCGGGCGATCGGCCAGCGCCACTTCGACGTCCAGCTGATGGGCGGGGCGGCGCTCCACTTCGGCTGGGTCGCCGAGATGAAGACGGGCGAAGGCAAGACACTCGTGTCGACCCTGCCGGCCTACCTCAACGCGCTGTCCGGCAACGGCGTGCACCTCGTCACGGTCAACGACTACCTCGCCCGCTTCCATGCCGAGTGGATGGGACGCATCCACAAATGGCTCGGGCTCGACGTCGGGTTGATCATCCCCGGCTTCAAGGACCGTCCGGCAGAGAAGCGCAAGAACTACGGGGCCGACATCACGTACGGCACGAACAACGAGTTCGGCTTCGACTATCTGCGCGACAACATGGCGGGGCGCCGCGACGACAAGGTCCAGCGCGGCCACAACTTCTGCATCGTCGACGAGGTCGACTCGATCCTCATCGACGAAGCCCGCACGCCGCTCATCATCTCCGGTCGGGTCGGCGACGCCGCCAAGCTCTACTACCGGTTCGCCTCGATCGTGCGCTCGCTCAAGCGCGACGTCGACTACGAGGTCGAGGAGGACAAGCGCGTCGTCGTGCCGCTCGAGGCCGGCATCGAGCGGGTCGAGGCGGAGCTGGGCGTCGAGAACCTCTACGACAACGTGCAGGCCAACCTCGTCCACCAGTTCCAGGTGGCGCTCAAGGCCAAGGAGCTCTACAAGCGCGACAAGGACTACATCATCCAGGGTGGCGAGGTGAAGATCGTCGACGAGTTCACCGGCCGCATCCTCGAGGGTCGGCGCTGGAGCGAAGGCGTCCACCAGGCGGTCGAGGCCAAAGAGGGCGTGAAGATCAAAGAGGAGAACCAGACCCTCGCCACGATCACGCTCCAGAACTACTTCCGCATGTACGACAAGCTCGCCGGGATGACCGGTACGGCCCAGACCGAGGCCGCCGAGCTGATGAACACGTATGGGCTCG
>DATMDV010000508.1:0-2446 GCA_035557475.1 Ilumatobacteraceae bacterium
CGATGCTCGAGGCGTGGGCGGCATGAGGACCCCGGAGTTCGATCATCCGGACGTCGTGCTGTGTCCTGGCGGCCCGATGCTCCTGCGCGGTGATCAGGTCGTGGAGGACCGCGACGGCGTCGCGCACCGGACGACGCGGCCGGTGAGTGCGGTGTGTCGCTGCGGCAAGTCGGGTTCGCAGCCATGGTGCGACGGCACCCACAAGGTCATCCCGCGCCGCGATCTCTGATCGCGGCGCGGTCGACCGCTGCTAACCGCCGTCGCCGGGGCGGTCGACGTCACCGCGCCATGCACCGGTCTCGCTGCCTCGGCTCTCGATGAAGTCCTTGAACCGCTTCAGGTCGCCCTTGACGCGCAGGTCGAGGAGGTTGGCCTTGTCAGCGACGTTCTCGACGAATCCCTCGGGGTCGATGCTCATCTGGACGGTGACCTTCGACCGGTTGCCATCCAGGCGGTGGAACGTCACGACACCGGCGTGCTCGGGCCCGTCGTCGGACTTCCAGGCCACGCGCTCGTCGGGGTGCTGCTCGGTCACGGTCGCGTCGAACTCGCGGGTGACCGGACCGACGGACGTCACCCAGTGCAGGTGCGTGTCGTCGAGCTGGCGGACCTCGTCGACGCCCTCCATGAACTGCGGGAAGGACTCGAACTGCGTCCACTGGTCGTAGGCGGTGGTGACGTCGACGTCGACGTCGATCGACTCGGTGATGGTGCCCATGGTTGTTTCCTCTCACTCAGGTGTGTCCGGGGGCGTACCCCGACGGTGGCGGCTTACACAGTGACATCTGTCTCGTGCGGAAGGGATCAGTCCTCGTGCTTCGTCAGCGGCTGCGTGGCCGGACCTTCCAGGACGCTGCCGTCGGGGGCGAAGCGCGATCCGTGCAAGGGGCAGTCCCACGACTTCTCTGCGTCGTTCCACGCCAGAACACCGCCCAGGTGCGTGCAGGTCCCGGAGACCGCGCAGGTGCGCCCGTCGACCGTCGAGACGGCGGTCGGGAAGATGCCCGACCGACCGACGACACCCTCACCCTCCGACGGCGTCGACCGCACACCGAGTGGGTTCACGTCGAAGATGGAGCGAATGGCCGCGACGCCGACGCCGGCGTTGGTCTGCACGATGTTGAAGGCACCGGCCGGCCGGGTGATGCGCCGGCCCAGCGGACCGGCCCAGGACGGCTCGTCGCCGAGGATCCGCGCCGTGATGTTGCGCGCGGCCGCGACGCCGTTCGTCATGCCCCACTTGTCGAAGCCGGTGGCGAGGTGGATGTGGCCTCTGCCGCGCGGCAGGTGACCGACGTACGGGATGCCGTCATGGGACCGGTAGTCCTGCGCCGACCAGGCGTGCGTCTCGACGGCACCCGGGAAGTACTGCTCCGTCCACTCGCGCAGGTTGTCGAGGTGCTCGAGCTCGGAGTCCGTTCGCCCGACGGGGTGGCCGTTGCCGCCCACGACCAGGCGACGACCGTCAGGCGTGGGTGCGTCGCGCACCGAGCGCACCGGGGAGCCGGCCGACAGGAACATGCCGTCCGGGACGTCCGCAGTGTCGAAGGCGAGCGCATAAGAGCGCATCGGCTCGACCTTGGCGAAGTAGAGCCCGCGGTCGAGCACGGGCGTGCCGGTCGCGAGGATGACGTGCTCCGCCTCCACGGTCGACTCGTCGTCGAGTGTCGCGAGTGGCCGTCCAGTCTTGGAGACGCCTACCACACGCCGTCCCTCGTGCACGGTCCCGCCGTGGGCGTGCAGCTCCGCGACCAGCGCGTCCAGGACGTCCATGGGGTCGAACTGCGCCTGGTCGGGCAGCAAGGTGCCGCCGTGGAACGGGAACGGGACGTCGAGCGCGTCGACCCAGCGCACGTCCAGACCCACGGTTTGAGCCGCCTCGTGCTCCTGACGTGCGGTGTCGACCTCGGACTCCGTGGCGGCGTAGGTGATGGCGTCGCGAGTCTGCACCGGCACGTCGTGGTCGCTGCAGAACCGCAGCAGCCACTGCTGCCCTTCGCGGTTGGCTCCGACGTACGCCTCGACGACCGTTTGGGACTGGAGTCGCAGCATCCGCGACAGCTTGGTGCCTTGGAGCAGCGACAGCTTCCCGGTCGTGTTGCCGGTCGCCACAGCGCCCACGTGACGCGCCTCGACGACGGCGACGCTGCGCCCGGACCGCGCCATCAGCAAAGCGGCGGTGAGCCCGGTGATGCCGGCGCCGACGACGAGGTCGTCGACCTTGTCCGGAAGCGGATCGGTGACCGGCGTCAGAGTCCGGTCGAGCCACAGAGACCTCATGCGACGCCGGCGTCGAGACGGACGAGCGCGCCGCGCTCACCGAAGAAGCGGGTCGACTCGACCGTCAGGCCGGATTTCGTCGAGCGGAGATGGTCGTGGACCCGGTGCACCTGCTCGACCGAGCCGAGCTGGAGCACGACCGAACCGCCCAGCACCAGATGCCGCT
>DATMDV010000509.1:0-2589 GCA_035557475.1 Ilumatobacteraceae bacterium
TGATGATCGGCCCTAGCGGCTGGCGTAGGCACCCGGGATCAGGGGGCTGAGGTGGGACGGTAGGCGTGGACGACGGCGCCGGTGGCAACGATCTTGGTGTGGAGGAGCTCGACGGTGCCCGTGCTCGCTGGGCGAAACAGGGGCTCGCCGCCTCCCTTGATGAGGGGGGAGGTGCAGATCCGGTACTCGTCGAGCAGGCCGGCCGCGGCGAGGGCGTCGGTCAGCTGGCCGGTGCCCCAGATGACGATGTCGCCGCCTTCGGCCTGCTTCAGCCGGCTGACCTCGTCGAGCAGGTCGGGGCCGGCGATGACCACGGTCGGATCCCACGCCGTGGTGTCGACGGGTTGGGAGGCGACGACGTACTTCGTGATCGAGTTGACGTGGTCGCCGAAGGGGTTACCGCCCATGGTGGGCCAGGCCTGTGCCATGCCTTCATAGGTGACACGGCCGAGCAGCAGGGCGTCGGCGGCGAGCGTCATCTCGAGTCCGTATTCCTGCAACTCCTCGTTGGCGTACTGGAACGACCACTCGTGCGGGTCGTCGATATAGCCGTCGAGGGTGGCGTGGGTGAAGTTGATGATCTTGCGCACGGCAGGGCTCTCCTCGTCGGTGGCGAATGTCCGACGATACGTAACCGTCTGGTCTGACAGAAGGTCCAATCCAGAGCTATTTTGTTGATCCAATGATCGATCTGTTCCTCGACGGCGTACCGATCCGCGGGCGCTCAGCGGCGCTGTTCGACCAGCTCCGCGCCGCGATTGTCGAGGGCCGTCTCCGGCCCGGCGACCAGCTGCCGCCGTCTCGTGATCTCGCCGACGAGCTTGGAGTCGCCCGCTCGACCATCGCCACCGTCTACGCCCGTCTCGTGGGTGAGGGGTACGCCGAAGGGCGAGTCGGTGACGGCACCTTCGTCACCGACTATCACACCGGGAGCAACAAGCGGACCCAAGCACAAGCGGGTACGCACTCGGTGCGAATCGCCCGCCACATCCCCCCGTGGGCAGACACACTGACCACACCACCGGGCGGATGGCGTATCGACTTACGCACCGGTCGACCTGATCCGTCGCTGTTTCCCGTCGTCGACTGGCGGCGATGCGCGACCGCCGCGCTCGATCGACCGCCGCCGGGCTACGGGGAGCCTGCCGGACTGCCCGAACTTCGCAACGCAATCGCGGCGTGGGTATCGCGCTCCCGTGGTGTGCAAGCAACGTACGACACGGTGCTGATCACCGCCGGCGCGCAGGGCGCGTGCGACCTTCTCGCCCGCGCGCTGATCGTTCCTGGCGACACCGTGGCGGTCGAGGATCCCGGGTACGCGCCGACGCGACAGGCTTTCGCTCAACACGGCGCCAAGATCGCCGCCATCGCTGTGGATGCTGACGGAATCGACGTCATCCAGATCCCGCGATCAACGCGCGCCGTGATTGTCACTCCATCTCATCAATCTCCCACCGGCGTTGTGATGTCCGGCGCCCGACGTCGACAACTGCTTGCGCTCGCTCGCACTCGTGACCTCATGATCATCGAGGACGACTACGACACCGAGTACCGCTACGTGGAACGTCCACTCGAGCCGCTCCACCGGCTCGACACCCACGGCCGCGTGGTCTACGTCGGCAGCTTCTCGAAGACGCTCTCACCATCGCTACGACTCGGATTCATCGTCGCGCCTGCCGATCTGATCGCCGAGCTCACGCGCGTGCGCCACCTCGTCGACGTCCAACCACCCCACATGACACAAGCCACGCTGGCGGCCTTCATCGCCTCCGGCGGGTTCGAACGCCACCTTCGACGAACCGGTCGCATCTACCGCAGCCGCCGTGACCACCTCATCGCCGCGCTCGACCGGCTCCGACGGAACGGGACCATCGAGTCGTTCGATCAATGCCCGGCGGGGCTTCACCTCACCGTGCAACTTCTTCGAGGGGATCAGGCCGCGCGCGTCGCCGACCGAATGCAGGCAGCCGGCATCGCCATCATGACCACTGCCGAACATCACGTCGCAGACCGCGCACTCGATCTCGTGATCGGGTTCGGCCTCGCCAGTATCCAGCAGCTCGACCAAGCACTCGACGCGCTCGCGAAATCGGGTTGACATCCAGACCTGGATCGCCGGCAGATTGGACTGACGACAACAGCGCTTTTTGGTTCTTCTACCGGGCCAATGGGCGGCGTACCGTCTGCCTCATGATGGACTGCTACATCTGCGTCGCCTGCGGCACACAATACGCGCCGTCGCTCTTGCCGCCGGGCGTGTGCCGAGTATGCACCGACGACCGTCAACACGTCGGGTGGGACGGCCAACGCTGGACGACCCACGCTGAACTGACGGCTCGACATCACGTCCGCATCGAGCGCGACGGCGCGTTCGTCGGTGTCGGGATCGTCGAGCGCTTCGCCATCCCGCAACGCGCGCTGCTCGTGCCGACGAGCATCGGCACGGTCATGTGGGACTGCACGAGCCTCGTCACCGCCGACGCAGTCGACGCCATCAACCGGCTGGGCGGGGTGGCCGTGATCGCGATCTCACATCCGCACTTCTACTCATCGATGGTCGAATGGGCCGACGCGCTCGGCGGTGTGCCG
>DATMDV010000510.1:0-7839 GCA_035557475.1 Ilumatobacteraceae bacterium
TGCTGCTCGGCCAGCGCGGCTGGTTCGACCGGTTCCCGACGCGGATCGATGCGACGAGTTCGAGGGTCGAGGTCGGATCGGCGAGATAGCCGTGTCTGTCGAAACGTCTAACCAACTTGCCGTCATCCGCTGGACAGAGCGTCACCTGCTGGACCAGACCACACGCGAAGTGCCTGCTCAACGACACCCCATGGACCGAACGTCACCCCGTGGACGGGGAACTCATCGCTCATAACCCGAAGGTCGCAGGTTCAAATCCTGCCCCCGCCACCACATAGCTGCAACCGAACATCCAAGGTCGGAGGTTGTCCGACAGGATCGAGGAGCAGCTCGAGATCGAGGGCCTGGTACAGCCGGGCCCTCGTTTCGCGTACGGCCTCGGACAGCATCGCAGCGAGGTCGCCGGCGTACCGTGGAGCTGCTTGAGCCGCTCCCACGCGTTGGCCTGGGTCGCTCCCGATGAACTCGAACAAGTCCTCGGTGTCGATCCCGGTCACCGGATCGAAGGCCGGCGGCCGTGCCTGGCCCGGGCCTTTCAAATGGTCGTAGCCGACGTGCTCCACCAGCCAGGTGGCCACGTACTCCTCGAACGCTGCCTCGTTCGGCTTCACAGCGTGACCTCCTCGGGCAACGACGTGGGCGGACGGTCCTCGGAGGTGAACAGATCGAGGAACGGCGAGTACCTGTAGATGCGGTTGCGCTTGTGCCCCGTGGTCTCCTCGATGATCCGCATCGTCACCAGCTTGTCGAGCAGCGCACCGATCGTCGTCGGGGTGCCGCCCACCTGCTCGACCACGTACTTCACTGTCACCACCGGATGCTCCACCAACAGATCGAGCAGCGGCACCGCGTAGCGACCAAGGCTCTCCGCAGCGACCGCACGCAGTTGGCGGTCGCGTAGGTCGGCGATCGACCCGGCCACCCGCACCGCGTCGTTCGCGGCGACGGCAACACCGGTCAGGAAGAATCGCAACCAGCCCTCCCAATCACCCTTGGCCCGGATGGCGCCCAGCCGGTCGTAGTACTCGCTGCGGTTCTGCTTCAGGAACAGGCTCAGGTACAGCAGCGGCCGGGTGAGCACCTGCCGCTCCACCAGCACCAGCGTGATCAACAACCGGCCGACCCGGCCGTTGCCATCGAGGAACGGGTGGATCGTCTCGAACTGCGCGTGCGCCAACCCCGCCGTCACCAATGGAGGATGCGAGTCGTCGTTCAAGAACCGCTCCAAGGCCGCGAACGATCCACTTACCTCGTCCGGCGGGGGAGGGACGAACGATGCGTTCTGCAATGTGCACCCCGCCGGGCCGATCCAGTTCTGTGTCCGCCGGAACTCCCCCGGCGACCGCTCCTGACCCCGCACCCCGGTCAACAACTCCTCGTGCACCTTGCGGACCAGTCGGCCCGACAACGGCAACGACCCCAACAGCTCGAGCCCGGTGTTCATCGCCCGCACGTAGTTCACGGTCTCGGTGATGTCCGCCGGCTGCGACGCCCCCGGCGCCGCGACCTCGAACGTCAACACGTCATCCAGGCTCGACTGCGTACCCTCGATCTGCGAGCTAAGCACCGCCTCCCGGCGCACGTACATCGCCACGAACAGATCCGGGTTCGGCAGACTCCGCGCCAACCCATCCAGCCGCCCGAGCGCCAGATCCGCCTCCGACAACGCCCGCAACAAATCAGCATCCCACCGCAACGGCGGATCCGGCGGCAACGGCTTCGGCACGAACGCCCGATATCCGGTCACCTGCTTCTCCCACCGTCCCGCCCGTGTGCTCACGACGACCCCGTTCCAGTCCGTTGGAACAAGCGGCCTCGGTCGGGAGCACTATTCCAGTTGGACAGCGATCGCTCGACTAGATGACTCATCGCCCGCGAAGCCTCCGGTTCGCAGCGACGAGATCGAACGCCTCCGGATCGAACCCGTCAGGCGCCCACTCGACCAACTCCTCAAGCTCAGGGTCCTTCGGATCGGCAAGCGCACCGAGGAGGCGCTCGTAGCCCGGGATGCCGCCGCAGTCCTCCGGCGGGCACGCCCGAGCGCCATCGAGACACACCGGGTAGCGCTCGCTCTCGACCGGTGACTCGATCGCCTCGACCACCACGTCGTGCTCCCACCCATCACCGAAGTCGTAGTCCCACCGCAGCGACGCACCCACCCGCGGCAACACGTGCTTCACGGTCGCCGCCTTCTCGGTGATCACGTAGTCAGCATCCTCATCCGGCTCACCGAACAAGATCCCGCCCACGTCGAACATGTGCAGGTGATAGCCCTCCCAGCCCATCACCCGCTCCAACGCCTGGTTCAACTTCGGCAACGGCATCTCCGAGCGCACCAGCAACCGCCGCCACACCTCCGGCTCGACGTCGCGCAACGACACCCGCAACACATGCACCGTTGGCCCGAACGGAATCACGACGCCTCCTCAGCGATGTCCCGGGCCAGATCGAGCTGACCGGTCACCGCAGCCGTGATCAGCGCCTGCTTGCGCTCGCGCTTCGCCTCGGTCGGCTCCAACACGCAGTCGAGGCGGCGAAGCACGACCAGCGGCAGGATCACCTTGGCGTACTCGGACAGCGTGTAGTCCCCTCGCAGCAGATCAGCGACCGACCAGATGAACGCCGCATGGTTCTTGATCGTGGCTTCCGACACTGCGCTCCCAAAGTTCCGGCCCGCTGGAACACCCGGCGGACTGCCGTAAGCCTATTCCAGCTATGACGCTCGTGCTGGACTAAGATGAGCGCCTCGCGAGGACTGTCGATCAGGAACGCGACGGAGGTTCTGATGCCGAGCTACCCGTACATATCGGGCCAGGGTGCCCTCACCCAGACCTTCGCCCAACTGCGCAAGGGGTTCCCGGCCAAGGTCGATGCGGGCTATCTGCAGCGGTTCAAGATCGCGCCCGCCAATGAGTCCTACGTCATCTCGATTCTGAAGTTCCTCAGCCTCATCGACGAGAACGGCGACCGAGTCGAGAGCAACACCTCCTACTTCTATGGCGATGACGGGTCGTTCCAGGCTGGCCTAGAGGCGACTCTCCGTCAGGCGTACGCGCAGCTGTTCGACGAGATGGGCGCTGAGGCACTGGAGGCAGACCGAGGGAGCCTCACTCACTGGTTCCGCGCAGCCGACAAGACCTCGGACGTGGTCGGCCAGCGCCAGGCCTCGACGTTCCAGACTCTGTCCGCGCTTGCTGGGCATGGGGAACTTCCGGCAGTTCGGAACACCAGCACCAAGAAGGCTGCCGCTGTTCCTAGCGCGGCCAAGAAGGCTTCACCGTCGAAGAAGGCGGCGGCGAAGTCCAGCGATGCAGCGTCCCACGGTCCCACTGGCCGCGGAGCCACCAACGAGGCGCGCGACGTCAATCCGAAGGGAAGTCAGGACGTCGGTCTGACGGTGCGCATCGAGGTCAATCTCCCGCCCGGTGGAGACGCCGACACCTACGACGCGATCTTTGCGAGCATCAAGAAGCACCTGATGTCGTGACGCGGTCACTGGATCGCTTCGAGCGCATCGCGCGATCCGTCGATGCGAGGCCTGTGGAGCCACCTGTTCGGCCGGTCGGAGTGCCGGATAGTGACGGTCTTCATCCATTCGAGACGCGCAACATCCATCCGGATCTGCCCAAGAAGGTTCGCCGTCTGTTCGACGATGGACACTGGGAACAGTCGGTGTTCGAGGCGTTCAAGTACATCGAGGCAGAGGTCAAGCGAATCAGCGGACTTCGCGGCAAGACCGGCTACGCGCTGATGATGGAAGCCTTCTCCGAGAACCAGCCGAAGATCAAGCTCAACCCGCTCGGCACGGACTCCGAGATAGACGAACAGCGTGGCTTCAAATCCATTTTCGCGGGTGCTGCAGCAGGCATCAGGAACCCACGAGGGCACGAGGTTGACATCGGTGACTCGCTCGATGACGCCCTCGACTACCTGGCACTGGCTTCGATCTTGCTTCGCCGACTCGATGCCGCCGGCCTTAGATAGGAGCGAGGCGCAGACGTTCGGCATGCAGCAGGACATCCCTCTGAGTACTGGCAACAGCCAGCACCCGCCCGAACGCTCGGCATCTTCTGCGGTCGTAGCAAGCGCCTAACCTCGGTCGTCAGCCACCGCGACTCGTGTTGGCGTCATCCCCCCAACACAAGCGTTGCAGCCAACGCGCGGCTCGGGTCCCCGCCATCAAGTGAAAGCCCAGGTCACACGGCCTGGGCTTTCCTCGTTCTCGGACACGCGTCACCGGCGACGTCTACCGGCTGCCGACAGGTCAGGTCGCTGACGTCGGGTTTCGCGGCGGCGGAGCCGGTAGACGTCTACCGGCCACACACGAAGGGAGTACGGAAATGCCGGTCCACGCAGCCGACACAGACGGGACGGCCAGACCCGAAACCCAAACGGCGGACGAACAGCCGCTGGGTGTGTCGAGCTCAACGAGCTAGGCGGCAGCGCCATCTCGCTCCGCACGGGCGATCCCTCGCCTGCCAACGCGCATTCGACGCCGACGCACGCACGCCACGCCAACGGGCCCAATCGAGCTACCACCGTGGTTGGGCGGCGTGGTCGAACGTTGCCTTGCGGACGTCGGGTGCCGGCTCGGCCAACGGGCGCGCATCTCACTCGTCGTGGTCCGGTGGTGTTCCTCGATCGGCGCTGAGGATCCTGCATTCGTATGACCCGGCAGGAACTGGGACCTCGACCACGTCGCCCACGTGGTGCCCGAGCAACACGCACCCGAGAGGAGACTCGATCGAGATGCGTTGGTCTTCTACCCGCGCCTCGACAGCATTGACGATGATGTAGGTCTCCTCGGTCCCGTCATCGAGACGGATCGCCACGGTGTCACCGAGCTCGACGATCCGAGGGTCGTCCGGGATGTCCTCGATTGCCCCGGCCGAATCGAGGTGGGATCGCAGGGAGGCCAGCTCCCGTACGGCTCGTTGGTACCCGTCGATGCTGTCCGCTCTGAGCTCAGGGTCGTCGAGCGCGCGGTGCAGTTCCTCGACAGTCGCCTCGAGGACGTGGATGTGTTCCTCGAGGAGTCGTCGCCCCTGTTCGGTGAGGAAGGGGCGATCGGTCGGCGGCCCGGCGTTCATCGCTGCCACGTCCGGATCGAGCCGGCGGGTTCCTCACCGTCGCGATGACCGGCGTTCGAACCAAGCCAACGGAAGTGGTGATGCATCACTGGCGGTCCTCCGACTGTCGCGACTGGATTCGCCGACCAGACTTCCCGGCACGCCAAGATGAATCATACGACCTCCGGGACGTTCGACCACGTCGGACAAGGGAGTCGTGTGGCACCTTTCGAGCACGCGCGCTGAGGATCCCGACTCAGCTGCCACGCCGACCGGCCGTGCCAGTATCGCGACGCCGATATGAAGACGCTGGCCCTGTTCCTGAGTTATCTGGCGGTGTCGCTCCAGCGTCGGAACCTGCGCATGCTGATCGTGCTGCTCGCGGGCTTCGTGTGCCTCGTCGCGTTGTACAGCACGATCTTCCACGTCCTGATGGACCGCGAGGGTCACTCCCACAGTTGGGCGACGAGCATCTACTGGACGCTGGTCACGATGACGACGGTCGGGTTCGGCGACATCACATTCGATTCCGACCTCGGGCGGCTGTTCTCGGTGCTCGTGCTCCTGTCCGGTTTCGTCGTCTTGCTGGTGCTGCTTCCGTTCACGTTCATCCAGTTCGTGTTGGGACCCTGGATGGCGATGCGTGAGGCGGCGCGTGCGCCGCGATCGCTCCCTGACGACACGGCGGGCCACCTTGTGCTGACCGCCTACGGTCCGATCGAGGATGCTTTGGTGCGGCGTGCCGACCAGGCCGGCGTGCCGTACGTGATCATCGTGGCGAGCCTCGACGAGGCGCTGAGCCTCCATGACCGCGGCTATTCGGTCATGTTCGGCGATCTCGACGATCCGGCGTCGTACCGGGCGGCGCACGTGGAGTCGGCCGCCCTGGTGGCGGCGACCCGCACCGATGTCGCCAACACCAACATCACGTTCACGGTGCGCGAGATCTCGCGCACCGTTCCCGTGGTGGCTACCGTGTCGTCGCCGGCATCGATCGACATCCTCGAGCTGGCCGGCGCCGACGAGGTCATGCAGCTCGGCGACATGCTCGGCCTGGCGATGGCCCAACGCACGCTGGGACCCGACGGCACGAGCCACGTGATCGGTGAGTTTGCCGGCTTGCAGATCGCCGAGGCGTCGGCGTCGGCGTCGCTCCTCGGGCGTTCGCTGGGCGAGGTGCGGCTGCGGGCACAACTGGGCATCGGCATCCTTGGCGTCTGGCGTCGCGGACGGTTCGAGGTCGCGACGGCCGACACCGTCCTCGACGCGTCCACCGTCCTGCTGATGGCCGCCACGGTCGAACAGCTCGCCGCCTACGACGCCGAGTTCGCCGTGGGCGCGCCGGCCGACCGGCCGATGGTGGTGATCGGCGGCGGACGGGTCGGGCGCGCCGCCGGGCGCGAGTACGCGAGGGCTGGCCTGCGGTACCGCATCGTCGAGCAGCGCACCGAGCGGATCCGCGATCCGCATGTGTACATCGAGGGGGACGCTGCCGACCTCTCCGTGTTGGAGGCGGCGGGGATCCGCGAGGCGTCGGCGGTCGTTATCACGACCCACGACGACGACATGAACGTGTACCTGGCGATCTACTGCCGGCGCTTGCGAGAGGACATCCGGATCGTCGGACGGGCGAACGTCGACCGCAACGTGTCCACGCTGTATCGGGCAGGCGCCGACGCCGTGCTGTCATACGCATCGACGGGCGCCACCGAGATCTGGAACCACTTCCGAGAGAACGACACCGTCGTGGTGGCAGAAGGGCTCAGCGTGTTTCGCCGACCGGTCCCCGCCGCCCTCGCCGGGCACAGACTCGGCGACACGCATATCCGGCGGAACACCGGCTGCAACGTCGTGGCGATCGAGCGCGACGGGCAGATGAAGGGCAACCCGGACGTCGACGACGTACTGCCCGCCGGGGGCAATATGGTGCTGATCGGCGACGCCGATGCCGAAGCCCGCTACTCGGAGCACTATGGCACCGCCCGCACCCGCCGCAGGGCCCGCCGCCGCTTGAGCGCCTGATCACGGGGCGCCCCGACCATGCGCCGCTCACCGCGGCCGATACCGCTCGCTGGCGCGAATGACCATCCGTCGCTCGGTGGCCTGGCAACTGAGTGCTCTCCCTACGCGATCTTTCCACGGAGCTGCGCGAGAAGGCCGTACCACCATCTGACTCCAAGCGGAAGGCAGCGCCGCACCGGCATATCTGCCCTTATTCCGCGGTCCGAACGACAGCGCCAGCGAGGCAGTCAGCGCGTCCGATACCGCGGGGAGTCGGGCGACGACCGCTCGCCGTGACATGGTGCGTGGAGGTCGATGGCTACGTCAGGACCGGCGGCGAGGGCCAACGCCGGACGCGCACGGGGGCCAGCGGTCCGTCCTCGCGAACTATTCCACTCCATGCCGGACCCTGGGTGGGTGGGCAGGCGGATCTGGTGTCGAGGGCGGTCATGCGGATCGGGTTGTAGACGGCATCCCAGCCGACGACGGGCAGGAGTGAGCTCGTTCGCGATCTGTTACCGGGCATGGTCGGGGTTCCGCTGCAGCTCCGGCTCGAACCAACGCCATGGTCCCGGGCTGCGATGTCTCCGCCGCGCCGTCACCGGGCGACTCGGGGCCGGCGTCGGACCCGGTCGACGTGGGCGAGCACATACGTGGCGGTCGCGCCGTGCACGACGATCGAGATGAGGATGACGAGGATGGCGACGGCCCAGACGTCGAGTGCGCGCGGGAACCGTTCTTCCGTGACCGCATGGGCGAGGTAGTAGAC
>DATMDV010000511.1:0-9454 GCA_035557475.1 Ilumatobacteraceae bacterium
GCGACGCCGCGCAACCTGCTCATCCAAGAGCTCGACCGCCAACTCAACGACGGGGACGGCCCACCGGCGTACTCGTTCGACGGGATGAGCGACGCGCTGGCGCTGTTCACCTACCACCTCCACGCGATGCCGAGCGAGGTCACGAACCGGTTGAGCACGTCGACCGCGCTGGCCGCGTGGAACGCCGCCGTGTACGTCGCCCAGATCGAGGACGAGCGCGTCACCGAGGCGATGCAGCACGGCGGTTACCTCCAGGCGACCAAGGACGTCGTGCTCAAGCACGGCGGCCTGTGGTTCCAAGACGAGTCGTTCGTCGTCGTCCGCAACTCCCCCTGACCCTCGAAGCCCCGGTTTGTGTCACAGACATCGGCGAAGGTCGCCGGTTGCGGTGACACAAACAGGGGTTTGGGGCCGCTTCAGCTACTGGTCGGGTTCAATCGGGTTTTCGCCGGCGACGATGCGGTCGAAGCGGTCTTGCATGTTGGCGATGCTCGCCGGGTGGGTGATCACGTAGAAGCGGTTCGTGCGGATCGCGTCGCACACTTGCTCGGCGACCTCGTCGGGTTCCATCGCCGTCGTCTGCTGCTGCTTGCGGCGGCCCTTGTACTCGGCGATCTGGGCCATCTGCTCGGTCGTCAGCTCATACGCGAGACGTTCGGGCAGGTTGCGTGAGGCGGTCGAGATGTTGGTGCGCACCCAGCTCGGGCACAGCACTGAGACGCCGACGTGCGAGCCCTCGGCGTCGAGCTCGAACTTGAGCGTCTCGCTGAGCGCCAGAACCGCCGCCTTCGACGCGTTGTACGGCGCCATGCTGGGCAGGTGGTAGAGCGCCGACACCGAGGCGGTGTTGACGATGTGACCTTCGTCCTGCAGGCGGAGGTGCGGCAAGAACGCGTGCAGCCCATGGATGACGCCCCACAGGTTCACGCCGAGCACCCATTCGAAGTCGCGCAGCGGCAGCTCGCGGAACGGCAACCCACGGCTGCCGACCCCGGCGTTGTTGCACAGCACATGCACCGCGCCGAAGCGATCGAGCGTCCGCGACGCGAGCGCATCGACCTCGTCGAACACCGACGTGTCGGTCGGGGCGGCGATCACGTCGGCACCCGTGGCGGCGAGCTCGTCGACGGAAGCCTGGAGGGCGTTGCGCTCGACGTCGGCCATCACGACCCGCATCCCCTCGGCGGCGAACCGTTGCGCCATCCCGAGTCCGATCCCCGACGCCGCGCCGGTGACGACGGCGACCTTGCCGCGCAGCTCTTCCATCAACTCACTCGCGCAACAGGTAAGCGGAGTGCAGCAGTTCGGGGTTGTCGGTCAACTCCTGCGCGGTTCCCGAATAGCGAACGCGGGCGCTCTCCATCACGTACGCAGTGGTCGCAAGGCCGAGCGCCACGTGAGCGAACTGCTCGATGAGCAGCACGCCGACCCCGGAGGCGGCGATGCTCTCGATCGTGGGGACGAGGCGCTTGATGACGATCGGCGCGAGGCCGAGCGACAGCTCGTCGACGAGCAGCACCTTGGGACGCGACACCAGCCCCTGGGCAAGCACGAGCATCTGCTGCTGTCCACCCGACAGCGTGCTGCCCAACTGGCGATAGCGGGTCTCGAGCTCGGGGAACAGTGACATCGCGTACTCGATGCCAGCCGCGCTCTCGTCCTTCGACATCGCGTACGTCGACACCTGCAAGTTGTCGGCGACCGACAGCTCGGGCAGCAGCTTGCGCCCTTCCGGGACCACGGAGACGCCGGCGGCGCGAACCTTGTCCGGACGACGATGGGAGATCTCGACACCGTCGATGGAAACTGTCCCGCCGGTCGTGCGCAACAACCCGGCGATGCCGAGCGCCAAGCTCGACTTGCCGGCCCCGTTGGGACCGAGGATCGCGGTCACCTCGCCGAGCGGTGCGGTGATCGACACCTCGCGGACCACCGTGTGCCCGCTGCGGGCGACCGAGACGCGATCGATCACGAGTCCGGTCACTGCAGCTCTTCCTGACCGAGATACGCCTTCAGCACCTCGGGATCACGCAGCACCTCGGCGGTCGGCCCAGACGCCAGCAGCCGGCCGAAGTCGAGCACGGCCGTCCACTCGCAGCACGCCTTGACGAGACTCATGTCGTGCTCGACGAGCACGACCATCGCCCCGACCTGATCGGGGATCGTTCGGATCACGGCACCGAGGTGCTCGGTCTCGGCTTCGGGGAGCCCGGCGCCCGGCTCGTCGAGCAGGACGACCCGCGGCGTACCGACAACGGCACGGCCCACCTCGACGAGACGACGCTGACGCGGCGACAACGTGCCAACCCGCGCGAACGCGACGTCGCCGAGTCCGACGAGCCCGATCGCGTCGAGTACGGCAGCCTGGCGCGCGGCGCGTCCCTTCGTGGTGTGCTCGTACACGGCGAGCACGTTGTCGTAGACCGTGAGCGCCTCGATCGCCTGCTCGGTCTGGAAGGTTCGACGCAGGCCCCAGCGAGCCCGTGCGTAGTCGGGCATCGCCAGCAGGTCGTCGCCGAACGCGCTGACGCGTCCGGTCTCTGGACGCACGAAGCCTGACAGCACGTTGAACAACGTGGTCTTGCCGGCGCCGTTCGGGCCGATCAGCCCGCACGCGCCGGCCGGGAACGTCAGCGTCACCTGGTTGACCGACGTGACGCCGCCGAACCGCACTGTGAGGTCCTCGACCTCGATCACCGCTGGTTCACTCCTTGATTCCCGCCTTGTCGAGTTGCCAACTCGTGATCAACAGGTTCGCGAAGAGTCCGGTCCCGAACAGGATCAGGCTCCACTCCGACGAGAATCCCCACTTCTGCAAGAGCTCCGGCAGCACGGCCACCAACAGACCGGCGACGACACCGCCCCACAGGGTCGCCACACCGCCCATCACGACCACTGCCATCAGGATGATGTTCTGCTCGACGCCGAAGGTGAACGTCGAGGGCGATCGGACGTGGGCTGCCAACAGCCCCCCGGCGATCCCGGTCATGAACGAGGCGAGGCCCCAGGCCCAGAGCTTGTAGGTCGTCGTGTTGACACCCGTGGCGAGGGCGGCCGCCTCACTGTGGCGGATCGAGGCCCACGCCCGCCCCGGCTTGCTGACGAGATGAGCGAGGGCGAGCCCGAACATGATCACGGCAACGACCAACACGTAGCGGTAGAAGCCGAAATCGGTCTCGGCGACGTCGGGTCGACGCATCGAGTCGCTGTTCGTGACCTCGACGACGAGCCCCTTGAAGCCGGGGCCACCAGTCGGGAATTTCGTGTCGGCGAGGATCACGAGGAACGCCGCCGCGGCCATCAGCGTCACGAGGGCGAGATACAACCCCTGGAGTCGCAGCGCCGGAAGCCCGAGCAGCACACCGATCACGGCGGTGATCACCCCGGCGATCAGGACCAGCACCGGATACGGCCAATCGGTCGCGAAACCCAGACGCATGGTCACCCAGGTACCGACGCCGTACAGCGCGATCTGTCCGAGTGAGACGAGGCCGACCCGGCCGTAGAGCAGACCGGTCGCACCGGCGACGATCGAGAGGATCGCGGCACTCGTGAAGTTCTTGACCCAGAACGTCGACGTCAGCGCGGGCAGCACGAACATCGCGATCAGGAAGACCGCCGCGGCGATCGCCGCCTGGGTGATCGACCGCCGGCCGAAGCGGCTCGGAACCGTGCTGACCGGCTCGCCGGCAAGCGCCGAATGTGCGTCGAGGGTGGTCATCGGGTGGCCCGTCCGGAGATCATGATGGTCCGTTTACGAGCGAACCACAGCAACGCGCCAACCGCGAACACGTACGCGGTCGTCTTGCGGTACTGCGACGGCCAGCCCCAGTTCGAGGCGTTGAGCTCGGCTTCGACCACGCCGATCACAAAGGCGGCGAAGAACGTCACCCACAGATAGCGCATCTGCCCGATCAGTACCGGTGCCAGCGACGGGATCACGAACCACGTCATCAGCACCATGTCGAGCGAGCCGAACAGGTCGACGAGCAAGAGCCCGACGATGCCGCACAGCACCCCCGAGCCGAGCCAGGCGGCGGTCTCGACGCGCCGCACCGGGACGCCGAGCAGCGACGAGATCTCACGATCGTTGGCGATCGCCCGCATCGCCGTGCCGATCTTGGTGGCGCGCAGGAAGATCGTCACACCGCCGACGACCAGCAGAGCGAACAACACCGCGACGACCTGAGTCCACGTGACGCGGGCATCGAAGATCTCGAAGCGACGAGTGCCCGTCGGGAGGCGGAAGCCGCGGGCGTCCTGACTGCGCCACAGGTTGAACATCAGACCCAGCAGGATCAACGCGAAGGCGAGCGTGCCGAGCATCTTGCCGAGCGGGTCGCGGTTGGCGAAACGCGGGGCGAAGACCACGCCGTACAACAGCGTCAGCGCAGCTGACACGACGACGCACGCGACGTATGCCAACCAGTCGGGGCACCACTCGGTCTTCTCGATCAGGTGCCAGGTGATGTTGGCGCCCATCGCGCCGATCGCCCCGAAGGCGAAGTTGAGCACGCCCGTTGTCCGGTACAGGACGAGAAGTCCTGTACCGGACATGGCATACACCGCTCCGAACGCCAGTCCCGAGATGAGGAACGGGAACAGCTGTGATGTGTTGAGCATCAGCGGTTCGGTGCGATGGTTGTCATCTGTTGGTGGCGAGGGACGTGGTCAGTCGGCGAATGCCCCGAGGCCCAGCTCCTGTTCGGCCGCTCGGGTGTCGATGAGCGGTTGGTCGAGCGCGGCGATCTCGAAGCAGTCCTCGAACGGCACCATCCGGCCGCCGGCCGAGTCGGGCACCACGGTGATGTCCCAGTTGTTCGGGACGTGCAACGGCAGGTCGCCGTAGTACCACGGCTTGCAGAAGATGTCGGACTCGAACTTCGTGATCCCGACGATCGCCTCGTTGACGGCTTCGGGCGTGTACTCGGCGCCCTCACCCATCGACAGCAGCGCCGACACGAAGATCCGGCCGGTGAGGAAGCCCATCTGGCCGAAGCTGCTGACCGGCGAATCCGGCGCGTACTCGGCCGACACCTCGTTGTAGAGCCGAGTGTCGGGCCCGTCGAAGTCGGTCGGCTGGAACTCGGCGTTGATGAGCAACTTGCCGTCCCAATCCGGTCCCACCGCGGCGGCGACGGAGCTGTCGTTGGCCGGCGTGGCGCTGCCCCAGATGACGTCGTCGATCACGCCCTGGTTCTCGGCGGCCACCATCAGCTTGATCATCTCGGGCGGGGTGAACGTGAGCGTGACGCCGCCGCCCTCGCCGGCCTTGCTCACGATGTCGAGGATGATCGTGTCGGCATCGGAGATGGGCGTCTCGTAGAACACCGCCTCATAGTCGAGTCCCTCTTGGGCGGCGAGCGCCTCGACACCGGTGCTGTTGTACTCGGAGCCCGGTGCAGTGTTGGTGACCGCCACGATCTTGCCTTCGGCGCCGGCCCGGATGACTGCCTGCGCCGCGCCGAGCGCGCTGTAGTGGGGACCCATGTTGACCGCTGCCATGTTGGGCAGGCCGAAGCACTCGGCGGGAACGCCGGCGACGATGGCGTAGAAGCCCTGCTCCTCGTAGTAGGGCCCGTTCACCGGGCAGTCGAGGATGCTGGTGCTGGCGACCATGGCGACGACACCGTCGCTCTCGATCAACTTCACGGCCGCGGCCGACGCCTTCTGCGGATCGAGCTCGTCGTTCTCGACGATCAGCTCGACGGGATGGCCGTAGATGCCACCGTTGGCGTTGACGCAATCGAAGTAGGCGGAGGCCAGGTCGCTGATGTCGGTGAAGTCGATCCCGGGGATCGACGTCATGACGGCACCAGCGAGGATCGGCTCCCCCGTCGCCTCTTCGCCGTTGCCGAGACCGCAAATGCTCTCGCCGTCAGCGTTGCGCTGGAGGGAGGGGTCCGAGTCGCCCGCAGGTGCCTCGGTGTCGCTGGGCGCCTCGGTGTCGGCCGGGGCTTCCGTGTCGGCCGGTGCCTCGGTGTCGGCCGGCGCCTCCGTGTCGGCAGGGGCGTCGGTGTCGGCAGGCGCGTCCGTGCCGGCCGGTGCCTCGGTCTCCGTGGTGGCGTCGTCGTCATCGCCTCCGCAGGCGGCGACGACCAGTGCTGCAGCAGCACCGAGCGCCATCAATCGGCGAAATCTCATGTGGTCCCCCTTGTGTCGGTCCGTGATCGTTGATGTGAGGATCGGAACCTTCGGTGGCGTCGGATCGGCGCCACGTGCAGCACCCTACGCGCCGGAACGCGGCCCCACGGTGTTGTGCGTGTGTTCTCTCGCTGCTCGATCGTCCCCCGGTCGAGCGAAGGCGAAAAGTACTTCCGCTGCCGATCGACGGGCAAACAATCGTTCCTCAGTCGCGAACGCCAGGAGGTGCGCGGCGATCAGGGATCGACCACCATGGCGACGAACCGCCGCCTTCCGACTCGAGCGAATGGACGATCGATGAAGACCAGTACCGACCGCATCCTCACGACCCATGTCGGCAGCCTTGCCAGGCCGACCGAGCTGCTCGACACCATGAAGGAGAAAGAGAACGGGCGGTCCTACGACCCGGCCGTGTTCGATCAGCTGGTCGCCGACGCGGTGTCCGACCGCGTGCGGCGCCAGGTCGAGAGCGGGATCGACATCGTCGCCGACGGCGAGATGAGCAAGGTCAGCTTCATCGGCTATGTGAAGGACCGCCTCGGCGGCTTCGAGGTCGACATGGGCCCGTCGACGATGGCGCCCTCGTGGCAGGCCGAGTTCGACCAGTTCCCCGAGTACTACACCGAGTACTTCAAGAAGTACTCCTCAGCGGTCGCACCGCTGCGCCGGATCATCTGCAAGAGCCCGATCACGTACGTCGGTCACGAGTTGCTGCAGAAGGACATCGCCAACCTCAAAGCAGCCGTCGCGGGCCTCGACGTCACCGAGGTGTTCATGCCGTCGTCGGGTCCGAGTGGGTTCGGTCGCAACGCGTTCTACGACAGCCACGAGGACTACCTCGGCGCGGTGGCCGAGGCGATGCGCGAGGAATACCTCGGCATCGTCGACGCCGGATTCCTGCTGCAGGTCGACGACCCGTGGCTGATCGACACGTTGTCGGACCCGGCGCGCACGGCCGAAGAGCGCGACCGGGCCGCCAACGCCCACGTCGATGCCGTGAACCACGCGCTCCGGGACATCCCGACCGATCGCGTGCGTCACCACACCTGCTACGGGCTCAACCATGGTCCCCGTCTGACCGACATCGCGCTGCGGGACGCAGTTCCCTACATGCTGCGGATCAACGCCGGCGCCTACTCGTTCGAGGTCGCCAACCCGCGCCATATGCACGAGTACCGGATCTGGGAGGACGTCAAGCTGCCCGACGACAAGGTCCTCATCCCGGGGCTGATCGGTCACGCCAACAACTACGTCGAGCACCCCGAGCTGATCGCCGAGTACATCCTCCGCTACGCCAACCTGGTGGGACGCGAGCGCGTGATCGCCGGAGCCGACTGCGGCTTCTCGTCGCGCGCGTCGTACGCCCCCGAGGTCCACCCGACCGTCGTCTGGCCGAAGTTCACCGCCCTGTCGCAAGGCGCCGAATTGGCCTCCCAACAGCTCTGGAAATAGCCCAACCCCCGGTTTGTGTCCGGCCGAGCGGGCAATCCGGCGTTCGGCGCGCGCCGAGTCGGCGACCAAACGGTCTACGACGCGACTCGGAGTGAGCCGACTCAATCAGATGGAGCGGCCGTCGAGGTAGACGATGCCGTGGGTGCCGTCGACGGTGATCGTCTGGCCGGTCTGGATGACGGTCGTGCCGACTTGCGAGCCGACGACGGCTGGGACGTCGAACTCGCGGGCGACGATCGCGCAGTGGCTGAGCACTCCGCCGACGTCGGAGACGATCGCGCCGGCGATCGAGAACAGCGGGACCCACGGCGGCAACGTCATCTCGCACACCATCACTTCGCCCTCTTCGAGGTCGCCGGCTTCGCTGAGCGAACGGACGACGCGAGCCGTTCCGGTGTACACGCCGGGTGAGCCGGCGACGGCGCGGATGAGGTTGGGGTCGGGGTTCTCGTCGGGCGGGGTGACGCCGAGCAACCGGACGACGAGCGCATCCATGAACGGGTCGACCGGGTCGCCGGGTTGCGGCGGTGGCGGCGGGGTGCCGAGCATGACCGGGGCCGACACCTCCGAGGCCCGCGCGATCGAGGCCTTGCGCTGGGCGACGACCGCCTGTTGGTCGCCGCCGTTCTGCAGCGCGTCGACGACTTCGTCGCGGTAGAGGAAGAACACGTCGTCGCCCTCGGCGATGACGCCCTTCTCCGCGAGGCGATCGCCGACCGCCCGCGTGAACCGGCGGAACAATCCGACACCGAGCTGATCGATGTAGAACGCGTGGTCCTCGGTGAGCGGGAAGCTGTACTGCGCCGCCTCGTAGAGCTCCTCGAACTTCGCGAGCGTCTCGGGATCGTCGGCGAGCTTGGCGCGGGCCTTGGCCATCAGCTCCTCGCGGAGCTTGACGCCGCGCTGGTAGAGGATCTCGGGCGCCTCGCTGTCGGGGAGGCCCATGAACGAGGCGATGCTGGAGAGCGCGATCGACGGGTCCTCGCGCCACGGGATGTCGGCGAGGTCGTAGACCGCGTCGCTGCGCCAGCCGTACTCGTGGAGGTACTCGTCGAGCTTCACCTTGAACGCCCGGCCGTCCTCCGAGTCCTCGAGTTTGGCCGCGACCTGCTTCGGATCGTTGTTCTCGAACAGCTCGGTGAGCGTCGGGCTGGCCTTGGCGATGTTGCGCAGCTCCCACATGCCGCGGCTGGCGTCGACCGAACGGGTGTGGAACCCCTGCAACGCCTGGTAGGCCTCGGTGGGGTCGTCGGGCTGCATCACCTCGGCGTACAGGTCGCAGAACGCGCTCGACGACAGCAACACGAAGTTGATGTGGCCGTGGATCCACCACATGTACCGCATGTGCTCGGTCATCTCGTCGAGCTTGGCGAGCAGCTCCTCGTCGGACATCCCGGAGTAGTCGGCCTCCTTCTCGGCGTAGTTCTTGGCGATCAGCTCCGGCTTCCACTCCTCTTCCCACCGCTTGCCGACGCCGGGCACCTTGGTGGCCAGCTTGTCGTGGTAGCGGGTCATCCGATCGGCGATCACGGCCTCGTCGGGGATCGGGTGGAAGCTGACGTAGAAGAAGTGGTTGATGTCCTTGTACGACACCATCACGGGGCAGTCGTACTCGTCCTGCGCCTTGGTGAACCCCTCCGTCAGGGTCTCGACGATCAGGTCGAACGAGAGCGGATGCACGGGCCGCGGCGAGTGCATCTTGTCGAGGTTCCAGAACCCCGGGAGCTCGTCAGGTCCCGGAAATGTCACTTGGTCGGCCGTGATCGTCACTGTCGGATCCCCCTCGAACTGTGAGATGTCTTGCGGTCGCAAGTAAGCGCCCCGCTGGCCGCAGACTAGCTGCCACCGCCGCGATCGG
>DATMDV010000512.1:0-3316 GCA_035557475.1 Ilumatobacteraceae bacterium
TCTCCCACCCGCGCCAGCCGCGCTCACATCCGTTCCCTCCTCCGCCTTGGTCACCTTTCTCCGCGTGTCATGCGGAGGATGGGGACTAAAGCGACGGGGTGGGGCGTCTCGACTCAAGCGGCGGGAGAGGTGGCGGCTAAACCGTCGACATGAGCGACATCCGGCCCTTCACGATCGCCGTGCCCGACGAGGACATCGAGGATCTCCGGCGCCGTCTGGCGTCGACGCGTTGGCCGGAGGCGGAGGCGGTCGACGACCTCACGCAGGGCATCCCGTTGGCGTACGTGCAGGAGGTCTGCGAGTACTGGCGCGACGGATACGACTGGCGTCGGTGCGAAGCGGCGCTCAATGCCCATCCCAACCACATCGTGGAGATCGACGGGCTCGACATCCACTTCCAGCACGTCCGCTCGCCCCACGACCACGCCACTCCGCTCGTGCTCACCCACGGCTGGCCGGGTTCGATCGTCGAGTTCCAGAAGGTGATCGGCCCGCTCACCGACCCGACTGCCCATGGCGGCACCGCCGGCGATGCGTTCCCCGTGTTCGACCTTGTCATCCCGTCGCTTCCGGGATATGGATGGAGCGGCAAGCCGACGCGCGCCGGGTGGGGTGTCGAGCGGATCGCGACGGCATGGCACGAGCTCATGACCAAGCTCGGCTACGACTCGTACGTCGCCCAGGGAGGTGACTGGGGGTCAGCAGTGACGACGATGATCGGAGCCCAGGACCTCGGCGGCTGCAAGGCGATCCACACCAACATGCCGACGGTGCGGCCGACGGCCGACCTGCTGACCGACCTCACGCCACAGGAGCAGCAGGCGATCGAGGCGGCGAAGTTCTACCAGGACTGGGATTCCGGCTACTCGAAGCAGCAGAGCACACGGCCGCAGACCTTGGGCTACGGCCTCGTCGACTCGCCGGCAGGTCAGGCGGCGTGGATCCTCGAGAAGTTCTGGCGATGGACCGACTGTGGAGACCACATCGAGAACGCCCTGACGCGCGACGAACTGCTCGACAACGTGTCGGTGTACTGGTTCACGGCGACCGGTGCCTCGTCGGCGCGGCTGTACTGGGAGAGCTTCGGCAAGTTCCGCGAGGGGCTCGTCACGATGCCCACCGGCTGCAGCATCTACCCCCACGAGATCATCCGGTCCAGTCGACGGTGGGCGGCGAGCAAGTACACCGACATCCGCTATTGGAACGAGCTCGACCGCGGCGGCCACTTCGCCGCCTTCGAACAACCGGATCTGTTCGTGAGCGAGCTGCGCGCCGCGTTCGCGGTGCTGACCGGCGCCGGCTGAGAGGAGGGCCACGACATGTCCAAGCTCGACCGCGACGGCGTCGCGATCTACTACGAGGTCCACGGCACCGGGCCGGCGCTGATCCTCACCCACGGCTTCGCCGCATCGGCGGCGATGTTCGCGAAGGTGGTCGGTCCGCTGGCGGAGACGCACACGGTGATCACGTGGGACCAGCGCGGTCACGGTCGCAGCGACTACCCCGCTGATCCCGCGTCGTACTCGCCAACGCTCGCGGTCGCCGACATCGCAGCCCTGCTCGATGTCGCCGGCGTCGACGCCGCGGTGATCGGTGGGCACTCGCTCGGCGGCTACCTGTCGTTCGAGTTCCTCCTCGCCCACCCGGCCCGCACGATGGGTCTCGTGCTGATCGGCAGCGGACCCGGGTTCCGGCGAGACGAGGGTCGCAATGGGTGGAACGACTACGCCGACAAGATCGCTGCGTCGTACGAACGCAAGGGGCTCGCCGCGCTCGCCGACAGCGAGGAGATCGACGCGTCGGTGCATCGCGACGCGTGGGGGCTGGTGCTCGCCGCCCGTCACGTGCTCAAACAGCACGACGGTCGCGTAATGGAGTCGCTGCCGTCGATCACGGTCCCGACGCTCGTGCTCGTCGGAGCGGACGACGCGGAGTTCCTCGGCAGCTCGCAGTACATGGCGGGCAAGATCCCGGGCGCCGAGTTGGCCGTGATCGACGGCGCCGCCCACGCCCCGCCGGTGTCGCAACCGGCGGCGTTCAGCGACGCCGTGCTGGCGTTCCTCGCTCGCCACCAGTGGTGATGGACGTTCGGCGCCAGATCCGGTCGTTCCTCGACGAGGAGTGGGATCCGGAGCTGCCCTTGGGCGAGTGGCGCGAACGTCTGGTCGTCGCCGGCTGGGCGTGCCCCGGATGGCCGGTCGAGTGGTACGGGCGCGGGCTGTCGGTGGCCGACGCGTCGCTGGCGATCGCCGAACTGGCGGCGGCGGGTGCGCCCGGGCCACCTGCGGGCGTCGGGCTCGGCCTCGCCGCGCCGACGATCCTCGAGCACGGAAGCGACGACGTGAAGCGGCGCTTCCTCCGCCCGATCGCCACGGGTGAACATCCGTGGTGCCAGCTGTTCAGCGAGCCCGGTTACGGCTCCGACCTCGCCGGCCTCGTCACGCGCGCCGACCTCGACGGCGACGAGTGGGTCGTCAACGGCCAGAAGCTGTGGACCACGAGCGCGCACCACGCCAGGTACGGCCTGCTGATCGCCCGCACCGATTGGGATGCTCCGAAACATCGCGGCCTGACGTGCTTCGCGATCGACATGCGCCAACCGGGCATCGAAGCGCGGCCGGTGCGACAGATGAACGGACATGCCTCGTTCAACGAGGTGTTCTTCACCGATGCGAGGGTCGCCGATTCCGACGTCATCGGCGATCACGGCGAGGGATGGCGGGTGGCCCTCGCGACGCTCGCCCACGAGCGGCGGCTCGACCGACGTCCGCCGCGGATGACACTCCATCCGGGTGCCGGCCGGACCGTCCGCGAGGCGCAGGCCGAGGCCGACGAGCTGTTGGCCCCGTACGACTGGTACCCGCAGCGCGCCGGTCGGGCGGAACTCGCCGCAGCGCTGGCGACGTCGCTCGAACGGAATCGCGATCCGGTCGTGCGCCAGGCGCTGGCCCGTCTCGAATCGATCGTCCGCACCGCCGAGTGGACGAGTCGGCGGGCGCAGGCGGCACGTGTGCTGGGCCGGCCGCCGGGTGCCGAGGGCTCGCTGGGCAAGTTGCACGGGAGCCTGATCGCCAAGACGTCGGCCGAGGTGCATGCCCTCATCGCCGGCGCCCACGCGATGCTCGACGGACCCGAGAGCCTGCTCGACGGAGTGATCGCCAAGGTGCTGGTGTCAGTACCGGCGGCGTCGATCGCCGGCGGCACCGACGAGATCCAGCGCAACATCATCGGTGAGCGAATCCTCGGCCTCCCGAAAGAACCACAGATCGACCGCGATCTCCCCTATCGAGAGGTCCGCCGCAACCCGGTCTGATCC
>DATMDV010000513.1:0-3421 GCA_035557475.1 Ilumatobacteraceae bacterium
TGCCTGCGCTCGGGACCGCGGCATGCTCAGTGCGGTGTCGTCGGCTTCTGCCATCGACTCCGCGGTGGCGAAGGCGTGGGTGAGGCCGTGCTCGGCTGCGAGGTCGAACGAGACCGGGGTGCCGTAGGTCGCGGCGAACCGGCCCAGGATCGTGCGCGCTCCGGCGACGGAGACCTGCTGGCCGACGATCGCGCGAACCGCGACCTCGAATCCGTCGACCTGGCCGGGGAGGCGTTGCCCCGGCACGGCACGCACGAGCGGCGCGAGCAGTGGGTCGGCGCCGAGCACCTCGCCGATCGCGATCGGGTCGGCGTCGAGGTCGAGCAGGCGGCGGCACCGCTCGACGGCCACCGCGGTGTCGCGGAGGTCGGCGAGCTCGAGCTCGGCGTCGACACGGTCGTCGTGCGGGGTGAGCCGGACGACGCCGAGCCCGTGCGGCAGCCGCAGCACCCGAACGTAGACGTCGTCGTCGACGTGTTCGACACCGGCGATGGCACGGTCGCCGAGGAACGTCAGCAGGCCGGCCGGGTCGAACGGCCGGCGAACGGCCAACCTCAGCGCAAGACGTCCGCTGGAAGCGAGCTTGCGGGTCCCGCGCATCTCCGTGGGTGACATCGCGTAGACGAGCCGGATGGAGTCGTTGAACTGCCGGATCGACGCGAACCCGGCGGCGAACGCGATGTCGGACATCCTCATGTCGGTGGTCTCGATCAGCACTCGCGCGGACTGGGCGCGGCGGCTACGCGCCAACGCCAACGGACCGGCCCCGAGCTCGTCGGTGACCATGCGGTTGACGTGACGCGTGCTGAATCCGAGTCGGGACGCCAGCCCGTCGACACCGTCGCGCTCGACGACACCGTCGCCGATGAGCCGCATGGCTCGCGCCACCGCGTCGGCGCGGACGTTCCACTCCGGAGACCCGGGTGTCGTGTCGGGCCGGCAGCGGCGGCAGGCGCGGAATCCGGCGTCCTGGGCCGCCGCCGCACTGGCGTAGAACTGCACATTGCGCTGGTGCGGCGTTCTGGCCGGGCAGGACGGACGGCAGTAGATCCCGGTGGTGCGGACGCCGGTGTAGAAGACGCCGTCGAAGCGCGCATCGCGCGACTTCACCGCGCGATAGCACCGGTCGTGGTCCGAGATCATGTGCGCCGTCATGTCTCCATCATGACGACCACGGCAGACACTATCTAGCGGAAATCGGACATCCTCGTTGCCGGAGTGCTACGGAGCCTGGAGCACTCCAAGGATGGCCCCCATGGCGGCGAGTCCGACCACGACGTAGGCGGAGTTGATCGCCCAGAAGCGCACCGACTTGGATTCGTAGATCGCGTTCTGGGCCATGACCGCGGCGCCGATGCCGAAGCCCGTGCCGGCGCCGATCTTGATGCCGCACGCAGTGCCCTGATCACCGATCAGCAGACCCAGGGTGATGGCGATGACGAGCCCACACACGAAGGAGCCGATGAACATCAGCGGTTGCGGTGAACCCACCTGGTCGTCCGCGATGCCCATCTCGGCGCGCCACATCTTGCCGAAGAGGACCGTGTACCACAGGCCCCCGATGAGGAAGAAGGCCAACGAGGCCAGGATGACACCAAGGATCGACAGATCATTCATGCTTTGAAGATACGCCGTCTTGCTCCCGCCTTTGTGCTTTAGTCAGCGCATGTCGACGGCGAGCGATCCGGAGAAGAAGGAGCTGGCGGAGCGCCGCAATGCCGAGGGCGAGCATCGACTCCCCCCGGCGATCGCCGTCGTCGTGGCCGGGGTGGCCTACGCGCTGCTGCCGGGATCTCTGCTCTTCGGGCCGCGCTATGTCATCCCGATCCTGGAGATCCTGCTCCTGATCGCACTGGTCGTGACCAATCCCCGCAGGATGACGCGCGAGACCAAGTGGTCCCGCATTGCCTCCATCGTCCTGGCCTGCGTCATCATCGTCACGAACATGGTGGCCCTCGGGCTGCTGGTCCACGCGTTGACGGACCCGGACACCCCCGGTGGTCCGTTGTTGATCGCAGCGATGCAGGTCTGGCTCACCAACGTCATCGGCTTCGCTCTGTTGTTCTGGGAGCTGGACCGGGGTGGCCCGGTGGCCCGCCGGGTCACGCCCCGCAAGAAGATGCAGCCCGGCGAATGGCGGTTCTCCCAGGACGAGAACGCCGACAACATCGACGAGATCGCGGTCTCCTCGAGCGAGAAGGCCGGCTGGATACCGACGTTCATCGACTACCTGTACGTCTCGCTCACCAACTCCAGTGCGTTCAGCCCCACCGACACCATGCCGCTCTCGACACGCGCCAAGGCACTGATGGGCCTCGAGGCGACCGCGGCACTGCTCACGTCACTGCTGGTGATCGCCCGCGCGGTTGGTTCGCTCGGCGGCTGACGACATGAAAAGCGCCCCTGACCAGCATGTTCGCTGGTCAGGGGCGCTTCGTCTGGTAGCCCCGACGGGATTCGAACCCGCGCTACCGCCTTGAGAGGGCGGCGTGCTAGGCCACTACACAACGGGGCCAGATGGCCGGAATCGACCGGGTGAAACCGTATCAGAGCACACGAGAAGAGAGCTGAAAGGGTTTCGCTGGGGTACTAGGACTCGAACCTAGAACGACGGCACCAGAAGCCGCTGTGTTGCCAATTACACCATACCCCAAGGGTTCGGAGCGTCCCCGAAACCGAGTGCCGACTCTACCCGACCGGCGACCTCGTGCCCAAGCCGGTCACGTCACCGCGGCGAGTCGATTCAGGGTCGTCTCGCGGCCCAGCAGGTCGAGCGACTCGAACAGCGGAGGCGAGATGCGGCTGCCCGTGACGGCGACCCGCACCGGACCGAACGCGACCCGGGGCTTGAGCCCCAGACCGTCGACCAGACTCTCCCGCAGCGCGCCCTCGATGGTCTCCGTCGTCCACTCCCCCAGCGCCGCCAGCGCCTCGTGCGCGGCACGGACGACATCGATCCCGGCGTCGTCGAGCTGCTTCGCGCGGTCGGCCTCGTCGATGGCGAACTCGTCGTCGCTCACGAACAGGAACCGCAGCATGTCGACGGCCTCGGTGAGGAGTGTCATGCGCTCGTGGACCAGCGGGACGGCAGCGTCGAGTCGGGCCTCTTGGTCGGCGGTCAGGGCATCGCCGACCAGTCCGGCCGACTGCAGGTAGGGCACCAGGCGGTCGCGGATCTCCTCGATCGGGAGCAGGCGGACGTGTGAGCCGTTGATGGCCTCGCACTTCTGCAGGTCGAACCGTGCAGGGTTGGGGTTCACCCGGCCGATCTCGAACGCCTCCACCATCTCGGCGAGGGTGAAGATGTCGCGGTCGTCGGCGATCGACCAGCCGAGCAGGGCCAGGTAGTTGAGCAGGCCTTCGGGCAGGAAGCCCTGGTCGCGGTAGCCGAGCAGGTTCGACTCCGGGTCGCGCTTGGACA
>DATMDV010000514.1:0-9210 GCA_035557475.1 Ilumatobacteraceae bacterium
CCAGTACGCGCCGCTGCTCGTCGACGCGCTCGATCTCAACCGAGTGCCCCGACCACTCGATCGGGTCCTCGCCCATGTCTGACGCACCGGGCCGACGACTCTGCCCCGTCTGAACGCGCCGGCAACCGAATCGCGGCAAACGACGGCGGGCCTACGATTCGGCCCATGAGCGACGACACGCACGGCGAGACCCTCGACGGTGTCTGGCCCGCGCTGCCGATCGCCGAGTGGCAGGCGACGCGGGACACGTTGCAGTTGTTGACCCAGATCGTCGGGAAGATCCGGATGGTCCGCACGCCGCTGATGTCGCACTGGTGGAACGTGCCGCTGTACGTGACGGCGCGAGGATTGACGACGTCGATGATCCCCGCCGGTGGGCGCGGGTTCCAGATCGACTTCGACTTCACGACCCACGACCTCGACATCACCATCAGCAACGGCGAGCGGCGCTCGTTCCCGCTCGAGGCGCGACCGGTCGCCGACTTCTACGCCGAGTTGATGGCGATGCTCGACGACCTCGACCTGACGACACCGATCTGGACGATGCCCGTCGAGATCCCCGGTGAGGTGATCCCGTTCGACAAGGACGACGTCCACACGTCCTACGACCGTGGCCAAGTCGAGCGGTTCTGGCGGGCGCTGGTCGAGATGGCGCGGGTGTTCGAGCTGTTCCGCTCCGAGTTCGTCGGCAAGGTCAGCCCCGTGCACCTGTTCTGGGGCGGGCTCGACCTCGCCGTCACCCGCTTCTCCGGCCGGCGCGCGCCGCCGCATCCCGGTGGCGCACCGAACTGCGGCCCTCACGTCATGCTCGAGGCCTACTCGCACGAGGTCAGCAGCGCCGGCTACTGGCCGGGACCCGACGGTGAAGGCGTCTTCTACTCGTACGCATATCCCGAGCCCGACGGCTACCGCCGACAACCGGTCGCGCCGTCGAGTGCGCATTTCGACGACGCACTCGGCGAGTTCGTGCTGCCGTACGAGACCGTGCGTACCGCGTCCGATCCCGACGCGGTCCTGCTCGAATTTCTCCGCACCACCTACGCCGCGGCCGCCGACACGGGTCGCTGGGACCGCGAGGAACTCGAACGATGAACGACTCAACCGTGTCCTGTGCCCACCTCGCGACGATCTCGGCGACGCTCTCCGATGTCGAGCCCTCCAGCTCGGGTTGCGAAAACTGCCTGGCCATGGGCGGAAGATGGGTGCACCTGCGGATGTGCATGCACTGCGGCCACGTCGGCTGTTGCGACAACTCACCCAACCGACACGCGACCGCCCACTGGCGCGAGTACCTCGATCACCCGATCATCCGCTCGTACGAACCCGGCGAGGATTGGTGGTGGTGCTACCCCGACGAGCTGTTCTTCGAGATCGACGACGCTCCGCCGGCGCCGAGCCACCCGTGACGAGTTGTTGGGACTCACCGTCGCGCGGATGACGCGCGGTCGACCAGCGCTCAGCGCCGACGCGCTGGTTTCTCGTCGATGTAGGCGCGAGCCACGTCGGTCGGTGCACACGCCAACCATCCGTCGATGATCGCTTCGCGTAGCGCCCGCTTGTTGACCGTCTTCAAATGGATCAGAACGGCCGGGAAACCGTCGAAGTGCGGAATCGTGAAGAACGCCTTGGGCTGCGCGGCGAGCACCGCCTCCTTCTCACCGAGATCGTCGACGCGCACGGCGAGGATCGGGCCGTCCGGCGGGCTGACGTCGCCGAACCGTCGGATGTCGGCCTTGCTGAACGGTCGCTCCCACGCGAATCCCTTGCCGGCGACGAACCACGTGCGGGTGCCGTAACGCTCGCCTTCGGTGACCTGCGGCAACTCGAGTGCGATGCGGGCGGCTTCGTCGACGCTCACCATTTTCCGGACCCTACTGGTGACTGCGAAACGGCGAACGTCGCCGGCCTACCGACGATCACACGAGCAGCGCCCGCTCGGCGGTGCTGATGATCGTCTGGATGGTGTCATCGACGGACATGCCCCGCGCGGTGTAGAGCAGATCGAAGCTCTCGAAGCTGCAGAGCACCCACAGCACGTTGGCGGCCTCCTCGACGGTGACGTCGGAGCGCAGCACGCCATCCTCGGCGAGCCGCCGGGCGAGGTGGGCCATGCCGCCGCTGCGTTCCTTGTTCATCTTGTCGACCGCGCCGCCGACGGAGTCGGGGTCGAGTTGGGCCATCGAGTGGAGCACTCGATAGATGTCGCGATCGGCGGCGTACATCCTGGTGCCGGCCGCGATCCCCCCGCGAAGATGCTCGCGGGCGTCGGGGTGGGCGACCGCTTCGGTGAGCGCTGGGAGCCCGGTACGTGCCCACAGATCGTCAGTGAAGGCGTCGAACAGGCCGGCGCGGGAGCCGAATACGAGGTAGATCGTCGAGCGCACGACGCGGGCGAGGCGGGCGACCTGGTCGAGGCTGACCGGTTCGGTGGGGGCCTCGCGGAGGCGCTGGGCAACGGCGTCGAGGATTCGTCGACGGGTGTGTTCGGCGTTCTCCGCCCGCAGTCGCTGTTCATACCTGCGCCCGGCCATCGGTCACACGGTACAGGAATTCGATTGACAGTGCGATTCATGAAAGACATAGTGTCGTTCAAACATCACACTGTCTTGTGAAATGTTCCCGGCTCGTCGTGCCGGCCGTCGTGAAAGAGGAATCGGAATGGAAACTGTCGAATCGGTGATCGTGATCGGCGCCGGGCCCGCCGGTCTGACGGCGGCGATCACGCTCGCCCGCGCAGGCGTGGATTGCCTCGTGTTCGAGCGCCGCCCCGACCTCTCGTCGTTGCCGCGAGCGACGGTCGTCAGCACGCGCTCGATGGAGCGCTTCCGTGCCTGGGGCATCGAAGACGACCTGCGCGCCGGCGGCGACGAAGTCGAGTGGCTGCTGTGGGTCTGCACCACACTGGCCGATGCCGCCCGCGGCGAGGGGGTGGCGGTCGGCTATCCGACCGTCGAGCAGTCGGCGATCATCAGTCCGACGTCACCAGCGTGCGTCCCCCAGGACCACCTCGAACGCGTGCTGCTGCGTCATCTCCGCTCGTATCCGCACGTGCGCATCGAGATGGGCACCAACGTGGTCGACGTGGCGCTCGACGCCGAGACGGTCGCCGTGACCACGCGCAACGCGACCTCGGGCACGCAGCGTGTCGTGCGCGCCCGGTTCGTGATCGCCGCCGATGGTGCGCGTAGCACTGTGCGCGACCTCGTCGGACTTCACATGCGAGGGTTCGAACAGTTGCACGACTCGCTGATGGTGCAGTTCCGAGCTCCACTGTGGGAGCTCGTCGGGCCGCACCGCTACGGCATCTACACCACGACCGCCGAGCCCAACGGGACCTTCCTGCCGGCCGGCGACGGCGACCGATGGCTCTACGGCATCGACTGGGACCCCGCCACACACCCCCTCGCCGAGTACCCACACGAACGCCTCGCGCAGCTGATCGCCGCAAGTGCAGGCCAACCCGATCTCGATATCCGCATCGAGCGACTCTCGACGTTCTCGTTCGCGGGACAACTCGCCGACCGGTGGCGCACCGACCGCGTGTTCCTCGCCGGTGACGCCGCCCACCGCGTCAGCCCACGCGGCGGTACGGGGATGAACACCGCGATCGCGGGCGGCTTCGACCTCGCATGGAAGCTCGCCTGGGTGCTCAATGGCTGGGCGTCCGCTTCACTGCTCGACACCTACGAGACCGAACGGCGGCCGCTCGTCGAACACAACTTCAACCGATCGATCGACCCGGCCGGCAGCCGGCGTCCGGTCTTGAGCGAGCTGCAGGTCGACCTCGGCGGACGAATCCCCCACGCCTGGCTTCCCGATCGAAGCACTTCGACCCTCGACCTCGTCGACACCGGTCTGACGTTGCTCACCGCTGGGCACCATCACTGGCAGCGGGCGGCAGCTGATCAGGACATGGCAGTTCCGCTGGCCGTGCGTGAGCTCGATCCCACCACCGCCCGCTCGGTCGGGATCCTCACCGCCGGCGCGCTCCTCGTACGACCCGACGGTGTCCCGGTGAGTCTCTGGCAGACCGACCACGATGCGACCCGACGGCTCGAAAGTGCGATCCGGTCGATGACCGGCGCATCTCCTGTCGGCGCCCGCGTGCGACGCGACGTCGCCTGAAACGTCGCCGATCTGACCGACCCGCGACGTGCCAACTTGTGGGATGGCTGATCGCCAGTTCGAGACATGCGAACCGCCTCGATTCGAATTGCGGGAACCGATCGCTCGTCCGGAACGTCAGAACAGCATGCGACGTTCGCGAGTCGTCGGCATTGCCGTGGCCGAACTCGTTGTACTGGTGGCGTGCGCTTCGCATGACCCATCGGGCGACTCGTCAGCGACGGCCGTGCCGCGGCCGATCGAGTCGTCGTCGCCATCGACGTCGATCACGACACCGAGGTCGCCGGCGACGAGTGCGCTGTCTCTGCGGTACGGCACGTTGACCGAGCGGACGATCGACGTCGACGCCGATGGACGGAACACGACGGCGGCGGTCGCCGGGATGAACGCCTTCGCGATCGACCTCTTCAGGGCCGTTTCCGCCGACCAGTTCGACAACGTCGTCGTCAGTCCGTACAGCGTCACGTTCGCGTTGGGCATGATCTACGCCGGCGCTCGCGCCCAGACCGCGACGGAGATGGCTGCGGTGCTGCACGCGGACATCCCGGCCGTCGACTGGCACGAAGGGATCAACGCCTACGACCTCACGCTCGATGCGCGCACCGCCGACAGCCCGACGACGTGGAGCGCAGCCAACAAGGTCTGGACGCTGCCCGGCCTTCCGCTCCGCGACGACTACCTCGACGTGCTGACTGGCGCCTACGGATCGCCACTCGCTGAAGCCGACTTCGCGACCGACCCCGATGCACAGCGCGTCGTGATCAACGGGTGGGTTGCCGAGCGGACCGAGGAGCGGATCAACGAACTGTTGCCGACCGGCGCGCTCACGCCGGAAACCCTGATGGTTCTCGTCAACGCAGTCGCACTCGACGCGCCATGGGAGTTCCCGTTCGACCCAGCCGCGACACACGCCGAGCCGTTCACACGCCGCGATGGCACCACCATCGACGTGCCGATGATGCACTACGACGAATACCTCCCATCGGCGACTACCGACACGTATCAGGCCGTCGAGTTGCCGTACGGCGGCGGAGCCCTCTCGATGGTGGTCATCGTCCCGAACGATCTCGCGGCGTTCGAGGCCGCGCTCACCCACGAGTCGCTGACTGCGACGATCGCATCGATCGAGGACGGCGGCATCCACCTGTCGCTACCGCGGTGGACCGCCCGCACACACATCCGGCTCGACGACATCCTGGTCGCGCTGGGCATGCCGACGGCCTTCACCCCGGCGGCGGACTTCTCGGGCATGGTCGACGGCGGTGGTCTGTGGATCGCCCGAGTCGAACACGAAGCGGTCGTCGACGTCGACGAACACGGCACACGAGCGGCCGCCGCGACGGGCGGCGTCATGGAGGGCTCGCACGGTCCTACCGTGGAAGTCAACCGCCCATACCTCTACGTCATCCGCGACCGCGGGGCCGGCACGGTTCTGTTCATCGGCCGCGTGACCGATCCGTCGATCACGACCTGACCGCCGGCATCCGGGTCAGCGGCGCGGGACGACCATTGGCGAATCACGAGCGAAGGGCGTCACTGGCGTACACTCGGTTGTCGGTGACGGTATCCGATCGCGGTGGTGAGTAGGTCGTGGAGTTCGACAGCTACATCGATGCGGGGGTGCTGGCCGCTGTCGGGTTGGTGAACGGCCTGACGCCCGGATCCGCCGGCGGCCGGCCGTTCGCTCCGGTCGATCCCGTTGCCGCCACTCAGCGAGTGCTTGCCGTTGATCCGTTGTCGCTCGCGCTCCTGAACGACGACGATGCACCCGGCTTCATCCGCCTGGCACACGACCTTCGCGGAGTCTTCGAGCGCCTCGACCAACGCGATCTCGCGACCGCCGCAGATGTGCTCAACACATTGCTCGCGAAACACCCGGCGAACCCGCACCTCGCCATCGAGAACGGCCGATGGCGTCTCCACCATCATCCCCTCGACACCACCCTCGTCCCGATGTGGACGTCGATCTGCGCCGAGGGCCTGGCCAGGATGATCGGCGCCGACTGCGCCCACCGTCTCGGGATCTGTAACGCCGCCGCGTGCGACCGGGTGTTCGTCGACACCTCCAAGAACGCCAGCCGAAGATACTGCTCGATCGGCTGTCAGAACCGGATCAAGACGGCGGCCTTCCGGCATCGCCAGGCGACGTTGCGGGAGCGCTGACGCTCGGTCGGGCGGCACCGCCGCGCCTCGGGCCGTTGGCCCTGATCGTCGATCGTGTCTCCGACTCCATCGAAGATGTGGTCCACGGATTCACGGGCCGCGCGTTGCGAGCTCGGCCGAACACGGTGCCTGATGGGTGCGCCGGTTCGGTCGGACGTCGTGTTCGCCGCAGACGCGGTGTTGCCCTCGAGATGCACGCTGAACCAGACCGACGTGCCGGCGTCTGGCGACACGTCGAAGCCCCAATCATCGGAGAACTCGGACACGATCTGCAATCCACGCCCGTACGGCTCGGACGGCGTCGGTGAGCGGAGCTGCGGTGATCCCGGCCCATCATCGGCGACGACCACCCGGATGCGGTCCGTTTCGACCTGCACGCTGACCGTGAAGTCGGCGTCCGCGTGGCGAAGGCAGTTCGTCGCCAACTCCGACACCATCAGGGTGACCACTTCGATGAGATCGGGTGGGAGCTCGGAGAGCTGCTCGGCGACGAAGCGGCGGGCTTGTCGCACCGACGCCGACCGATTCGGGAACCGGCGCGCGTCCATCAGATGCCCATTCCGAACATCTCACTGAGGCCAGTCGCTTCGATGACCCGCCGCACGATGTTCGATGCGGGATCGATCCGAACCGAGTCCGCCGTCTTGGCGGCTTCGAGGAGCACTGCGAGACCTGAGCTGTCGATGAAGTCGACAGCCAAGAGGTCGAACACCAGCCGTGCCGGACGTGGTTCGGTTGCGACCGCAACGGCTTGGCGGATGATGTCAGCCGTGGCGATGTCGATCTCGCCGGTGACGCGTATGACGACGGAGCCCTCGTCGCCGAAGTGCACCTCGGCGGTCGCGTTGACGAACGATTCGTCGTCTATTGCTGCCATCGCAACCCGAGTATCGCCGTGTCGTCGTCACTTGAACCATGCATCTGGGCGTCGACGATTCGGGTGAGGAGCTCGTCGAGTGATCCGGTCGTCGATCTCGCCGATTCGCGGAGTCGCTCGAGACCGTCGTCCACCGACTCACCGCGTCGCTCGAACAGCCCGTCGGTGAACGCCAGCAACGTCGCCTGCGGCGGGATCGCCTCGGTCACCGTCTCGTACGTCGCATCCCGCGTGACGCCGATGGGGACACCCACCTTCGTCTCGACGGGATGGATCGCGTCGCCGAGGATCATGATCGGATTCGGGTGACCAGCGTTGGCGACCGTGATCGTGCGTCCGGCGATGTCGACGACGACGCACAGCACGGTGGCGAAGTGGCGGTCGTGGGCGACATCCAGCAACCTCGTGAGCTTGGCGAGGACGGTCGCGGGCATGTCGCCCTGACTCGCGAACGCTCTGATCGAATAGCGGAGCGATGCCATGACGGTGCCGGCGTGCAGGCCACGACCCGACACGTCTCCCACCACGAACATCAGGCGGTCGTCGTCGAGGGGGATCACGTCGTACCAGTCGCCGCCGATGTCGACGCCACCGACGCCGGGCAGGTAGCGGAACGCCAGTTCCAATCCCGCCACGTCGGGCACGCGATCGGGAAGGAGGCTGTGTTGCAAGGTCTGGGCGACCGAGCGCTGGTTCGCGTAGAGGCGGGCGTTCTCTTCGGAGAGACGCTCGGCATCGTCGCGGCGCCGCAGCAACCATTCGATCAACGTTGCCGATCCGAACGTCGTCACCAATCCGAAGGCGACCACCAGCCACGGGAGCATCTTCAGCAACGCGCCACCGAGCGCGCCGTCGGGAGTCATGACGAGCAGCAGCGACGTGTCGCCGAATGCGACGCGCTCGCTGGCCAGGGCACCGCTGAGCGGCAAGTCGGGGGTGCTCGCGGTCAGCAGCTGAGTCGGATCCTCGTGATCGCCGAGGTAGACCGCGAAGTGAAGGCCTGCGAATGCCGAGTTGGAGGGAACGACCGACGTCCGGTTGGCCGGCAGCGTGGCCTCCGCGTAGGCGACGAACTCGCTCGCCTCGCGCGTCGAGGAGAAGGCATACCCGAGCCGGGGGTTGTCCCCCTCGAGCAATCCGATCACCGCCAATCCCGTCGCCGCCCGAGACCGTTCGAGAAACGCCTGGATCTCCGCCGGCGGCCGTGATGCCAGCATCGGGGCGTCACCGATGACCAGCAACGGCTGCAAGTCCTCGCTGTCGGTGCGCCACAGCGACGCCGACACGTACGGCTGCCCTGCTTCCACGAGTGGGGTCAGCAACCGCAGAAATGCCTGCTGATCGGCGCCGGCGGACTCCTCGACGACCTCCACCGACGATGCCAACGGTGTCTGGATCCCGGGCAGCGCCGCCGTCAGGACGGCGGCGGTCTCACGCGTGCGTTGCCGCAAGAGCCGTTCCTCGTTGTTGTCGCGCGCGGTCACAACTGCGACTCCCAGCACGACGGTCAACAGCACACCGGTCGCGACGACGATGATCGTGGTCAGATGGACCAGCCGTCGCCGGCGACCGCCACTGTCGGACATCTCCCCGTCGGCTTCCGCGAGCGCTGCATCCTCTCCCGCCGAGTCAGAGGTGAGCGGCGCCACGGCCGAGGCCGGGCGGCCTCGCAGGGTCCGGGAGGGCACGACGGCGACACTAACCGCCGGCGACTCGAAAGAGATCGTCGACGGCGTGACGTGACGGTCCCCGACTCGGGCGGAGCGATCGGAACGTCGAACCCCGTTGCAAATGCTTCGTCAGGCGGGCGCCATGGCGACACCAGGAGCGTCGAGCTGCGGATGGTCGCGACACCATTTGACGACGACGGCCGCGCCGTCGTCGGCGACGTGGGCGACGCGTCCGTACGAGCCCTTGTCCAAGTCGCCTCGCTCGTGCAGCGCGCGGCGGAGGTACAGGATCGAGGTCGCCTGGTAGTCCCAGCCCGCCAACCAACCGTCGAGCGCGCCGTCGTCGAGGGCGGCGACGATCTCCTCGTATGCATA
>DATMDV010000515.1:0-15383 GCA_035557475.1 Ilumatobacteraceae bacterium
CAGCAGGCTCCGCAGACATCGCGGTCTTCCATCTACCAGAGTCCGTCGGTGAGAACGGCGAGACGCAACGCTGGTCGACCATCGAGTTGGCCGAAAGGCAAGCGATCCTCCGCGCCCTCAGTGAACACGACGGGAACAAGATGGCCGCCGCATCGGCGCTCGGACTCGCTCGATCGACGTTGTACCGAAAGCTGCGGGCGTTCGCCATCGACGTTGCGTGATCCGCCGACGTTCGAGGTCTCCAGCGGCGCGAGGCTGCATGCGCGCAGTTGCCAGGGAGTTGACATGGCAAAGCCACCAACGATGCGAGCCATCGTGCTCCACCGCCCCGGGTCCCCGGAGAACCTCGAGATCGAGGATCTACCGATTCCGGAGCCGCTGCCGGGATGGGTGCGCATCGCCGTACGGTCATTCGGGCTGAACCGATCCGAGGTGCACCTTCGCCTCGGCCTGGCCGACAACGTCACTCTGCCGCGCGTGCCAGGCATCGAGGCTGTTGGCGTCATCGACGACGCCAACGGCACCGACCTCGCTGAAGGCCAGCAGGTTGCCGCTCTCATGGGCGGGATGGGCCGAGCCTTCGACGGCGGCTATGCCGAATACACCGTCGTGCCTCGCCAGTCGGTCGTTCCGTTCCAATCGAACCTGCCCTGGTCGGTCCTCGGCCAAGTGCCTGAGACTCTCCAAACCGCGTACGGGTCACTCACGACGGGTCTCGACTTGCAGCCTGGCGACACTCTGCTGATCCGGGGTGGCACGTCATCCCTCGGATTCGCAATCGCTGCCCTCGCCCGCGATCTCGGCGCTACCGTGCTCGCGACAACGCGACGGCGCGACCGGCTCGACCTGCTGGCTGAACGCGGCGTCGATCACCCGCTGATTGACGACGGCCACGTCGCCGAGCAAGTTCGAAGCCATTTCCCCGACGGCATCGACGCCGGTGTGGAACTCGTCGGCACGCCGACGCTCCCCGACACGCTCGCTGCGATGAAGGTCCACGGCACAGTTTGCTTCGTTGGGATGCTCTCTAACGAGTGGATCGTGAAGGACTTCTATCCGATCGACTACCTGCCAAACGGTGTGCGCCTCAGCGCATACGGCGGCGAAGCCGACGACCTGCCTGCGCCGGTGCTGCAGCGCTTCCTTGATCGCATCGCCGACGGCAGCATCGACCTCGGCCCCGCCACCACCTACCGCCTCGCGGACATTCCCAAGGCGCACGCCGACATCGACGCCAACCGAGTCGCCGGCAAACTCGTCGGTCTCACCGCCGAGGTAAACGAGTAGGGCGCGTGTCAGAGATCACGTGCTTGTTCAAAGCACCGCGGCGTGGACCCCTCGCTCGTGGCCGGGTGGTCGAAGGAGGTCATTGCGACCCGACAGGTCACCGAACTGCGGCTCGTTGAAGTGCTCTCGGCGCCAACGTCCCGCTGGCCGACCGGCGGACGCTTCGCCAGACCCTCAACGACCTCGGAGGTATGCACGGCGCCCACGTGGCGATCAGGGGCGATCGGACGCGTTTCTACGAAGCAGTCGGGATCTCAGGTGTTTACAAACCCCAGGACAACCAGGTCGTCCTCACCACGACCCCTGTCGGGCATATGGTTCGTGTCGGAGGGGGGACTTGAACCCCCACGAGAAATAATCTCACTAGCACCTCAAGCTAGCGCGTCTGCCATTCCGCCACTCCGACGTGGGGTTACGAGGATATCTGCTGGGTCAGGTCCTCACCAGCAAGAAGCTGAGGGCGACGACGGTGAAGATCCAGACCAGTGCGAACACGAACGTGATGCGGTTCAAGTTGCGTTCGGCGGCCGATGAACCGAGGGCCGCGCCACCGCCACCGCCGAACATGTCGGAGAGGCCGCCGCCTCGCCCGCTGTGCAAGAGGACTCCGGCGATGAGGCCGCCCATCGACAGCACATTGATCACCAACACCAGGTAGAGCATGACGTCACGCACGGTCGACCAGCCTACCGGGCTGGTGTTGATGATGGAGTCCGCTCCTCACCGCGGCAAGTGACCGCCGGGCGAGCTCACCCGATCAGGGAATCGGCAACGCCTTGCGTGCCTTGTGGAGTCCCCGCAACACGCCAGCCGTGGCACCGGTCGTGGCGCCGAAGACGAGATGGGCGCTGAGGTCTTTCCACAACGTCTCGCCGTCGTACTCGGCCAACCGCTTGTAGATCCCCATTCGTGGCAGCACGCCGTACGACGTGCCGAACGCCGCGGCCCCGATCGCCACACCCGAGGCGAGCGTCGCCATCGGCGTCATGGTCCGCACCACCGAGTGAGCAATACCCCATCCGATGCCCGTCGCCCAGTGCACGACGTTGTTGGTGAGGCGAGCAGCCGACTCCGGGAGCTCGATGTCGAGCTTCGACGCGAGCGCGGCACCGATCTGGGCGGGTGCGCCGGCTTCGGAAAACGTCGCCGCAGGACCGCCGAACTCCCAGCCGATGAACGAGTCCGTGCCGCCGGAGCGGCGATAGCGCTGGTACCACAGAGCATCCATGGCGAGGGTGCCCACCGCGCCAGCGATCACCGCGCGGCGTAATGGGGCGAATGCAGACATGTGCTGGTCCTTTCGAACACGGGACCGGTCGGGCATACCCGAGGCCCGGTCGCCGCAAACTCCCAGGAACCAGTGGGTCAGGGCTGGCGTTCGAAGTGGACCGGGCTGCTGGCGACCATCGGGATCACCTCGGCGAAGTGGCACGCGACCAGATGTCCGATGCCGCGGTCCTCGAGCAGCGGCTCCTCGGTGGCGCACTTGTCCTGCGCCTTCGGGCAGCGGGTGCGGAACCGGCAGCCCGACGGCGGGTTGATCGGTGACGGCACCTCGCCCTCGAGGACGATGCGCTGCCGGTCGCGCTCGATGCGAGGGTCGGGCTCGGGAACGGCCGACAGCAGCGCCTGGGTGTACGGATGGGCCGGACGGTCGTAGATGTCGTCGGCGGGGGCGATCTCGACCAGCTTGCCGAGATACATGACGGCCACGACGTCGGAGACGTGCTGGACGACCGACAGGTCGTGGGCGATGAAGACGTACGACAAGCCGAGCTCGTTCTGCAGGTCCTCGAGCAGGTTGACGACACCGGCCTGGATCGACACGTCGAGGGCGGAGACCGGCTCGTCGAGCACGATCAATGTCGGGTTCAACGCCAGCGCCCTGGCAATGCCGATGCGCTGGCGCTGGCCGCCCGAGAACTCGTGCGGGAAGCGGCGAGCGTGATCGGGGGCGAGGCCGACGAGCTCGAGCAGATCGGCGACCTTCGCATCGTGATCGCCCTTGACGTCTTGGATCTCGAACGGCTCGGCGATCGCCGCACCGACCGTGCGCTTCGGATCGAGCGACGCGTACGGGTCCTGGAAGACGATCTGCATCTCCTTGCGGATCGCCCGCATCCCCGCTTTGTCGAGGTGGGTGAGCTCGGTGCCCTTGAACTTGATCGACCCGGCGGTCGGCTCGAGCAGTCGCAGCACGCATCGGCCGACGGTGGTCTTGCCGGATCCGGACTCCCCCACCAGTCCGAGTGTCTCACCGGCGTTCACCGTGAACGACACGCCCGAGACTGCCTGCACCGATCGCCGCTCGACGCGGATGCCGCGCGCTCGCCGGACCTGGAACAGCTTGACGAGGTCGGTCACCTCCAAGACGGCCTCAGACACCGACCGCGACCTCCTGGTAGAGCTCCTCGGCGCGGATGCAAGCGGTCTCGCCCGATCCGAACGGCCGAAGATCAGGAATCGCCATCGTGCACTCGGGGCGGGCGTGCGCGCATCGCGGCGCGAACGCGCACCCCGGCGGTGGGCGCAGCATGTTCGGCGGTGATCCCGGAATGGGCACCAGCCGCTGTCGGCCGAGCGCCGGCAGCGACTCGAGCAGGCCGCGCGTGTACGGGTGCGAGCACTCCCGGAAAAGTGTCTCGACGTCGCCACGTTCGACGGCACGTCCGGCGTACATCACCTGTACCCGGTCGACGACGCGGGCCACCACTCCGAGGTCGTGGGTGATGAGCACGATTGCCGTGCGCAACTCATGCTGGATGCGTTGCATGACCTCGAGGATCTGCGCCTGCACCGTCACGTCGAGTGCGGTCGTCGGCTCGTCGGCGATCAGCACCTCTGGCTCGTTGGCGATCGCCATCGCGATCATCACGCGTTGACGCATCCCGCCCGAGAACTCGTGCGGGTACTGCATCGAACGCTGATCGGGCTGCGGGATCCCAACCACATCGAGCAACTCGACGGCCTTGCGATGCGCCGCCGCTTTCGTGGTGTCCTCATGGGAGCGGATCATCTCGACGATCTGCACACCGATCTTCTGCACCGGATTGAGCGCCGACAACGGGTCCTGGAAGATCATCGCGATCCGCTTGCCGCGGATCGTGCGCATGAACTTGTCGGACGCGCCAACGAGCTCGGCCCCACCGATCGTCGCCGAACCGGAGATCCGTGCCGACTTGGGCAACAGACCCATCAGTCCGAGGAACGTCACCGACTTGCCGGATCCCGACTCACCGACGACTCCGACCATCTCACCGTCACCGACATCGAGGTCGATGCCGCGAACGGCTTGGACGTCGCCGTTCACCGTGTCGAAGGACACCCGGAAGTCGCGCAGCGACAACACGGTGCTCCCGACCGGCATCAGTTGGCCCCGCCCGGCAGCTTCGGGTCGGTTGCGTCGCGTAGGCCATCGCCGATGAAGTTGATGCAGATCGCGGTGATGATCAGCAACACACACGGGAACACGGCCAACCACCAGTTGCCGGTGACGAGCGCCAGGTCGGCCTCGCGCACGAGGTTGCCGAGCGATGTCTGACCCGCACCGGGTTGGGGTCCGAAACCGAAGAAGCTGAGCGTCGCCTCGCCGACGACGGCCGCGACGACCGACGTGGTGAGCGCAACGAGGATCGGGCCGACCGAGTTCGGCAGGAGGTGCCTGAAGATGATCCGCCTGTTCGTCGCGCCGAGGGCGCGGGTGGCCTCGATGAACTCACGCTCCTTGAGTGAGAGCACCTGGCCGCGTACGAGTCGGGCGACTCCCATCCACCCGAACAGCACGAACAGCACGATCACGAACCGGATCGACGTCGGCTTGCCGATGATCGACTCGAGCCATCCGATGCCGCCGAGGAACGCCCGCACTACGAGCAAGGCGACGAGGAACGGGAATGCCAGGAAGATGTCGGTGACCCGCATCATGACGTCGTCGAACAGACCACCGCGCAGTCCGGCGACCGAGCCGACCGTGACGCCGATGATCGTCGAGCAGATCGCGGCCGCGAGACCGATCACCAACGAGACTCGGAGTCCAGCGATCAGGCGGCTGTACACATCACGCCCGATGTCGTCGGTGCCGAGCCAAGCGATGCGGCGCGGCGACAGGTATTGGTTCGGACCCTCGCTGATCGGGAACACGGCCTCGTTCACTTCGTAGCGCATCGTCAACGGCGCGAACAACACGATCACGACCAGTACCGCCAGCACGACCGTGCAGACAACTGCGCCCTTGTGGCGCAGATAGCGCTTGTACGCCATCTTGCGCGGCGACATCGATGTCGTCGCCAACCCTTGTGCGTCGTCGGGAAGTTCCTCGAGAACCGCCTCTTCGGGGAGGAGCACCTCAGTCAAGGCGGATCCTCGGATCGAGGAAGGCGTACGACATGTCCGCCAACAGGTTGAACAGGATCACTGCCGAGACGATGATCACCATCCACGGCATCAGCGCCGGGAAGTCACCTTCGGTGTAGGCCTGGAGGAAGTACTCGCCCATACCGGGGTAGCTGAACACGCCCTCGGTGATGATCAGGCCGCCGAGGATCGCCCCGACGTCGATCGCCGCGACAGTCACCACGGGGATCAGCGCGTTGCGAAGGGCGTGTCTGACGAGCACCCGCCGCTCGCTGATGCCTTTCGATCGCGCCGTGCGCATGTAGTCGCTGTTCAGCACCTCGAGCAACGACGCCCGCATGTACCTCGCGTAGGTCGCGATCACCTGAATCGCCACGACGGCCACCGGCAGAACCATGTGCTTGATCATCAGCCCCAGATCGAACCCACGATGTCCCGTCGGATACACACCTGAAGTCGGGAGCAAGGGCTTGCCGTACCACTGCGCCCAGTAGACCGCGAAGATCAGCTGGAACAGGACTGCCGACACGTAGGGCGGGATCGAGAGCCCGAAGAACGCCCCGGTGTTGACGGTGGTGTCGCGCAGGCTGCCGGGCCGGAGTGCGGCGAACACGCCGATCGACAGCCCGATGGTGATGCCCACGAGCGAGGCCACACCGCCCAGGCGGAGCGAGTTCGCCATCGCGTCCTGGAGGTTCGGCCAGACCTCACGATTGCCCTTGATCGTGCGCGGCCAGTCACCGGTGAAGAACCCGCCGAGCCACTTGAAGTAGCCCCGCACGTATCCACCGGGGCCGTCGTACAGCCCGTTGATCTCGATGTACTGCTGGATCTTCGCTTCGGACGCTCGCTGGTTGATCCTCAGATAGCTCGCCAACGGGTTCGTGCCAATCCGCAGCGCGACGTAGACGAGGAACGTGACGATCAGCAACGTCGGGGCCGCCCAGAGCAGCCGCCGGATGATGAACCTGGCCATGATCGACCTCCCTAACCCACCAGGGTTACCCCCACATTCTTAGCCCAGATGGGCTGTGGGGCCGACACTCGCCGGCCCCACAGCTTCAACTGGTTCTTGTGACCTTCCCTGATCCGAGGATCAGAGGACTTCGACAACCGGTTCGCCAGCGGCGAGGTTGGTCAGCTCGTAGAGGGCGTCGTTGGTGGTCCGCCAGATGCCCGGGAGCGTCTGGTTCTCAGCTGCCCACACGTACCACGACGAGTTGGCGCACTCGTTCAGCGGGTTGAGGCAACCGGGATACTGCTCGGCACCGACGATGATCTGACCATCACCATCGACGTCCTCCCACTCCGACAGGTTGTGGAAGGCGCGGTAGTTGTTGAGCTGATCCTCGACAGGTCCACCGACCCGATCGCTGCGATAGAAGCCCGACTTCGGGAACTGCAGCAGCGGGAGCATGAAGTTCTCCTCGGACAACAGATCGAGTGCACCGGTGATGAGATCAGCACGCTCTTGTTCGTCGACCGTGATGTCCGACTCCTCGAGCATGGCTGAGGCTTCCTCGTTGCAGACACCCTGCTGGTTCTGACCCTGGTTGCCATTGGCGGCGGTCGGGATCTGGGCGCAGGTGAACGCAGGAACCAGATAGGCCGGGTCCGGCGGTGCTGTCGAGATGTACAACCCGATGTCGTAGTCGAGGGCTGGCAGACGCTGCTGGAACACGCAAGGCAGGGCCTCGCAGTTGTCAGCGATCACGTTGAAACCGGCCGCGGCCAGCAACGGGATCAGGTACGCCTGGGCGCTCTCACGCCGGGTGTTGCCGGTGTTGACCATCCAGCGGACCTCGGGGACGTTGCCGTCGGCATCGGCCCAGAAGCCGTCGCCGTTCTTCGTCCAACCGGCGTCGGTCATGATCTGCTCGGCGCCTTCCGGATCGTAGACGTTGTCGGCCCATGCGTCGGTGCAGTACAGCCCTGGAACGATCGGGCCGCACTGGAGCAGTTCCGCTCCATCGACGAGCGGGGCGTAGATCTGCGCGAACAGCGCCTCACGGTCGATCGACTTGACGAGCGCGTTGCGGTAGTCGTCGTCGGCCAACGGGCCACGGTAGGCCTCGTCCTCACCCATCTGGAAGTACAGCCCCTCGTAGTCACCACCGAAGGTGATGGCTGGGACAACGTTCGGATCGGTGACCGCATCCTCGATGCCCTGGAAGAACTGCGGGTAGATGAAGTCGACCTCACCGGAGTTGATGGCCGCGAGCTCGGTCTCCTGGTCGGCGAAACCGACGATCAAGACACGCTCGGCCTTTGGAGCATCGCCCCACCAGTTCGGGTTGGGAACGAGCTCGAGCTCGTTCTCGCCGAAGGAGTTGATCATGTACGGCCGGCCCGAGATCGGCAGCTCCGTCTGGAAGTCGGCGGAGATGTCCATGCAGTCGGCGACGGCCGCCTTCTTGATGATGGCGTCGAACAGCGTCTTGTACGGCGCATACACCCGGTCGTAGCTGAAAATGACCTGCTGGTCGTTGTCACCGGCAGTAACGCTTGTGATGGCGTCGTAGCCGGAGGTCTCGATCGAGCCTGGCGTGTTCAGCTGTGCCTGCCACGAACACTCGAAGTCCTCCCACGTGATCGGCGTGCCGTCTTCCCAGACGGCGTCCGGGTTGATGTCGACCGTGACCGTCATCGCCACGTCTCCGGCGGGTGCGTCGGTCCCGTCTGGTGCTTCGGTCCCGTCCGGGGCCTCGGTCGCGTCCGGTGCTTCGGTCGCGTCAGGTGCCTCGGTTTCTTCCGGTGCCGTCGTATCTTCCGACTCCGACGATGTGTCCGCTGTGTCGGCGTCGTCGTCGTCACCGCATGCTGCGGCGACGAGTGACAGACCGACGGCCAGCGCGACCAATCGCTTACTGCGCCTCGTGAAACTCACGTAGGTCCTCCTCATGGGGTTGATGGAGGGAGGTAGTAGGTGCCACGGGAACCGCCCGGGCTATTGCTCGCGCAACGATGTTGCACCAGCCAATGCTTCCGGCGTTCGAACCATGGCGTTCTGCACGATTTGTCCTCCCCGATCAAATCGGGCGGTCGAACCATACCAGCAGGCGTTACCCGGAGGTAGCCATGGGTGTGACAGATGTAATAAAATTGAAGATGTCTTGCGTGGTCAGCCGGCGGCAAACTGGACGATTCGGGCGAACTCGTCGGGATCGAGGCTGGCACCGCCGACCAGCGCACCGTCGACATCGGGCTGCGCCATCAACTCGGCGGTCGTCGCCGCCTTGACCGAACCGCCGTACTGGATGCGCACGGCGTCGGCCGCGGCATCGCCCCAGCCCTCGCGGATGCTGGCGCGGATCGCCGCGCACACCGCTTGCGCGTCATCGGCCGTCGCCGTACGACCGGTGCCGATCGCCCAGATCGGCTCGTAGGCGATCACCAACGCGCCGACCTGCTCGGCGGAGCGTCCCGCCAAGCCGGCGCGGACCTGATCGAGCACCTTGGTCTCGGTCGCGCCGGCCTCGCGCTCGTCGAGCGACTCGCCGACGCACATGATCGGCACCATCCCGTGGTGCTGGATCGCGGCGACCTTGCGGGCGACCATCTCGTCGGTCTCACCGAACAGTTCGCGGCGCTCGCTGTGCCCGCACACCACGAGCTCGACATCGAGCTTGGCGAGAAACAGCGGCGACACCTCGCCGGTGAACGCTCCGCTGACTTCCCAGTGGCAGTGCTGGGCGCCGAGCAGCAGCTCGAGATCGTCGGCTTCGATCACCGTCTGCACACTGCGGATGTCGGTGAACGGCGGATGCACACTCACGTCGACGTTGCGGAACGCGTCACGCGGGATGAGGTAGTGCAACTTCTGCACGGTCTGGATCGCCTCGAAGTGGTTGAGGTTCATCTTCCAGTTGCCGGAGATCAGTGGTCGTCTCATCGTCCGGTCTCCTCTCGCCCGGGATCCTCGCCCGGTGCGTTCGGTGCCGCCCGCAGCGCTTCGAGACCCGGCAGGTCGCCGAGCTCGATCAGTTCGAGCGACGCCCCGCCGCCGGTCGACACGTGATCGACCTCGTCGTCGAGACCGAACTGTCCGAGGGCCGCGACGACGTCACCGCCGCCCACCACCGTGAACGCTTTGGTGTCGGCCATGGCCTGGGCGACGGTCCGGGTGCCGGCGGCAAACCGCTCGTCCTCGAACATCCCCATCGGGCCGTTCCAGAACACCGTCCGTGCGTCCATGATGACGTCGGAGAACGCGGCCGCCGAACCGGGGCCGATGTCGAACCCCTTGGCACCGTCGGGGAGCCACGTGCCGAACGTGGCGTATGTGCCGTTGGCGTCGACGCCGACGATGTCGTCGGGCAGGTGGATCGTCTTGCCCGCGTCGAGCAGCCGGGCGCACGTCTCGACCTGGTCGGGCTCGAACAGGGAATCGCCGATCGACTTGCCCTGGGCGGCGAAGAACGTGAAGCACATCGCCCCACCGATGGCAAGTGCGTCGACGACATCGAGCAGCGCCTCGACCACGCCGAGCTTGTCGGAGATCTTGGCGCCGCCGAGCACCGCCACGAACGGACGCTTGGGGTTCGTGCGGAGCCCGAGCAGGACGTCGACTTCCTTCTGGAGCAGCCGTCCCATGGCCGACGGCAGCACCTTCGGCGGACCGACGATCGAGGCATGCGCGCGGTGCGATGCGCCGAATGCGTCGTTGACGTAGAGGTCGAAGCCCTCGATCAGGCGAGCTGTGAAGTCGGCATCGTTGCCCTCTTCACCCGCGTCGAAGCGGAGGTTCTCCAGCAGCTCGACGCCGGGTGCCAACTCTGCCAGCCGAGCCCGCACCGGTGCCATCGAGAACTCCGGCGTCGGTTTGCCCTTCGGTCGCCCGAGGTGGCTGGCGCACACGACTTCCGCGTCCCGGGCGATCAACCACTCGATCGTGGGCAGCGCGGCCCGGATCCGGAAGTCGTCGGTGATCGTGGTGCCGTCGAGCGGGACGTTGAAGTCGGTGCGCAGTAAGACACGTTTGCCGGAGACGTCGCCGAGGTCCTCGAGCGTCGGGATGCGCGCCATGTGCGCCCGCTCAACGCTTCTTGCTGCCGGTGTACACAGTGATGTCGACCAGGCGGTTGGAGTAGCCCCACTCGTTGTCGTACCAGCCGTTGACCTTGGCCATGTTGTTGATCGTGAACGTGAGCCCGGCGTCGAAGATGCACGAGTGCGGGTCGCCCACGATGTCGCTCGACACGATCTCCTCGTCGGTGTACCGCAGGATGCCCTTGAGGTCGCCCTTCTTCGCCGCCGCTTGGAACGCGGCGTTGATCTCGGCGACGGTCGCCTTCTTGCGCAGGTTGGCCGTGAAGTCGGTGATCGAACCGGTCGGCACCGGTACTCGCAGCGACGTGCCGTCGAGCTTGCCCTTCATCGACTCCAGCACGAGGTTCGTGGCGCGGGCCGCACCCGTGCTGGTCGGAACGATGTTGATGGCCGCGGCCCGGGCCCGGCGGAGATCCTTGTGCGGGCCGTCGACGAGCACCTGGTCGCCGGTGTAGGCGTGGATGGTCGTCATCAACCCCTCGACCACGCCGAATGCGTCGTCGAGCACCTTGACGAGCGGTACGAAGCAGTTCGTCGTGCAGCTCGCGTTCGAGACGACCTTGTGTTTCTTCGGGTCGAACGTCTTGTGGTTGACCCCGTACACGAACGTCGCGTCGGCCCCGGTGCACGGGGCGGAGACGATGACGAGTGGGGCGCCACCCTCGAGGTGGTACGCGGCGGTGTCCCGGGTGGCGAAGAAACCCGTCGACTCGACGACGACGTCGACGCCGAGGTCGGACCACGGGAGCTTCTTGGGATCGCGCTCCGACAACACGCGCAGCTCGTCGTCGCCGACCTTGATGCCCGTCTTGGTGACCTTTACCGACCCCGGCAGCTGACCGAGCACTGAGTCGTACTTGAGGAGGTGTGCCATCGTCTCGAGCGAACCGAGGTCATTGACGGCGACGAAGTCGACGTCGGCGCCGCGTTGCTTCGCGGCGCGGAAGAAGCTTCGGCCGATCCGGCCGAAGCCGTTGATTCCCACGCGCACCGTCATGTCTCGAGTTGTCCTCTCATGTGATCGAAGCGGTCACCCTAGCGTCGGCACCTTTAACACCGGGAGGGAGCACCGGGAGGCTGTCGCGCGCTATCCGGACTGCGACACATCGCGGTGCGATGTGCGCACGGCAACGCCGCGGTCGCGGAACCGCCGCGCCAACTCCTCGGCGATCGCGACCGATCGATGGCGTCCCCCGGTGCAACCGATCGCGACCGTGAGGTAGCTCCGGCCCTCGGCCTGATAGGCGGGGAGCACGCTGGCAAGCAGGTCGTCGAAGCGGTCGAGGAACGCCTGTCCCGCGGCCGTCTCGAGGACGAAGTCGCGGACGGCCTGGTCGAAGCCGGTCAGTGGACGGAGCTGGTCGTTCCAGTGCGGATTCGGCAGGAACCGCACGTCCATCACGATGTCGGCGTCGAGTGGCAGGCCGTGCTTGTAGCCGAAACTCTCGACCGCCACCTGCAGGCGCGCCGTCCCGGAGTCGTCGAACGCGCCAACCAGCCGATCCTTCAGTTGGTGAACGTTGAGATCGGTCGTGTCGATCACCAGATCGACGGCGTCGCGGAGCCGACCGAGCCGTTGGCGCTCGAGCTCGATCGACTCCAGCAACCCGTCGGCCTCGTCGGCCAGCGGGTGCTTGCGTCTCGTCGCGTCATACCTGCGGACGAGCTCGCTCGTCGACGCATCGAGGTAGACGACCGTGACGCGATGGCCGGCCGCCCGCATCGCGCCGACGTGGGGCAGCACATCGGCGTGTTGGCGTCCGGACACGAGCGCGAGACGTTCGATGCCGCCGCCCGGCTTCGACGCCAACTCGACGATCGTCGCCAGCAACGACGTCGGCAGGTTGTCGACCACGTAGAACCCGAGGTCCTCGAGAACCGCCGCGGCGGCCGATCTGCCCGCCCCGGAAAGTCCGGTGATGAGCACGATGTCCGCCATCGCCCTGAACGTTAGCGACGGTCGGTGCGCCGCAGACGGAGATACAGCAACCGCGGGATCGTCGCCGCCAGCGCGTACTCGGGTGCGAGTGCGAGGAACCCCGGTGGCGGCGCCGGTTCGACCATGCGCTCGAGCACGAGACCGTGGTCGGCGAGGGTGTTGACATACCGCGACAACGGACGGTGAAGGAACCGGATGTACACGCCGAGCTCGACCTGCTCGTCGGTGTCCGCCTCGTCGAGGTATGGGCCGATCCGCCAGTACTGCTCGGGCGGGTCGACTACCTGATCGTCGATCCAGCCGCTCCCTGGTGTCTGGAGCAACGGGTGGTTGAGGAAGAACGCGAACCGTCCCTCGGGGCGCAGCACACGCGCCACCTCGGCGATCGCAGCGTCGACGTCGTCGATGTGCTCGAAGACGAGGCAGGCGACGATGCCGTCGAACGTGCCGTCTGCGAACGGCAGCCGGGCGGCCTCGGCACGTGCGTAGTGCGGACCGCCACCCCGCTCGATGGCGACGCTGAGCTGGTTGCGAGTCGGATCGATCCCGACCACGTGTGCACCGCGGTTGGCCAGCATCCGGCTGATCTGCCCGTCTCCACATCCGACGTCGAGGACCATCGTCGCCGCCGCCAGCTCCGCCTCGGCGAGCGGCAGGATCTGTTCGACGTACTCGGGGTCGGCCCCCTCGGTGAACCCCTCGATCCACCACCCGGCGTGTTGCTCCCACAGCTCGCGTGACGGGTCATTCACAGACGTGAGACTAAGGGGCAAGACCAGCACAGGATCGCGTCGTTCAGAGGCAAAGACCCGGATCGTCCGTCGGCGGCGCCAGTCCCTTCCACGGACACAGTGACACGGACCGGATCGCGTCGTTCAGAGGCAAAGACCCGGTTCGTCCGTCGGCGGCGCCAGTCCCTTCCACGGACACAGTGACACGGACCGGATCGCGCCGTTCAGAGGCAAAGACCCGGTTCGTCCGTCGGCGGCGCCAGCCGCTTCGACGGACGCATATGTATGGTCGTGCCAATGGACTTCTCCGTCTGGCCTGCTCCGATCCGCAGCTGGGATGACATCGCCGCCACTGCCCGTCTCGCGGAGGAGAGCGGTTGGCATGGCATCTGGTTCGCCGACCATTACATGCCGAACACCGAGGACGGCGCCGTCGCCGACGGCGACACCCACGAGTGTTGGGCGGTCCTGCCGGCCCTCGCCGCGACCACCGAACGCGTGCGCCTCGGATCGCTCGTGTCACCGACCTCGGTGCACCACCCCGCGTTGCTGGCCAACCGGATCGCGACGATCGACCACATCTCCAATGGTCGTGCCGTGCTCGGCCTCGGCGCCGGCTGGCAGGTCAACGAACACCGGGCGTACGGCATCGAGTTGGCGGATCCCGGTGAGCGCGTCGGCCGCTTCGACGAGGCGATCCAGATCGTGCGAGCCCTGCTCGACCAGCAACGCACCACGTTCGCCGGGCGGTACTACACGATCACCGACGCACCGTGTGAGCCCAAGCCCGTCCAGTCGCGCCTGCCGATCCTCGTGGGCACGAGTGGCTCGCGCATGCTGCGCATCACGGCCCGCCACGCCGACGAGTGGAACACCTGGGGCGACGTCGAGACGGCAGAGACGAAGAGCGCTGCGTTCCTGGCGGCGTGCGACGCGGTCGGCCGCGACCCGGCGACGATTCGCCGCTCCGTGCAGGCGATCGTGTTCATGGAGGACGACGCCGACACGGTCGCGCAGTTGCGCGAGAACGCGCCCGCGGGGCGTTCGATCGTCGGGACGCCGTCGGAGTTGGTCGACACGATCGGTCAGTACGTCGAGCTCGGATTCGACGAGTTCATCGTCCCCGAATGGAACTTCGGCCGCGACCTCGACAAGCGCCTCGCCAAGATCGAACGGTTCCGCACCGAGGTCGCCAGCCACATCACGTAGGTCGCGTCACGCACCGCGTGACCCCGATTACGAATGGAACTTCGAGTGGATCGCCTCGGCGACTGCGTCGGGGAGGAACGGCAACGACTTGAGGTCGTCGAGCTCGGCGCGCTTCACGGCGTTCACACCACCCATCGCCTTGACGAGCTTGGTCTTGCGTGATTCGCCGAGGCCCGGGATGCCGTCGAGCGAGCTCGCCGTCATGCGCTTCGACCGGCGCTCGACATGGAACGTGTTGGCGAACCGGTGGGCCTCGTCACGGATCCGCTGGAGCATGAAGAGCGCTTCGCTCCCCCGCGGGATCTCGACCGGCTCGGATCGGCCGGGCACGAACACCTCCTCGAAGCGTTTGGCGAGGCCGGCGACCGGGATCTCGTCGGCGAGCCCGAGCGACTCGACGACGCGCCTGGCCACGCCGAGCTGTCCCTTGCCGCCGTCGACGACGAGGAGCTGCGGTGGGTACGCGAACTTCCCCGGACGATCATTGCGCTCGTTGATCGGGCGGTCACGATCGGCGAGGTATGCGGTCAACCGGCGCGTCAACACCTCTTCCATCGCCGCGTAGTCGTCGTTGCCCGGCACGTCCTTGACCCGGAAGCGGCGGTACTCGCGCTTGTTGGGGAGGCCGTCCTCGAGCACCACCATCGATCCGACGTAGTCGGTGCCCTGGAGGTGCGCCATGTCGTAACACTCGATCCGCAACGGCGCCTCGGGCAATGCGAGCAGGTCTTGCAACTCAGTCAGCGCACGGCTGCGGGTGTTGTGATCGCTCGCCCGTCGCAGCCGGTGGCGGGTGAACTCCTCGTTGGCGTTGC
>DATMDV010000516.1:0-8602 GCA_035557475.1 Ilumatobacteraceae bacterium
ATGAGCGGCTGGGTGTAGCTCGGGTCATCGCCCTCGTTGTGGCCGTACCGCCGGTAGCAGACCATGTCGATGACGACGTCCTTGTGGAACTTCTGGCGGTAGTCCCACGCCAGTCGGGCGACGCGGACACACGCCTCCGGATCGTCACCGTTGACGTGGAAGATCGGCGCCTGGACGGTCTTGGCAACGTCGGAGCAGTAGATCGACGAACGGGCGAATTGCGGTGCGGTGGTGAAGCCGATCTGGTTGTTGATGATGAGGTGGATCGTGCCGCCCACCCGGTAGCCGCCGATGTCGCTCATCGCCAGGCACTCGGCGACGATGCCCTGGCCGGCGAACGCAGCGTCGCCGTGGATGAGCAGTGAGAGGGCCGGGTACGAGCCGGGCGGGTCGATCTGGTCCTGGGTCGCCCTCACGATGCCCATCACGATCGGGTTGACCGTCTCGAGGTGGCTCGGGTTGGCCGCCAGTTCGAGACGGATGTCGGCACCCGAGGGACTCACGTACTTGCCGGTCGCGCCGAGGTGGTACTTGACGTCGCCGGATCCCTGCACGGTGGTCGGGTCGACGTGGCCTTCGAACTCGGAGAAGATCGCCTCGTAGCTCTTGCCCATGATGTTGGACAGGACGTTGAGCCGGCCGCGGTGGGCCATCCCGATGACGGCCGAATCGAGCCCGGCGTCGGCGGCGCCGGAGAGGATCTCGTCGAGGATTGGGATGGCCGACTCGGCACCCTCGATGCCGAACCGCTTGGTACCGACGTACTTGGTGGCGAGGAACTTCTCGAACGCCTCGGCGGCGTTGAGACGCTCGAGGATGCGGTCCTTCTGTTCCTTCGGCACCGAGGGATGGGCGCCTTCGACCTGGCTCTGGATCCAGTGCTGCTCGTCGGTCTCCTGGATGTGCATGTACTCGACGCCGATCGTGCGGCAGTACGCGTCGCGGAGGACACCGAGCAGGTCGCCGAGCCGCATCTTGGACGAACCGGCCACGCCGTCGGTGAGGAACTCGCGGTCGAGATCCCAGATCGTGAGGCCGTACGTCGCCGGGTCGAGCTCGACCGGCGTGTGCGGTTCCTTCCACCGCAGCGGGTCGAGGTCGGCGATCAGATGGCCACGCACACGGTGGACGCGGATCAACTTGGCGACCTGCACCTGCTTGTGCAGCATCGCCTCCTCGCGGTCGATCGGGTTGATGTCGGGACGCCATTTGACCGCCTCGTACGGCATCCCGAGGGCGTGGAAGATGTCGTCGTAGAAGCTGTGCTCGCCGAGCAGCAGCTCGTGGACGCGCTTCAGGAACAGCCCGGACTCGGCACCCTGGATGATGCGGTGGTCGTAGGTGCTCGTGATCGTGACGACCTTGGAGATGCCGAGCGACGACAGGTTGCTGCGGTCGGCGCCTTCGAACTCGGCCGGGTAGTCGATGGTGCCGACCCCGACGATGACGCCCTGGCCGGGCATCAGCCGCGGCACCGACTGCACGGTGCCGATGGTTCCGGGGTTGGTCAGTGTGACGCTGGCGCCCTGGAAGTCGGTGACCGCCAGCTTGCCGCTCCTGACCTTGCGGATGATCTCCTCGTAGGCGACGAGGAACCCGGCGAAGTCGAGCCCCTCGGCATCGCGGAGGACGGGAACGACGAGCGTGCGCGTGCCGTCGCCCTTGTCGATGTCGACCGCGAGCCCCATGTTCACGTGCTCGTTCTTGACGAGTCGTGGCTTGCCGTCGGCGCCCTGCAGGAACGTGTTGTTCATCGCCGGGACCGCGTCGGCGATCGCCCGCACCACGGCGTAGCCGATCAGGTGGGTGAAGCTCACCTTGCCCTGGCCGCTGCGCGCCCGATAACCGTTGATGACCTTGCGGTTGACCTCGAGCAGGCGGGCCGGCACGTTGCGGAAGCTGGTCGCCGTCGGCACCGTGAGGCTGCGCTCCATGTTGGCGGCGATCGCCGCCCCGGCACCGCGGATCGGCGCACCCGGCTCGTCAGCGGGTGCAGCCGCTGGCGTGGTCGCCGGAGTCGGTGACGTCGCAGGAGGGGGCGCCTGGGCACCGACGGCCGGACCGGCGGGTGGTGTCGCCAGTGCGGGCGCCTCCGGAGGCGTGGCGGCCGGCGGTGGTGGGTCGGCGACGGAGCGGTCGCCGACGGGTGGGTCGCCGACGGAGCGGTCGCCGACGGGTCGGTCGCCGACTGGCGCATGGGTAAGAAGTGTCTCGGTCACCGAGCGGTAGTCGGCGAAGAACTCCTTCCACGCCTCCCCAACCGACTCGGGGTCGGCCTTGTACTGCTCGTACATCTCCTCGACGAGCCACGAGTTCGCACCGAACGTTGGCTCCTCGACATCTGGCACTGCCACGCCGACGATCGTACCGCTCGGCGGTCGATGCCCAGTCAGCTCCGGCGCCCTGCTGTACTGCTTCTGGGCCTCTGCCGGACCGTGGCCGCGCCGGTAACGTGCCGCGGATGACCGCCGACCTGCACTTCCACTTCGATCCGATCTGCCCGTTCGCATGGATCACGTCGCGCTGGGTCGTGCAGGTCGTCGAGCAGAAGGAGTACACCGTCGACTGGCGGTTCATCGCGTTGCGCATCGTGAACAAGGACAAGGACTACGAGCGCGACTTCCCCGCCGGCTACGAGTACGGCCACACGTCAGGGTTGCGCCTGCTGCGCGTCGCCGCCGCGGTCCGGGCCGAGGGCGGCTCGGAGGCAGTCGGGCGCTACTACACGGCCTCCGGTGAGAGCATCTTCGATCGCGACCGCGTCGAGGGCGATGACCTGCGCTGGAGGGGCACGCCCGACCATGCCGAGCAGATCCTCCAAGCCGCCGGTCTCCCGGTCGAGTTGGCAAGTGCCCTCGACGACACGACGTGGGACGCTCAGATCGAAGCCGAGACCGATGCGGCGCGGGCGAGGACCGGCCGCGACGTCGGGACTCCGATCATCGTGTTCCGTCCCCCGGACGGACCCGCGTTCTTCGGTCCCGTGATCTCCCAGATCCCCGACCCCGCCGACGCGGTGGCGCTGTGGGATTCGGTGATCCACCTGGCGACGTTCCCCGGCTTCGCCGAGCTGAAGCGCAGCTTGCGCGAGAAGCCCCGCCTCAGGAGCCTCGGTTTCCGCCCCGAGGAGGACCCTGCCGTCGAGGACTGGAGGGGCGGCGCGGTTCGGTCGTGAACCACGACGCGGCGTGGCCGACGTGCGACGATGTCGGCGTGGGCAACGTCTCGAGCCGTCCGACCCTGAGCGTCGAGCCGGCCGCCGGATCGCTGGGCGCGTTCGTCACCGGGCTCGACCTGACCACCGAGCTCGACACCGACACGCTCGCTGCGTTGCGCAACACGATCCTCGACCACCTCGTCGTGTTCCTCCCCGACCAGCCGATGTCGCTCGACGATCTCGAACGCCTCACCGATCAGCTCGGCGGTCGCGACGTGACGCCGTTCGTGAAGCCGCTCGACGACCGGCCGTACGTGATCCGCGTCATCAAGGAGCCCGATGACGAGCTGAACTTCGCCAATGCCTGGCACACCGACATGTCGTACCTGCCTGCGCCGCCGTCGTTCACGTTGCTCCACGCGCGCGACGTTCCCGATCATGGCGGCGACACCGTCTGGGCCAACCAGTACCTCGCGTTCGAGACCCTGTCGTCGGGATTGCGGCGCACGCTGTTGCAGCTCGATGCCGTGCACTCGGCCGGGACGACGTACGGGACCGGCGGCTACCTCGACTCGGTCAAGGGCAAGTCGTCGATGGCGATCGAGCCGTCCCAGGAGGCGTACGGCCACCAGGTTCACCCGGCGGTCACGCGCCATCCCGAAACCGGGCGCGAGGCGTTGTACGTCAACTCCGTCTACACGACCCGCATCGACGGGTGGTCGAACAGCGAGAGCGCCGGTTTGCTCGGCCACGTGCACCGCCACGCCGTCAACGAGAACTTCACATGCCGCCTCAAGTGGCGGCCGCAGATGCTGGCGATCTGGGACAACCGCTGCACGCAGCACAACGCGCTGAACGACTATCGGGGCGTGCGGCGCGAGATGTTCCGCACCAGCGTCGCCGGAGCGTCCCCCATCGCAGCGCGGGAGACCGTGGATGCCTGACGCACCAGGCCCCGAACGACCGTCGGCCACCACGCCGCCCGTCGACGAGCAAGCCCTCCCACGACTCCCCGCCCGCGCACCGAGCGCCGCGTCGGATGCCGCGCCGCCGCGCACCGCAGGTCCCCGGACGTACCGGCCGGAGTCCGAGCGAGCGGCGCTCGTGCACCGCCGGGCCAACCCGTGGTGGCATCGGATGCTCAGGTTGATCGTCCTCACCGTCATCCTCGGCGGCCTGTTGACCGGCGGCTACTTCGCCGTCGACGCGCTCGCCGACTACCTCGATCGCGACAAGCTCCCCGCGCCCGGCGTCGACAGCGCCGAGGTGCTGTCGGCGTCGTACCGCGTCCGGTCAGGTCCTGACGTCGGCGGGCTCGTCGGCGACATCACCGTCGATCACGTCAGCGGCACGTTTCGGTTCTTGGGGGCGGCCGACGCCGATCTCGCCGGGCTCGAGATCGTGGGGGACGCCGCCTCGCATCTCGCCCTCCGGCGCGATGGGGGCGCCTGGGAGCTCGGATGGTCGGACGCGCGTGCCGAGCGACTCATCGCGCTTCGGACCTACCTCGACGTCGTCGACACCGACGACGTGCTGACGACCACGTGGCGCGACGGCTACGTGTCGATCGACAACCGCGAGAAGGGCGTTGCGATCGCAGGGCTCGACGACACGACGATGTACACGATCGAGTTCGACGCCGCGCGCTACGCCGCCGATCACCCGTTCCAGTGGAACGAGTGGGTCGCGACGGTGCTCCCCTTGCCGGCTGCCGTCGACGACACCCTGCTCTCCGTGTGGGTCGACGGGGATGGCGTGATCCGCGGGTTCGACAACGCGGGGGCTGAGCTGCGTTGGGAGCGCATCACGTACTCCGGCGACACGGTGCCGATCGAGTTTCCGGTGGGCTGACGCGCGACGGCGCGGTCAGATTCGCTCGAGCTCGGTGCCGTCGAACAACGGTGAGATCCCGAACGTCTCGTTGTCGGCCAGCATCTCGTCGTCGGTCGGGCGATCGAGCTGGCCCTCGGCGGCGGCAACGATGTGCGGCACGAGGCGTACGTCGCTGGTGGTGTTGAGGAAGACCTGCTCGTCGGCGAGCACGTAGCGCACCGCGCGCCCGATCGCATCGGGATCGGTGAGCGGCTCGTACCAACTGAACCGCTGCTCGGGCTCCTCCTGCCAGCGGCGCCTGGCGATCGCCTTGATGGTCTGGACCGCGACGTCACGTTCGGCGCACAGCTCCAGCAGGCGATCGAGATCGGGGCGGTACTCGGGCTCCTGGCGAAGCGTGAAGTTGTACGGCAGGAGCACCGAGTCGAAGTCGAACTGCTCGAGGCTCCGCAGGTGCATCCCGGCGATCCGCAACCCATGACCCGTCACGCCGATGAAGCGCACGAGCCCCTCGTCACGCGCCGCGGCCAGCGCCGCAACCGCACCGCCGGGGCCGAACGCGACGTCCCACTCGTCGGGCTCGACGAGGTTGTGCAACTGGATCAGGTCGACCTGGTCGACATCCATCCGGGTGAGCGATCGTTCGAGCTCGGCCCGAGCGGCCGCACCGACGCGCTCGCCGGTCTTGGTGGCGAGGAACACCTCACCGCGGTGGTCGGCGAGCCATGGTCGGAGCAGCACCTCGGATTCGCCGTACCCCGCCGCGGTGTCGATGTGGTTCATGCCGCTGGCGGCGACCATGGCGAGCGTCGCGTCGGCACGTTCCTGCGTCATCGAACCGAGCCCTGCGGCGCCGAAGATCACGCGCGTGGATTGATGGCCAGTGCGGCCGAAGGGGGCGAGCGGGAGCATGAAAACGACCGTACCTCAGCTGGCCGACGAGACGCGGCCGCGTTGCTCAGGTCGCGCCGCGCAACTCCCGGATCCGTTCGGCGAGGAACGACGACGCGGTTCGACCGTGCGCCAGGACGACGTCGTCGGCAGGGTGGAGGAACAACGGGAGCGACATCCGAGCCTTCGTGGCCGCCGCTCCGATCGGGTTGACGACGCGATGAGTGGTTGCCGGGTAGTAGCCGCCGCTCGCCAGATCGAGCATCTCACCGCCGTTCACGGCGACCGACCCGGGATCACACGGCACGGCGTACCAACGGCCGGCGGCATCGAGCAGCTCCAGCCCGGGCTCGTTGGCGGCGGGGAGCACGGTCAGCAAGTTGATGTCCTCGTGGGCGGCGGCGCGCACCGCACCCTCCGCCTCGTCGCCGGCGAGCGGCGGGTAGCGCAGCACGCGCAGCAGGGTCCGCCGGCTGCCCTCGATCATCGACGCCAACGGCTGGGAGAAACGGGCGGCGACCTCGGCGGGCGTGTTCGCCTCGACCCATCCGAGGAGTGTCTTCGCCAACTCGGTCGCGATCTCGGCGTAGCGGAGGGCCGCCCCGCTGACCTCGGCCGGGAACACCGACCACGGGTAGACGTGGAAGAACTCCTTGAGGTCGCGCACCGTGCCGCCCTTGGCGGTCTCCGACATGTTCGGCGGGAAGTAGCCCTCCTGCGCCGATGGGTCGACGACGTACTGGCGCACCGCGTCGGAGTCGAAGAACGCCGACCACTCGGCGTAGATCGCCTCCACGAGATCCCAGGGCAGCGGATGGTTGACCACGACCGCGAAGCCGGTGTCGCGGAGGCTGCGCGTGAACGCTTCCGGCGCGTCGGCGGCCGTGTAGTCGACGACGGCGACGGCGTTCATGGTTCGACGGCCAGGATGCGACCAACCACGTGCTACTCGCCCAGTTCCGCCTCGATGGCCGCGACGAGTTGCGGATCGTCGGGCGCCACCTGCGGAGCGAATCGGGTGACCGAACCGTTCGTACCGACGAGGAACTTCTCGAAGTTCCAGCGGATGTCGCCCGAGTGCCCTTCGGCATCGGCGACGTCGGTGAGCTCGGCGTAGATCGGGTGGCGGCCAGGTCCGTTGACCTCGATCTTCTCGAACATCGGGAACGTGACGCCATACGACGTCGAGCAGAACGACTTGATCTCCTCCGCACTGCCCGGCTCCTGTCCACCGAACTGGTTGCAGGGAAAGCCGAGCACGCTGAAGCCCTTGTCACCGTAGGCACCCTGCAGCTGCTCCAAGCCGGTGTACTGCGGCGTGAGGCCGCACCGCGACGCCACGTTGACCAGCAACACCGGGCGGCCCTCGTACTCGGCGAGGCTCGACGGCGCACCGTCGAGCGTGCTGATGTCGTGTTCGAAGATCGTCATCGCGACAGCATGCCCGAATCGCGCGGCGGACGACGCTTCGTCGACTCAACGTCCGGCGGCGGCAGCCACAGTCACCGCAGGGTCGACCGGACCTCGCGGTGAGCGGTTCGTGAGGTAGGCGCCGAGCAACGCCACGAGCGATCCGACGATCGCCAACACGGCGACCTCCTCGTCGCGGAGCACGACACCGAGCGCTAGGGCGACGGCCGGAATGAGATAGGTCGTGACCGACGCCCGGGTGCTCCCGAGCCGCCCGACGTTCGTCGCCGCCAACACGTATGCGGCGCCGGTGCCGAGCACGCCGAGCGCGACGACGGCGAGCGCGCTGGGCCAGCTGAAGCTCGATGCCGGAAGGGCGGCGATCCCGAACGGCGCTGTCAACACGAGGGCGACGGCTTGCGCCCGGCAGATGACGGGCAAGGCCCCGTACTTCAGCAGCAACGGCCGAGCGATGTTCAACGCCACGCCGTAGCACGCGAGGGCGCCGAAGATCATGCCCACGCCGATCCCGCTCGACGAGCCCTTGTCGAGCGACGGCAGGGCGATCACCACCACGCCCGCGAAGCCGACGAGCAACCCGACGAGCTGGCGCGCGGGCGGCGGTCGTCTGGCGATCATCGTCGCCACGATCGCGACGAACAGCGGCGTCGCGCCGTTGAGCATGCCGGTGACGCTCGACGACACACGTTGCTCGGCGAACGGAAACAGGGTGAGCGGGACGGCCAGCCAGACAACGCCGAGAATCGCGACGAGCCCAAGGTCGCGCCGCTCGATCGGCGCGCGGGCGGCCGGGAACGCGAGCAGCGTCGCGAACCCGAACAGCACTCGCAACGGCGTGATCAGCGCCGGCTCGAACGAGTCGAGCCCTTCGGCGATGAAGTAGAAGCTTGATCCCCAGATCACGCCGGGCAGCGCCAGGCGCACCCAGTCGGCCGGCTGCATCACGTGGTGGACCGGCGCGCCAGGTGCGGTTGGAAGCGTGCCGGTGCTCGTCATGACGTCGATGACGGTACGGACTCGGGCGCCCGTTCGGCTGGCGGGTTTCTGCCACCGCGCCACCAATTCCCACCGGCAACTCCCACCCGCGCCCGTTCCCGACCGCGCCGAATCCACTCTGTCCGGATTCATGCACACCCGTCGGCGCGCCCCGACGTTCTGTGCGGATTCGGGCACGCCGGTCGGTGGATCGGCGTCCGATGTTGTGTCGGCTCGGGTCTCGCGACAACATGACCGATCGTGGTCACAGCGCAGCCGGACCGGCCGGCGACAGGGTCCGACGACCGGCACTAC